>NZ_JAKGBF010000005.1:0-333937 GCF_021530695.1 Pseudoalteromonas sp. OF5H-5
CTCAGATTCTTTGATCATGCTGACAATTTGGGTTTCGGTGAACTTGCTTTTTCTCATCGTAAATTTTCCTATTTTAGTTAATGGAAAATTCTACTTATGAACTGTTTCATTTTTTGGGGGAGTTACACTGTGGCCGATCTCACTGAGAGTCAGATAGATCTGGCTATTCGTATTGCCTCTGCACCGGACCCTTCTTTGATTGGTAAATCAATTGCAGTATGTAGCTCAGTTATCGTGGCGTCGCCGCAGTATCTTGCGAGTGCAAGTGAAATCAAAAAACCAGATGATCTAGCTGAGCACTTGTGCCTCGGGTATAAGAACTTTCAGCAGCATATCTGGCATTTGCGCAAAGATAACTCACAACAGTCGGTAGCCGTAAACTGCCGTTTAACTGCGAACGAAGCAACGGCCTTATTGCACGCAGCGTTAAATGGCGCTGGTCTGGCAATTCAACCCACTTATTTGGTTAACCGCTACATCAAATCTGGCGAGCTTAAGCAGGTATTGCCTGATTGGAAGCCAAGCGATATGAATATATATGTGCTCTATTCTTCGAGAAAGTATATGTCTCCAACCGTGAGGGCATTGATAGACTATTTGTCTCACTATTTTGCCAGCACGCCATGGTGATCTAGTAACTGTCTCAATTTTGGTGCTGTCGTGAGTAAGATTGGGAAATTATTTTGATATCTATTCTGAGCTTTCTGAAATCGTCGGGATAGCAATCCAATCATCCCACGAGTTCTCATCTGCTAATTCTCCCCCCCTGGGTTGTTTCTTAGTAAATTTTGCTAAGATAACAGGGTTTTTCACTTCAAATACAAATGTTCCTTGGGAGGAAGAACTTAGCTTGAAGCCTACTTGTGAATCAGAAAAAGCCCCTCCTGGAATCTCAATTAGCTTAGCATCTAGCCCTGATTGTAATTTAGAATCAACCATAATTTCTACTGTCATATTTTCAATAACTACGTCGGATACAACGACGGCAAGACGTCCTTCCATAAAAGCTTCTCTAAGGAATGTATCCGCGCCAATATCTGCTCTAGTGATAAACTCTCTAAACTTTCTTCGTTCAAGGGTTCTTGGGTATGCTTGGCCAAGAGTGATTTTGGCCCGTGTAACAGATTCCTTTTCGAAATTACCATTAAGACCAAGAGCTGCGAATAATTGGGGCAAAACAAAGCTCAAGCCAAGGCTTTTTGATTCATTCTCAGAGAATGTAATGACTCCGCCTTTTAAGCCTGTGCTTGCAAATCCGTCTAAGTCTATAGTTGACTTGCCTAAGACTCTATTTTTCTCCAGGCCTAGGCAGCTATATGTCGCGCAATATTGATTTGATGTGTTTATCGGTTCGTTGGGTTTATTTAAAACGTGGATAGTACCGATTCCAAAATTATCAGTTGGATAAGAGAAAAAGTAGTAGTTATTGTAATCTTCACCTAAAGCGTTACGTACTTTTTCTCGCATTATTCCATTATAATCTTCGTCACAACCCGTAATATATAATGTGCTAAAAATAATACTTATAAGACAGTATTTTTTCATAAAGCAATGACTCCTTTATATTTCAGTTTCAACTCACTAAGTTCAATAGTGCCTATGTCTGTTACAATACTGAATGTACTTACCTTAGCTTGGCTCCACCTCCAGAGAGATTCTCTGAATACGTACGTATCATTTACTCCGAAAAATACACCTGCGATAGAGGGGGTATTTCCGCTGACAAGGCCAAAAGGTTGCTTAATCTGATCAACCGTTAAAGTGTGTTTCTTTGAAGTGGAACTTAATCGTTCAATAATTCCATTATGCTTAATTCCGTAGAGGCCAGAATCAAGGTTGGCAAGATCTAGCCTAGGTGAGCCAGGAGCCTGAACTCTATTCACAAACTTTTCTTGTATATCGGCACTGAGTAAAACTCGCCTAATTACTTTGTCGCGTGGAGATTCATTTGCGAGTTTGAATACCAATGCTGCTATTTTTGGAGTTGCAAAGCTACTGCCATGGTCGTTACGGTTTTTACAATGACCAAATTGACCTGTGACAGTACCTAAATCAATGAATTCTATTCCATCTCCATTACGTGAAAACATACTTGTAATAGCAAGGTTAGCGTCAAAAGCCGAAACAAGAATTGCAGAGCGAGAACGATTTGAGTATACACTCCCTTGAGGTTCAGGAAGGCTCGCTGACTCAATTTCGAGAGATAAATTTGGTGTAGCAGCAAAGATGAAGGTCCGCTCATAAAACCTATGATCCCGAGGTAGAATTCTTATTCCTTGATCTTTTACCCAAAAGGAAGCTGATAAAACTGGAATACCATTGTCGGCTTCAACGTTTTCCAACAATGCTCTCAAATATAAGGCTGGGATACCATTACGAGCAGCGCCTCTTTCGACGTCTTTTTTTATATCGTAAAGCTCTTTCTCGAATAGCTGTTTAGCATGAAAGTCAGCATATTTAGAGTCTATAAAATTCCTGATTATTTTAATTCCTTTTTCAGGGTCTTTCCAAAAATCTAGTTCAAGCCTATGAACTCTTGCCTTTAACTCATCCCATGCTTCAAGCTTAGTCAGTGTATCTCTAACAACATCTTCAACGAGATTACCGTGTGCACAATTGTCTTCTGAAAATTTATCCACTATATATAGAGATGCAGCTCCAGCACTTGGAGCCTGTGGAAGGTGGGATTTTACTATTGTTGGTGAAACTCCAAAGTCATCTTGCAGTAGTTCAATTTCAACATATCCAGAAGGTATTAAAGTTGCCTTTGAGCCGAGGTTTGAGAGTAGTACGTCTATTTTCTCAAATTCACGAGGGGCTATTTTACTTACGGATATTGACAGTGCACCTGAGTCAGCAAGGCTGCGACGTTGATTGTTAATCAAGGTTTTTGGTAAACCAACAGGATCACACCCATCTGCGGAGCAAATTGCTAGCTCCTTTGTTTCAAGGTTAAACTCTTGATATTGATTATATGATGCACCTTCACGGAAAGGACGCACTGGCAGTGATGGAAATTGAAGAGTTTGACCTTGTCTAATTATATTCAAGTTACCAACACCACTAGCTTTAGCTACTGCGTTTGCAATTTGGGTGACAGATAATGGAGAGGCACCATCAGAATATCTAGTGTAGTTTTGTATGATAGAGTAAAGATTTTCGTTCTCTGCTACCGTATGTTCGAAGTACTCTTCTTGAGGCTGCATTTCGATCAAGAGTTTGTTGACCTGACCAATTTCATCATCTGACAGCTTGCTATAATCAACAGCCAGTATCATGCGAGCTTCAGGTGAAGCAGCCGCCTGAAGATTGTGAAAAAGAAAAAAGGCTGCCATCAAGAATATAATTTTCATCGAATCCCTCCTCACGTTACCGACAAATTATAGTCTAATTTTTCTTGGTGCGAGTGAAATATTAATTACTAAAAAATACTATGAGGTTCTACAAATGCTTTATGAAATAAAAATATTTTAAAATAGTTTCTTAGTACTTTTTAAGTTTATGTCCATGTTTTATAGGGAGGAAAATCACCCAGTTATTAAAGGCCTATGCTAAGCTCACCTGACAGTCTTGAATAAGGTTGGTGACTTTCAATTAAGCCGAATATTTTGCAAAAGTAGAGTAACGTTAGCTGTAAGAGTTCTATGTAAAATTAAAAAGATAACTTGATTGAGAAACACAGCCAAGCCCAGCTAGTTGCTGGGCTTGGCATACTTAGCAGATGTAAACTGTTGAGCAAAATTCAGGTGCGGTATAGCATGCACCGTAGTCTTTACTGTAAGCGCCGGTTCCGCCTGCTATTTCTTTCGTTTGTTTAGCATCTAGCGCTTTGTTTGCGTTAAGGTTTTTTAATTTTACTTTTTTCAGTTTCATGTTGTATCCAGTTATTTTGTTATCTTTGATTATTTAGTAATGTAGATAAATACCTATTTCTAAGTACTTATCTGTTAAATAATGTGTTTAATTTTTAAACACATTTCAAGCGGGGATGGCAAATAACTTCAGTAGATCTTTTAGTTGTTTGTTTTTTAAGTTGTTTATTATATTGAATTTTTATCAAGCAAATAAAAATGACAGCGTTGGACTTTTGTGCATTTCAATCTTGTTGATTGTGCAACCTATATCCAATCAATTGTTGCAGCAAATAGCTGCGTACGCCTTACACATTAAAAGAAGCAATGCTAGTATCCTAGTTAGGATAACAATCGAGTTGATAAAAAGTAGGAAGCTAATGGCATTATCATTTCAGACCTTAAGGTTGCACATTATTGAGGTTAACGACGATCTTCCAGCACTCGATCGTGAACGGCTGATAGAGCAAATTCCCCATATCCTGAGTTCTAACGTGGTTGAAAACCTTCCCCCTTATTTTCATGGTATTGATTCAACAAAACAGGCCGAAAACTGGTTTCAGCGTATGTGTTCAGAGAGCCGCTTACTGCAAGTTAAGCTTGGGCAGCATGAGACAATTGGCTTTTTGTTTGTTTACGTTGAAAACGAAAGTGATGCGCATATCGGTTACTTATTGGCTGAAAAGCACTGGGGTAAAGGTTACGCCAGTGAGTTGCTGCAAGGGTTTATTCATGCAGTTACCAGTATAGAGTGTTGGAGTACCCTAATTGCGGGAGTGGAGCAATCCAACCATGCTTCCATTCGGTTGCTCAAAAAGCTGGGGTTTTCACAGCAAGTGCATGATGAAAACAGTCCACTTTTCTTTGAATATGAGATCCATCGTGTCTGTTGACCTCAGCGGTTTGACTTTTATTTCCCTGAATGTGCTTTGGTCACAGCGCTCGACTTGTCGTTAGTCCATCAATTGATAAAAGTAAAAAATATAACAATTGTTGTTATTTTCTCGTTAATGTAAGCGCTTACATGTTAGGTTTAACATTCAACATACGATTACACCGCGCTGAAAAGTGTGTAGTAAAGCTCGTGTGTTTGAAAAGCGCTATATTTTTCAATTGTTCGGGGTTGTTATGGATTGAAATGTAAGCGCTTTTATTTCTGCGGTTTATGAAGTGATTAAAAGGATCCGTGTTTTAGTGGTTGATCACTAAAGCAGTTTTATACATTACATTTGGAGACATAAAGTGAAAACGAGTAGCAAGTTAATCGCAAAGCTCGCAAACATTAGCGTTATCAGTCTGATTGTTTGTGCGTCTTCGCAAAGTAACGCGGCTGTGGGGAATTTACTTTGGGAAGATAATTTTAATAATTTAGATACCAACACATGGAATATAGATGTCGGGGATGGTTGTGACCAAGGAATATGTGGTTGGGGTAATCAAGAATTACAGTGGTACAGTGAAAATAATGTCTATATTAGCGACATTGTAGGCGAGGTGGGAAACAAAGGCCTTGTTCTTGAAGCAAAAAATCAAGCGATAGGCGGCAAGGCATTTACCTCAGGTAAGATCCAGAGTAAGAATAAGCTTGCTGTGCAATATGGCATGATAGAGATCAGAATGAAGGTATCTGATGTCGACACGGGGCTTTGGCCTGCACTTTGGATGCTAGGGACGAGTACAGCTAGCTGGCCGGCAAAAGGCGAAATCGACATCATGGAGATGGGCCAATCTCAAGCCGCTCGTAATGATGCTGGCTTTCCCGGTGCGCCAAGCAATAACTATACAGGCTCAAACTTAATTTTTTATGCAGATGCCGCCTGCAATGAAGGTAATCCAACCTGTGCAGCAAGTGTGGCATACAAAACCGATAATGCACATTTGTCCTCAACCCCCTTAACCAATCGCTTTGTTATCTATCGTACTTATTGGACCGAAGAAACGATCCGTTTCACAGTTGAAGATAATGGGGTCGAATATGATATGTTCGATAGCCCGTTTGTTATTAGTGAAGAGTCAAACGAATTCAACGCGCCATTTTATCTATTGATGAACTTGGCTGTCGGCGGGTTATTTACGGACGCGCTTAGCAATGACCAGGTGAGCGCACCACTTCCTGGGAAAATGGTGGTGGATTATGTGCGTATTTATGAGCTAGATGGTCAAGGTGAAGTGTTCAGCGGCAATGTCACTAAGCCCGAAGTTGGCACCTTTGGTGTTTTTAGTGAGGGGCCAAGCGATAATCAGTTAGTGCCGGGAAGCAACGCGGATATTTATGTGTGGAACCAAAACTCACTCACACAGGGCAATATCCCTGCCTATGAAGGCAATGAAGTGATTGCATGGCAATATTTGCCAACGCAGTGGTTTGGAGCCGGTATTCAAAGTCGTCAAGCGCGAGATATGAGCAACTTTAGGGATGGTTACTTAAATTTTAAGATTAAAATTCCTGCGAATGTGAGTTTCAGAATTGGCATTGCTGACACTTATACTAATGAGAACTGGATCACATTCCCCGCGAACACCAATCAGTATGGCCTTGTTCGTGATGGTCAATGGGGTGAAGTGCGTATTCCAATCACTGAGTTAGCGGGTAGCTTGGTGGCATTACAATCAATTAAAAATCACTTCAATATTGTCTCTGTCGCTGGGCAAGAACTTAACTATTCTTTTCAAATGGCAATTGACGATATTACCTGGACTGGTGGCGGTAGTGCACCTGTCGATAGTGATCAAGATGGTGTTGAGGATAGCCTCGATCAGTGCCCAAATACTCAACCAAATGAAGAAGTTGATGCGAATGGCTGTCCACTGAATAATTTACCCGATGGATTGGAACAGGTCTCTCTGGATACCTTAACTTTCTATGTTAACACTACCGGCTGGGCGGATGTTCATTATCGAGTCAACGGCGGTGTGCAGCAAAATGTCCGCATGCAAGTGATTAATGGTCGCAATGAGCTGACAATATCTGGGCTAGCAGTGGGGGATGTAGTTAGTTTTTGGTTTACTTACCAACAGGAGGACGGAACGGTCGTAGATACCGCAGAGCAGGCCTATATACTTTCAGAATCCTCAGCTGGTAACGATAGCGATGGTGATGGCGTGAATGATGGTATCGATCAGTGTCCAGATACGCCTGTGGGGGATGTGGTAAACACCGATGGATGTAGCATTTTAATCACTGAGCAACTTCGTATCGAAGCGGAAGACTACAGCAACTATTTTGATAACGATGCAGGCAATACAGGTGGCGAATATCGCAATGATGATGTTGATATTGAGCTGACCAGCGACAACGGCGGTGGTTACAACGTAGGTTGGACGTCGGCGGGAGAGTGGCTCGAATATCAGGCTAATTTAGGCGCGGGAAGCTATAATTTGACCGCACGCGTTGCCTCCCAAGTTGGTAACGGAGCGTATAACGTTCTTGTTAATGGTAATCTAGTTGCCAGTACCGTTGTGCCTGCTACGGGTGGCTGGCAAACCTTTATTAGTCAAAATATTGCGTCGATTACGTTAAATGAGGGTGTACATACCGTTCGTGTTGAAATGGCGGGTGGCGAGTTAAATCTAAACTGGCTTGAGTTCAATATCGCTGGTTCATCTAACAATGATAGCGATAACGATGGTGTGCCAGATAATCTAGACCAATGTCCCAATACCCCTACGGGGCGCCAAGTTGACAGCCAAGGTTGTGAGATCAGCTTTGGCACTATTGTGCCACTTTATGATGCAACAACACCTTTAGAGCAAGCTGTGAGTTATGACCGTGGCGATGCACTAATTACGCGTTTTGCTGATCGCGGCCGAGACCGCCATGCAAAAGAAGATCAGTTTCAAATCTATGATCACTATTTATCGCATTATTGGACGCATCGAACTGCGCAATTTGAAATCGCTGATTTTGTAGCTAAAGGCGGCTCACGCATTGAAGTGACCTTTATTACAGAATGGAAACTCGGTGCGCGCGAATTTCGTGCTTGGTATCGTGGATTAGGCACAGTTGCTGAGTACCACGGTAATTACTTTGGTGGCGGTGCGGTCGTTGAGCTTGATAACGGCAGTTATGATACGAACTTTAATAAGATAAGTGATTCAGGTGATCAATATCGTTATAGAGTGATCATTGATGACTACAGGCCGCTAAATTGGGACCCTGCTGCAGGCTTTTTGCCTCTTGAAGTTGGTCAGCGCATGGAGTTTGAAGTTAGCCAATTTCTTGATGCGCCACCAGAAGGACGAGAAAATTATTATGGTACAACGTATTTATACATGGTAGGTGAAGGGCTTGTCCCATGGAAAACCGTTGGCGACTTTGCTGATCCATCATCACAACGCGAAGATTCTTACCCGATTGCAGAAGCGGGGTGGTTAGGAGGCAAAACCACATTGCCATACAATTACACTAATGAGCCTGATAATCACTTTATGCAAATGGCGACCAATTTATCGAGCCAAAATGGACAGGCATTTGTTCAGGGGCGACGTGTTCACCACAGTAGTTTTGTTAATGGTGAGCACGATGAACGCAACGGAGAAAATGGCGTGTTTAGTGCGGTGGTTGGAAAGTCAGGCCCACACTATATCAACGACAGTTGCGCAGCTTGCCATGTTCGCAATGGTCGTGCGGCTCCACCAGCTATTGGCGGCTCATTGGCAAAATGGGTGTTTAAAGTGGCCGATATCAATGGCAACACCCATCCCTTATTGGGGAATGTGTTACAGCCTAAAAACACAGGCATAGATACCGAGACGCAAGGCGAGGGAGATGTAACGATTGCTTCGTGGACTGAAAATAATGGTTTGCGTTCACCCAATTACCAATTTAATAAAACCACTCCAGCACGCTACTCAGCCCGTATCGCGCCTCAGCTGGTGGGCTTGGGCTTACTTGAAGCGATACCAGAGAGTGCGGTGTTAGCCTTGGCGGATGAAAACGACAGTAACGGCGACGGTATTTCGGGCAAAGCGCAGCGCGTGAACGATCCTATTACCGGTCAAACACGGTTAGGACGCTTTGGCTACAAAGCTGCGGCGGCATCAATTAAACACCAAGTCGCTAGTGCATTTAATACGGATATGGGAGTAACCAACTCGGTATTTCCAAATCCTGACTGTGGGGCATCACAATCAAGCTGCGGAGGTGGCGGTGTAGAAGTGTCTGATCAACACCTCACTGCGCTAAGCAAATATATCGCTTTATTGGGTGTAAGAGCGCAGCGTGGGCTTGACGACCCTGAGGTGCAATTAGGAAAGGCACGCTTTACCTCAATTGGCTGTGAAGGTTGCCATACAGCAACATTTGAAACCAGTGAGTATCATCCATTTGCGGAGTTACGTGCGCAAACGATCCATCCGTATACCGATTTATTACTACATGATATGGGCCCAGGTCTTGCGGATAACTTAGGTGAAGGCATCGCTAGCGGTGCTGAGTGGCGAACAGCGCCATTATGGGGGATTGGATTGTCTGCTTGTGTGACAGGTGGTGTTGATAATGTGTTAGGTGGGCAGGGCAATGAGTTTTGTACCGCTGAGCCAAGCTATCTGCACGATGGTCGTGCGCGAACGATTGAAGAAGCTATTTTATGGCATGATGGTGAAGCGCAAGCAGCGAGAGTAGCTTACGAAAGCTTGTCGGCAAATGATAAATCAGCCGTGTTGGCATTTTTAAACTCATTGTAAGTTTGTGCATCAAAGATCACGAAAGTTATGAGCTTTGATGCACTTGAAGTTGTTATTACAGTGCTTAGTCTTACAGCGTGTAATGGAAACCGATGGCGATACCGTCGTCTTCGGTTTGTGACATTTGTGCTTCTTGCGCGGCATCGGCGCTTGAGAAGTCACTAAAGTCCTTACGTGCTTCAATGTACAAAATGGTGTCTTCAGACATAAAGTAGTGTGCGCCTATCACGGCAAACTGACGCTTAAAAACATCATTAGGATCAGCATTAAAGTTTGGTTGGATCACATAGTCATCGCCCGCATCAAATACGTTGTAAGCGATAAATGTACGCACGTCATTATCAAAGCGGTAGCTAACAAGCGACTCTAATCCAACGGCATCCTTGATTAAGCGGCCTAGGTTATCTGTATCGTGGTTTTCGTTTTTATTGATGTTTGCAGCTGCATACCAACCAGGCTTATAGAAATCCCCGTAAGTAATACCGACGCCATAAATTAAATCTTTAACCGATTGATTTCGGCCACCAGCGTACACAATATCAAACGCGCCGCGGTTAACACCGGCTGTGAGAGTTAAGTTTTCGGTCGCAGCATAGGTAAGTGAGGCACCATAAGTTGAATTAAACTCTACTTTTTGTGCCGCGTTGTTCCCTTGATTAAATTGGGCTTCGCAGGAGCTGCTCGAAATATCAACGACATCACAAGTATAAAAGTCATCAGATTTTAGCTGAGCTTGTACAGCAAAGCTCAGCTTGCCAAATTGATTACGGTATTGCAGCACTTTATCACCACGACCAGTACCATTGATCGCGCCGTCGTCTTTGTTATAGGTGTAAACACCTGCGGCATTACCATCCCAAACTAGGCTGTAGTTGGTGCTGTATACCACGTCGTACCAAGCGCCCCATTGTTTTCCTAGGGTAACTTGGCCGTATTCATCGTGCTTAATACCAACATAACCTAATCGGTTATATAAAAACTCGTCTTGTATTGATTCGAAGCGGTTGCTGTAAACAATATCACTACTACCAACAGGGTTTACACCCCATTCAAGGAGTGCGAAAGCCTGCCAGTTGTTTTTCAATTGGCGTTTAAAGTCAAAGTTAATACGCGATGCGCCGTTTACCAACTCAGTCTCGCCTTGAGTGTTAATAACTCGAGCATCGATAAAGCCGCCAACCGTGACACTATTCTTTTCATCTTTGAATATCTCGATAGCGTGTACTGTTGGAATAGTAGTCACGCTAGCGATTAGGGTGGCAGCAAGTGTTCTTTTCATGAATTACCTTGTTTCAATGTTGTTGCTAAATAGGGCTAAATTAGCTAAAAAATGGAGATTATCAAAGCTAAAATACAGGCAAAAGTGAAAAAATATCAAGAAAATAACGTGGTTTTTGGTAAATTTATTCATTTTCTGTTCATTGAGTTTAAATATCAATGAGTTAGGAAAGTACGAGTTCCGAGGTTATTGATTGATTTTACGCAATAAGTGTAAGGGGTTATAGCAATATCAGCGTTTTGTGACAGCTAAATAACCTGAGGTTTGGATAAGGAATGAGCTAACTCATTGTTTTTAAGCCCACATTAAATTATACCCTTATCTAGCCAGACAGTTTTGGGGATAACAAGGCGAATTTACGCACCAATAGCTGGCTATTGGAAGTGAATTCAACGCAGTTAGCGCTAAAATTGGCTGCTAGAAAGGCATTAATTATCTGAAGCTCAGGTTAAATAGTACGAAAAAGTGTAATTCAGCGAAAAATCAATAAAACATCATGTTTTTGGTAGATAGACTTCTGTAGTCTTCCAATTAGATACACAACTACAAAAGGGAGATTGAGTAATGCTTGTTAAAAAAATTGGTATCTCAAAATTGGCTTGTTTTTCCACCATTATGTTGTTTTTTATTCATGAAGTTCAATCATATAGCGAACCACCAACAGAGTCGTATGGTGTTATATATGGTTCTAAAGACGGTAATAGCAAAGCGATTTACTTAAGTGACCAAGATGGTAAATCGCCAGTAAAGATCGTGAAAGCCACGTCAAGTGACGGCTATCCTGCTGTCTCCCCATTGGGAGACAAAGTAACCTTTTACGGTAAATACGATAACTTCAAAACATGGTCAATTCATACCGTTGACATTACTGGCCGCAATCTGAAAAGATTAACCAGTAAAAAATATGTGTGGGATAGTGCACCTGCTTGGTCTTTGGATGGAATGACGATAGCGTTTGCTAGAGAATATGAAAATAAGGAAGGTGTTTGGCAGGAAGAAATTTGGTTAATGAATGCTGATGGTAGCGAACAGCGCCAAATTAAAAATCTCGAAGGTCGTGCTCCAGAATTTATGCCAGATGGTCGATTACTATACCAATCTAAAGCCAGCCCAAGCCAAATTAGCATTGCCAATTTGGATGGCAGCGAGGTTATTCAACTCACTCAAGACGACACTGATAACATGTCTCCTCAAATTTCCCCAGATGGCACAAAAATAGCCTATCTATCTAATAGAGATGGGAATCAGGAATTATATGTTATGGGTATTGATGGAACCAATAACAAGCGACTGACTCGTAATAACATTCAAGAGTGGGATCCATCTTGGTCTCCAGACGGCACAAAGGTGTATTTCGCTTCAGAGAATGTATTTGGCTTTTATGATGTCTTTTCTATAAATGTGGATGGCACGTCTATCAAAAAAATACTTCAAAACAGCTCGCAAGCGACAGTTGTGCCAGGTCTTGACCAAGAAACGCTACAAAAATTAAAGAAAACAAATGAGCGCCAGTAGGTCTGTGCGCTGACAGTAAATGGTATAGACGTTCAGATAAAGCGGTATGGAGACTATTTCAATGACTATTACACGATTCATATTTAACCTGAGGTTTGGATAAGGAATGTTCCAACTCATTGTTGCTAAAGCACAACTTAGTTTTCTCCTTGTCTAGCCAGAGAGTTTTAGGGAAAACAAGGCGAATTTACGCACCAATAGCTGGCTATTGGAAGTGAATTCAACGCAGTTAGCGCTAAAACTGGCTGCTAGAAAGGCATTAATTATCCGCAGCTCAGGTTATTTAGTTATTCTAAATAAGAAATCTTTAACGCAGTTAGCGTCAGATTTGCTCCTTCAAATTGAGCAAGTATTAAGACAAACTGGTGTCATTGTCAGGTTTTGTAAAGGTGCTTGGATTTGTCTGTTTCCTAGTGCAATTATATTTACTTGAAAACTAAAGGCTCTAATAAAAGGATAGTTTATGAAGCAGATGAGCATTCTAGTTGCTATGTTTTGCAGTTTAATAATTTGCGATAAAAGTTATGCCCAAAACAATTACGATTTAGGACAAAAAACACCGGGATTAACACCCGAGTTATTTGCTCCAGGTGTCGTTTCTACGGATGAGCACCGCGAGACTGAAGTGTTGTTTTTGCCAGATATGTCAGAGCTTTCTTTTACTCGCTCTGGTGGGGAATATCAAAAACCAACATGGATTGTGATGCAATATAAAAACAATCAATGGATTGAAAAATCAATACCCGAAGCAGACATAAAAGCATATCAGGAGCAATTTAGCCCACCGGTTTCACACATACAAAACATCGAGCCTTTTAAAGATATTCCAATCAGAGGTTATACCACCTCAGCAAAAGGGACACACTACTTTTATGTCTTAGATTTGAAAGACGGCAGTGGGCATTTGAGTTATTCACGGCTGGTTGATGGCAAATATGAAACACCGCACAAAATGAGTAAGGCAATTAACCAAGGAAAGTACATTGCTCACCCCTACATCGCGCCAGATGAGTCTTATATTATGTGGGATGCTGAAAAGGAAGGTGAAAACACGCCTGATATCTACATTAGTTTTCGTAACCAAGATGGCACATGGACAAACGCAATAAATATGGGAGATACGATTAATACGGCTGCGTACGAGCAACGACCTAAAGTATCACCAGACGGAAAGTACTTATTTTTTTGGCGAGGTGACAAAAAAGTCAAAAAAGACGGCACGAGTTACTGGGAAGGTAATCCATATTGGATGGATGCGAAGGTTATTGAAACGCTGAGACCAACACGCTAGCACTCAATTATTCTTGGTTATACTACTACTAAAAACCTAGACTAAACGGCATGCATGCATGCATGCCTTTTTCTACATCACTGAATTTTTTATTAATGGTCTAATAAAATTACCTTGAAAAAAGGAACAAAGGTGATTTAATAAAAAAGCATGGATACTGCCAGGGATTGCTGAGAATAGTATCGTATTTAGATAGCATGGTATGGATATCGCAAAATAAATCCAAAAATCTAGTGCGTCTATTTATCTCCCTTACAACCGTCAGCATAAGTACGAACACATTCGAACCGACAATTACGCAGTACGTCTTACTTGATTGAGGCTTAAATTTTTATGAAGGTCTTTTTAATACTGTTATTGGTAGCTGCGTTTTCGGGAGATGTTGTTGCAGACATGCCAATAGAAACTACTTTACCAAACAACTTAGATAAGGAAATAGCAATGGACTTAAAGGATAGAACAATTTATCCCATTATTAAGGCTGGAGATTGGCCAGGTATTCAATACGGTGCGGTTTATTCAGTATTAATTGGCCCAGAAGATGACCCAGAAGTCGTGATTGGTTTTGGTTATGATACCCCAGATAACTTCGTTTTTTTAACACATCAAGACGGTCAAGAGATCGATTTAAATGTGGTAGTTCCACAGGCTTTTCAAAATATTGATGCTTTAGATGTAACCTTTGTCCCGTCCGCAGTGCTAAACAACCAAGTATTAACTGCCAGCGGAGAGTCTTTTAGTAGTGAAGCGATTTTATCTCAAACGCAAATGCTGAAAGCGCACGAAATGCTAGATGCCGAACAGTTACTTGTCTCAATAGCGAGACGTACCGGATTAATGGTGGTATCCAGAGATGCATCGCACGATTTATTGGATAAGTTTATTTATTTACATAGCGAAGCTTGGAACGATGATAGTTACGGTAACGCACCTATCGCAAATAGGCTCTTTTTAATCGAAAATGGCAAAATAGTTGGGTCGATGTCATTAGCAGATAAATAAGCCTGCGGATCTGTTTGGTGTGTTATCCAGAGTGTAGTGTATGGAGGTTGTGCCATGTCAGATTTGATTGACTTTGATAAGTTGAAAAGTCTCGTCAAAGATGCCGTAAAAACTACTTTTACAAACCTCCAACGTATACACCAGCCAGATGAGTTGCTCGGTTATGCCTTATGTACTGATGACAGTGTAATGACGCTCTATCACGTTGCCATGACACAACAATGGCTTTCACAAGATGATAATACTGAGTTTGAGTTCTCTCCCGTTGAGTGGGATTTAAGCGATAGGGATGTGCATTTTAAAGGTGTTGCTACTTTACTCGCAGCTCGCCTTGAACTGGAAGATGCAAAGCTCTATGAAAATTATCTTGAAGAAATTATCAACCCCACTTTCAAGGCTTTTGTATTGGCGCTTTTAGAGTTGAGGCAAGAAGGCGTCTTTGCCAAAAATGTTTTTCTGTCAGTGCTAAGTACAGATCCAAGCGAGCATATGTTGGAACTTGAAAGCGCAGCAAATCGTAAGCTAAATAGCGCAGAGTTGCTGAACCGATTCAATGATTGGCATGCTCGGTTTGGTTGAAGGCGGATGAGCAAACACGCGTATTTTAGATATCAATGGAATTAACTCTTAGATTTAAGTGATAAGGAAGTAATTAAAATGAACTTGATGGAGTGGGTACAGGCAACATTGCCTGAGCTTATGTGTGATCTTAATCAGCCGGCGACAGCGAGTGAAATAGCAAGCCTAGAGAATAAGCTCGGTGTTGAACTGCCTGAGCGATTGAAAGCGATGTATCTCGAACATAACGGCCAGAAAGATGAGATCAATACTGGTTTATTTTACGGACTCAATTTTTTACCTTTGAACAGAGTTTATGAAGAATGGTGTTCGTGGGCTGAAATCATCGATTCACAAGGTGAAGAGGGAATGAAAGAGCTGAGCATGTTTTCAACCTCTCACGTTCCTGGGTTTATCAAAGAAGTTTATGCCAATAAAAAGTGGGTACCGTTTGCCCATGATTGGGCAGGCAACTACCTTGGTTTAGATTTTGATCCGGCCGAAAATGGCACAGTTGGACAAGTGATAAACTTTGGTCGTGATGAAGACGAAAAGTTTGTGATTGCTAAGTCGTTCTCTGAGTTTATGCAGTGGTATACCGCTGAACTTGAGTCAGGTAATTACAGTATTGTGGTCGAAGACGATGGTGGTAGAAGTTTTAATACTAAACAGCCGCAATCCGGCCATTTTTTAGATGCAGTCAAAGTGCTATTTCGCGCAGTATAGATAACTTTCACCATGCTATTTATCGCGGTTTGAAGTTATCTCTGTGTTGCGTTTTGAATGTTTAGGAGATCAATATGCAATTTCCAGAATTTGAAACACCACGCTTGAAGCTTACGGCGCTATCCGAATGCGACAGTAATGCTATTTTTGAACTATTTTCAAACCGAGAGGTAGTGAAATACTACGATTTAGAGGCGTTTAGTGAGCGATTACAAGCTGAAAAACTCATAGATTTCTTTCATTCTCGATTTGATAGCGGTGTTGGGATCCGTTGGGCTATCCGATTAAAAGATACTGAGCAGCTTATAGGTACGTGTGGTTTTAACTCATGGAACTCAGCGATGAAAAATGCAGTTATCGGTTATGATTTGATGCCGAAATTTTGGGGAAAGGGTTATACCACTGAAGCATTACACCAAATTATCACCGCAGCGTTTGGTGGTTTACTAGCATGTGGCGCACTGAATCGAATTCAAGGAGATACGGTGCCGGGAAATCATGCGTCAGAAGCTGTGTTAGAAAAGCTAGGTTTTAAAGCTGAGGGGGTTAGACGACAAAGTGGATATTGGAAAGAACAATTTCACGACCTAACGTGCTTTGGGTTATTAAAGTCAGAATTTAATCGCTGAGCCAATATTTTTTAAAAGGAAAGACTATGGACATCTGGACACTACTTTTATTTATCCCAGCGTGCTTTGCCTTGAATATGGCTCCAGGGCCAAATAATCTTCTAGCGCTAAATAATGCTCGTCGTTATGGTTTTCGTATAGCTCTACTTGCGGGATTTGGAAGGCTCGCCGCATTTTGTGTGATGATTGCGCTTGCCGCTTCAGGCCTTGCTGTTGTGCTGTATACGTCGGAAATATTGTTTCTTGCCATTAAGATTTGTGGCGCGCTCTATTTATTATGGATGGCTTATAATTTATGGCGCTCAGACGTTAGTCCAGTTTCGGATGATGTCCGCAATCTGAGCATTACCGGACTGATGAAGCAAGAGTTCGCTCTTGCTGCGGGTAATCCAAAGGCAATTTTGATATTTACCGCTTTTCTCCCTCAGTTTGTCGACGTTGCAAAAAATGTGACAGAGCAATTTTCACTATTGGGGGCTACTTTTCTCGTTCTGGAAATAGTGGCTATCGCTATGTACGCTGTTATTGGGCTGTATCTAAGGCAGTGGTTTAGTAAACCTAAACTGGTTAAACGTTTTAATCGTGCATGTGCTTCATTTTTGGCGCTATCTGGCGGCAACTTACTGTTGAGTAGACAGTAGCGATGCCAAAGTTAGTGACTCGCTAGCCCACAAAGTGATGCTGTTTCTCAATTCACTCATCTAGCCTGCGTGTGCTTGACAATAACTAATCATTACGTGAAAGTATCGGTATGAATATAAAACTATTTCTCACAAGTACACGAATCATTACCATTCCTTAGGAGTGGTGGTTTTGTGTGCTTTTTTAATGAACCCACCAAAGTAAGGTGGGTTTTTTGTATCTGCCTTGTGGGGCCACAGCAAGGAGGTTACATGAAGAAAATAGCAGTTTTTGGTAAACCGGGAAGCGGCAAGTCTACGGTGAGTAAAGGACTGGCCGCGGCAATACACATCCCGTTATATCAATTAGACTCGATGCTCTACCAAGCAAATGGCGAGTTTGTTGACAGAGCCGCTTTTGATAAAGCACATCAAAACATATTGAATACTGATGCGTGGATCATTGACGGCTTTGGCCCGTTAGATGCGTTTAAACAGCGCTTAGATGCAGCAGATACCTTAGTCTACATCGACTTACCATATCGAGTGAGTTATTGGTTTGTGATAAAACGTCTTTTAAAAAGCATGCTCAATAAGCCTGAAGGCTGGCCAGATGGTAGCTCAGTGTTTAAAGGGACGATTGCCAGTATTAAAACGTTAAGGCGCTGCCCGCAATTTTGGAATGAAAAATTCTTATCGCAGTTAGAGGAAAGTGCGCAAACCAAAACACTCTATGTGATTAAGTCGGTTGCGGCGCTTGATAGCTTTGTACGCCAACATGCGAAGTAATATCATCAAAGGGTAAACGTGAGTAATGTATTGATTTGATTTACAGCCTTTGGTGTTACGTCTTTTGCGCTGGAACTGATGAATAATAAAGCTTGTAGCGGTCTTACCCTCACTAAAACGGTGATAAATCATCATATAATCGTAACCATTATTTGCCTTTGTACCTTTTTTGTTGTGCTGTATACTTAGCCAGTTTGATAATTGCGTATGGAGAGACGCGTGAGAAGAGTTGTAATATTTAATAAGAAAAAGCATTTTTTTCGCCAGGACCAGACGTTGAGTTACTCAACCAAGAGATTGAGCAGATAGAGCAAGATGGTTGGAAGGTGTTATCTGTCACGGCTAACTGCGATTTTTTAGGATATTAGGGCCTGTTGATCTTTCAAGTTTGTTTTTGCAGCAGTTTGATTGGTATTTATACAAGGCAGAGCCAGCGTAGCATAGTCATTCTATGTGAGTCAGGTGATAACACAGTAGAAATGCCAATCAAGCGCTGCCCTTTGGGTTCACCTGAGTGCGCTTTGTTCATTGTTGCTCAACTTTTGCCTAGATTACTAGGCGACAAGTCGAGCGTCGCGACCAAAACACACTCAGAAGAACAAAAATCAAACAGCAAAGGTCAACAGGCCCTCGCTCTTTTACAATCTTAATTGAGTCTTAATTTGTCTGCCGTGAAGCTTGAATTAGCTTCACGGGCGTGCTAATTTGCTTTCGCTCTGGTGGACGACCTGCAGAGCTTTCTTTTACTGGCGGGGACGACCCCATTTTGGAGTTGTCATGAGCTGGTTGCTACTTGCTTTTGCAGGTTTATTGGAAGTCGTTTGGGCTATTGGTTTGAAATTTACCAACGGTTTTACGAAGCCTGTTCCCTCAATTATTACTTTAGTGGCGATGGCCGCAAGTTTCTACTTTCTCAGTGTTGCACTACGAACTTTACCGCTTAGCGTTGCTTATTCTGTCTGGGTTGGCATTGGTATGCTAGGGTCGATTATTGTTGGCTTTGTCTATTTTAAAGAACCGTTGTCATCACTTAAGCTACTCAGTTTACTGTTGATAGTGATTGGGATTATTGGTCTAAAATTATCCTCTTAGGGTTAAATTACAGCTATAGTTAATCGGAGCTTAGGTTAGATAATTCCACTTTAAATGAAAAGGAAATTCGATGACGATTGAACTGAATATGGCGGGCTTACAAATGCTTGTCGAGACTACCCTCACACCACTTAAAGACTATCATGGTGATTTGTTACCTTGGCGCGGGGAAATGGTAGAAAGCCATAGCTTCGCATTGGAGGGGATAACCGCAAGTGTTACTGGTGACGCTAAGGTAGAGCTCATAAACGCGAGCATTGTCATCGATGAAGACGGTATTATTGGTGAGCAAAAAGCGGTTAATGCAGATCTCGAACCTACCACAACACTTACCTATAGTGATGAGGTGTGCTGGATAAAATACAGCACACAGATTGATTTTGATCTAACCGGTGCCTCCAAAGCGGAGCTGCTTGGCATCAATACAGATGGGCAGGCACAATGTAAACTAGCAGCCTACCTATGCCATCAACCACATGAAGCTGTGGGTCTTGCCTTAGGCCGCGACCTTGCGACTATGCCGGTTATTTTCGATGTTGAGGATATTAAGTCACTTGCACCTAACAATGCATTAATGATGGAAACGGCAGGGGCGTTAACCGTGAGCGCCAATTTTAGGTGGTCAGATATAATCGCGCAAAATCTCGATATGTTTAGCCGCTGGTTGGACCAAGGAGAATTACTTGATGTTAACCTTGATTCGGCTTTGAATGCGGACCTTAATATCGAGATCCGTGGTGGCTTTCGTGTTGTCTTTTCTAAACGCTTGGATAAACCACACCATACTTTCCTCGCAATTAAAAAATCAACATTGTCGAATACCGCTTTAACAATCACTGGGGGAGTGAACGCCAAATTTGCCGACCAAGCCGGATTTAAGCAAGCTTATTCGAGTATTTTGACAGGGATATTCAATGCACCTTTGGATAAGGTTGAAGAAGTCCTTTCACTCGTCGCAACAGACTCTCCCGATGAAGCGCAATATGATCTGATCTTAGGGTTAAAAGATCGCTTACGACTTGATCCACTAACGGACAGTTTAGAACGACTTCAAAGCGAGCTACTGACCATTAAAAAAACGGTGCTAGCAAATATTGAAACGGCTGCAAAGTTAAAAGCTGAGCTAAGTGTTAAGTTTGAATACACGCGTTTATCCAGTCATCAATCGCTGCTTGAAGCGAAATTAACTACCAAAGGCCTAGAGCAGGTGCATCTTGATGCGCTATTTGGGCGGGTTGGTACTATCACTCAGCCTAGTTACCAAGATGAAATCGAGATAGAGCGCTTCTTCTTTCAAACCAGTACTGAAATCAAGCAAGCCTATGGGTTCAATTTAGGCTTTGGTGCTTGGTCGGCCATGAGCCGTAACAGCTATTCATTTAAAACCATTGAAACGAGAGACAAGCTAAATAGAGTGCAACTTGCTACGCTTGGAATGCGTGGTTATCAAGATGATATTAATGGCGATAAACGTCATTACTATCTCAGCTTTGATGCTCAGATGGTGGCCTTTTCAACATCAACGCCGCCCAAGCTAAACGAGTTTACATTGGGTCTGACGCTCTTACATAAACAGCAAGAGGCGAGTGTGACCAGTAACGAGCTGGACCACTTGGTCGATGATTTATCGGTATGGGGTATGATCCCAGAGTTTGACTCTGAGGATACAAAACACCGATTGAGCGAGATACTCAAAGGTGTCGATAATGTGCGGATCGTTAAGTCCTTACACCTTGACCATGACGCGTTTGTTCAGCTACTACCTTTATTAGGTCAGTTTGATAGTAGAAGACTGGCCATCTCGCTTGCCGCTGCATTACCTATCAATCACAAAATACTTCCTGAGCGGGCGACTATAGAAAATCGGGTGAAATTATATGATGCGATTTTTGAGGCATTGTTAAATTCGCAACTTAACTCTCATAACGAAGTGGCTCTGGCGACATATCAATATCTCAAAGCAAAGGGATGTCGAAAACTTGCACGCAAAGAGCGGGATTGGCGCAGGCTAGGTGCGAGTAAATTCCAAACTCTTGCAGGAATAGTCGAGTTGCATCCGCGGATTTTGCACGACATTAAAAACCTATGCGATGGTTTTGCACAACTTAACCTCGCTTATCACCAAGAAGGTGATTATTCTGTGCTTGAAAAAGCATTTAATCTTTTTGATGACATGGGCGAACATGGATTTTATAACCGCTTTTTCGCCCATTATGTATTGCAATGTACGCGCACTTTTCCTCAGGCACAAAATGGTACCAAAGTGACGGTGAAGCTAGAGTTTGTTAAAGACGGTAAAGAAATTGATGTGCTTTGGGGCAAACGTTAGTATGCCACTTTGAGTCTCAGAGCGCCATGTTCCCAAGTTATATACGTTATATCTAAAACCGAAATTTGGAGGCAAAGATAAATTGGATTACTTACGATGGATAAGGAATAATTTCACGAAAATCGAGCTGATAGACGATCGGATATTGCATGAGGTAATTACAGAAGCGAAAGCAGACTCAGCAACCTTAAATGAGCTGTGCAAAGCGCTTGGTGTATTGTTTATTGTAGTACCGTTTAACGTCTACCTTGCCGTTTCTGGGTTATTGTCTTACGACAATTTGTCCTTTTGGTTAGTGATGCTTATCACCGCTATGATAGGAGTGGGAGTCTCTTTATATATTGAACAGAAAATTATAAAAAGAAAGATCGCACAGTCGATCTCAAAGCTAAAATTAGCTGGTGATTAACCACTTTGTTTTCTATGGGTCGTCGCTTAATTTTCTCTTCAGTTTTGCTACTGCATCATGTTCGCAATCTAAACCCATATACAAGTAACACATTGTAATTGTGGGTAACTTTTATTTGTTGGACTTACGGTCGGTTAAATAAAACGAGATCAGTCCATGTAAAGGCGGTTTGTATCCATATGAATGATGTAGTCACTGACAAAATACGGTTTACTTTTAAAAACCATCCTCAAGGATGTGCTGAAGAATTTATTGTTGCGACGGCAGTGAGCGATAATATTTATCAAATAAAAGGCGCTCCGCTTTTTGCTTTTGGTGTTAACTACGACGACCACGTTTTGGTTGCACCAGATAGCGAAGGTTCTTTAGACGTCATCGAGATTGTGGCTCGAAGTGAGTATCACTCTTTGCGGATCCGCTTTACAAACGAGTTAGAAAATGCCAAAAACATAGAGCTACTTCAAGAGCTTACTCTATCTGGCGTGGAGAGCGAGCAATTGGATGATGGGTGCTTTGCCTTGACGGTTTCACCGCAAAGAGAATACGAATCTTTTATCGATATCTTGCATTATTATCAGGAGCTTGGAGTATTGAAGTATGAACTTGCCGGCGAGCCCCACGATAACTTCGATGGTAACAGTGCGTAACTAAGAGATACCTAACTAATGCATCACAAATTCAGTGGCTTAGTGTTCAGTTTTGTGTTTCACTTGGAACTTTATAGGCACGGTAATTTACTATCGTACTTAATTTAGGATAATGGCGAAATACTAAGGAAACACAAGGATGGCTGTCAATTTTGTTGGAGGATGTTTATGTGGGAAGATCCGTTTTACCGCGATTGGCGTCCCTCGTAACCCTCATACCTGCTCATGTAAAATGTGCCAAAGACATAGCGGTGCTCTAACCGTTACATGGGTAGAGTTCGCAAGTGAAGAGGTAAGCTGGGATGGGCCTGGCGGTGCTCCTAAGGCGTGGCGTTCATCGGATTATTCATCGCGCGCCTTTTGCCCTGAGTGTGGTAGCACATTAGGTGCAATAGATGACGCACCTGTCATTGCATTAGTGCTCGGCGTTTTTGATGCCAATAGTCGTAAAGCCCTAGAACCCAAATCTCATTCTTATATTTCAAAAAGGCCAAAATGGTGGCGCATAGGATGAAGTTAACCTAAGCGTCGTATGCGAGTATATTATGACTTATTACGCTATCGAAGATGCGTCGTGGCCTGAGATCCTAACGCTACAAAGTCAGGCGTATCATGATGTTGCGCCGGAAACTGTGGATATCCTAAAAAGTAAATGGATGCGCTCGCCAAAGAGTTGTTTTTAAACAACATCGAGCCGTGGATGCCTATTTATTGGCGCACCCTTGGTACGATGAAAAGCCGCCGAGTTTGTTTACATTACTTCCTGAACAGCCGCCTAGTTCGTCGTTGTTTCTACATGACCTAGTTGTTTCACAAGCCGTATCTGGGCAGGGAATTGGTGCCTTGATGATTAAACGCTTAGTTGAGCTGGCGACTCAAATGGGGTACTGTCGCATTCGGCTCGTGGCTGTACAAAATAGCGTGGGGTTTTGGTTGATGTTCCAAAGCCAATTAAGGTATGCAAAAGTTATGGTGAAGATGCGCTGCTGATGGAAATGAAAGTGTAAGGTGCGCCAGCTAAGCTTGGAAGGAAAGTAGCCATACGGTAATTTACGATGATTAAAAAAATAGTAATTATATTCTCGCTGCTGTTTGCATCTAGCCACGGCAGTGCTGATGAATTAAAGCCATTCACAAGCGATGGTTGTAGTGCATTTCCTGATGGTACTTTGGCGCAAAATGAACTGTGGTTGAGCTGTTGCACGGCACACGACCTTGCCTACTGGAAAGGTGGTACCGCTATAGAGCGCGAAAATGCCGACATTGCCTTGCAAAAATGTGTTGCTGCGGTAGGTCAAGAAGAAGTGGCAACCTTGATGTTAGCGGGTGTACGACTTGGTGGGTTGCCTTATTTACCTACGCCATTTCGTTGGGGGTACGGGTGGTCTTATCCTAGACGTTACGCCGAATTGACCGCTGAAGAGATAGAGCAAGTAAATAAGCACATGGCAAAACTAGCATTAGACAAAAAATAAATTGACGCAAAGTCAAATTCTGTATATTTTCTCCGCGATGTTTCAATGAGGGCCATACAGTCAACTCGTCAACCCAATATTAGGCAGATCCTCACACGCATTAAGTGCCTGTGATTTTAACCTTTTGTTCTGAATTTGGGAAACGGATAAGACTGCATCAGCCGCTGTTTATAGCCGATGTTGCGTCCCTTTTTTCCGCTGCTCAAATTCCTTTGATTTGGGAAATTCGCATGGCTGAGCCAAGTGCAATTAGCATCATTCCCCCAGTCGTCGTATTGACGCTTGCAATTATCTTACGTCGTCCTATCTTGTCCCTTGTCTTAGGGGCGCTTGTAGGACTCGCATTGTTAGACCCTGCCACCGTATTGGCAAATTTTGCTGATGCTTCGCTAAAAGTGATGGGCGATGAAACCATCGGCTGGCTTATTCTGGTATGTGGTACGTTTGGTGTTTTGATAGCATTGTTGGTGCACACGGGTGGTGCCTTAGCATTTGGTCGCAATGCACTGAAAATGGCAAAAGGGCCAAAGTCGTCTTTGCTTATGACCTATTTTTTAGGTGTGATCATTTTTATTGATGACTATCTTAATGCGCTGACGGTTGGTGAGACGATGCGTCGCGTTACCGATAAGTTTAAGATTTCTAGGGAAATGCTTGCCTATGTAGTGGATTCAACCGCTGCGCCTATCTGTGTTTTAGTACCGCTTTCGACTTGGGCAGTGTTCTTTGGTGGTTTGCTGGTTGATAACGGTGTCGCCGGAGAAGGACAGGGGATCAGCACGTATATTCAGGCCATTCCTTACATGCTGTATGCTTGGGTGGCTGTAATTATGGTGCCACTGGTGATATTTGGTGTTGTTCCACTATTCGGCCCAATGAAAAAAGCAGAGCTTGCAGCTAAACAAGGACAGCCTGCGCTTGAGCAGGTTGATTTGGAAGAAGTGCATACACCGGATCACTATGCTGCAAAAGCCATTGAGCAGGAATTTGAACAAGCCGACACTCAAGGCAAACTGGTTAACTTTTTAGTGCCCATTGGTTTGCTGGTGGCGTTTACGGTATATTTTGACATTGATGTATGGAAAGGCTTGTTAGCGACTTTGGCTGTGACTATCCCATTTTATATGGTGCAAAGGTTGATGCCGCTTGCAGACATGCTTGAGCAAATGATCAATGGTTTTAAATGCATGCTACCCGCGATAGGAACGGTTATCGCCGCATTTATCTTTAAGGATGTGTGCGATCAGCTGCTATTGCCACAATATGTGATAAATGCGCTGAGTCCTTATATGACAGCTGGTTTACTGCCTGCGATGGTGTTTTTATCTATGGCTATTTTGGCCTTTGCAACAGGCTCTAGTTGGGGGATCTTCGCTGTGACTATTCCTATCGTGATGCCATTGGCCGTTGCTGTAGATGCTAATATTCCTCTGGTGATAGGTGCATTGTTGTCGGCATCATCATTTGGTAGTCAGGCGTGTTTCTACTCGGATTCGACGGTATTGGCAGCCCAAGGCTCAGATTGTAACTTAGTCAGTCACGCCATCACTCAGCTACCTTATGCGTTGATTGCGGCTGCTATCGCCTTTGTTGGCTTCTTGATCATTGCATAATCGCAAGTAAGTTTTTGGGGTTAGTTTCAAAGCTAACTTCCTAAAATACATTACTCTATTGCTCAAGTCTTGCTAGGCTATATAACCAGACTCTCAAAGTGTAAGG
This sequence comes from Pseudoalteromonas sp. OF5H-5, assembly GCF_021530695.1. Classification (NCBI taxonomy): domain Bacteria; kingdom Pseudomonadati; phylum Pseudomonadota; class Gammaproteobacteria; order Alteromonadales; family Pseudoalteromonadaceae; genus Pseudoalteromonas; species Pseudoalteromonas sp. OF5H-5. Next base: position 25,617 of record NZ_JAKGBF010000005.1, read on the forward strand.
ATAGCAATGTTCACACCTCGCAAGTTAGCCGAAAATTATCGCGAACTGATAAGTAGTATCGGTTTCTACCCCTCTTTACTTGCAGTTGCATTTTTTATTTTCGCGCTTATAACCACGGCACTTGAATATGCAGCTCCTATCAGCAACTTTAAGGAGCTTATAGCGATTGTACTGGTCGACAGTGAAGAGAACGCACGAACCATCTTAAGCACGCTCGTGGGTAGTATCATCTCATTGACGGTATTTAGTTTTTCAATGGTGATGATTGTGCTGAATAATGCCAGCGCTGGGTTATCACCTAGAGTGTTGCCGGGTCTTATCACCAGAAAGTCACACCAGCTGGTATTGGGGTTTTATCTCGGCAGTATCATTTATGCCATCATTATGCTGATAAACATTCGTGGTGTGGGCTATGGTGAAACTGGGATCCCGGCGTTAGGGGTTTTATTTTCGCTGGTGTTTGGACTGATCTCATTAGGCTTTTTTGTATTTTTTATCCATTCAATCTCCCGCGCCATACAGGTCGATAATGTGCTAAATGACCTGTTTAACAACACCAAGAATGAGATGAAGAATATTATCACCAAACAGCAAGAGCAGCCTTTTGATAACTTTCCTGACTTTTCGAGTTGGCATAATTTACCCAGCACAGAAGAGGGATATTTTAAGGGAGTACACAGTGACAAACTGTGCGGGTTGTGCGAGCAACATGACTTAAAAATATATATTGCAGTTAAACAAGGGTTTTTTACCGTTAAAGGCTATCCGTTTCTTAAGTGTAATAAGGATCTTAGTGAAAATGAGGCGCTACAGGATGCGTTACTTGGCTGTTTTATTTTTTATGTTGAAGAGTACATCAGCGACCATTATCGCTATGGTTTAACACAAATCTCGGAGATTGCAGTGAAGGCCATGAGCCCAGGGATTAATGACCCCGGTACTGCGGTAAAGGCGATTGATATGCTGAGTATTTTACTTATCCAGCGTTTGGATATTTGCGATGTGAACTACTCCTTTAAACACGCTAAAAATGAGCCGCTTTTATATATTCACGAAGCGTCTTTTGATGAATTATTGCATGATAATTTTACGCCGATAAGAAACTATGCAAAGACCGATGGCTATGTCATGGTTAATGTGTTGGAAGCGTTTAAAAATATACTGTTTCGCTCAAGTGCGGATCAACAAGCGACGGCAAGTTTATTTAATTACTTAGAGGCCATCATCGACGATGTGCGCAATACCATCACTAATCCGTTTGACCGTCAACGGATCATTGAAATGCTCGAGGCCATTGAGAAAATTAATGGCGACAAAGGAGAAGCGCTTATTACTCAATTTACACGAGAATAAGCGCGAACCTTTTTAATTCAGCGCAAGCTTAGCAAGACCGGCGGCAATGGCAGAAAGAGAGAGTAGTCTCAGTAAAATGACGGCAATATCAGAGCTGCCGCCCGCAGACGTATTTCGATAAACTAAGGGATAGTCAAAAAATATAAGCAAGTAGAGTAAGTCAAAAAAACCGATCCGAGTGCCATTGAGTTCTACTTTTGTACCATCTTTTAATAAGATTTCGGCAAAGCATAAATTGGCCGTGGTTTTTATTCTTCCGCCTTTGCGGTCTTTTAATAGTAAGTAATGAAAGGTGATTTCAGTAATATCTTCTCTAGCAATTTTTTGCGTGCCAGTTACCTTTGTTTTTATTGCTTTGGGCGAAATGGTTAATTGGTTTTTCGACACGTCCATCACCCATTGAGAGCCAAAGCCAAATTTTTTGTACAGCATGACTCTTTTAGTGAAAAAGATAATTAAAAATGCGATTAAACAAGCAGGAAAGGCAAGGTAGCGAGGGTACTCGCCATCAATAAACGACGCTGTGATAGCCAAGGCGAAGACTAATAATGCAAATAAAAACTCAGCGCCACCGGAAAGCATGCCCAGCGCTGCGATAGATTTGAGTGATACTTGAGAGTCATCATTCAATTCATTTTTGTTTTTTAGAGTCACATATTTGAACCACACTTTATCCGTTAGTGATAAATCGAGTGTGTGTTTAGCTAACGACATAGGGCACCTCCTTGATATTAATAAAAGCAATGATCCTGATCCATTTATATCGTATTTCCGTGAAACTTGGAAATTTTTCAACTGGTTGCGTTGTGTTTTAACCAAGAGATTGATACTTTTTTGGTCATCAATTGGTACAATTGTGGGAACGCTTTTATGAAGCGGAATATATGATCCAAAAATTAAACAATCGCGATGCGTTGGTGGCGAGAGAGATTTTCAATGTATTTCAACGCTCATACAAAATAGAAGCAGAGTTAATTGGGGCGAGTTATTTTCCGCCTTTATCTCGAACGATAGAAGATATATGCGGTGCGACGAGTCACTTTTATGGATATTTTGAAAATCAAAATCTTGCTGCTGTCATTGAAATTGTCATTGTTGAGAAAACGCTAGAAATAGATAGCCTGACCGTTGATCCCAGTTATTTTCGCAAAGGGATTGCGGGTAAATTACTGCATTTTGTGTTAGCTGAGCTGGGTGCGGAGAAGGTAATAGTTGAAACAGCTAGCGCAAATATCCCCGCCATAGCGCTTTATCAAAAGTATGGATTTATTGAGTTTAAACGTTGGTTGCCCACACATGGAATAGAGAAGCTGGCGTTTGTATCAGTAATTAAACCCGCTCAATAATAACTCATCCTTAAGATGATAAAATGTACACAGTAAACTTTTTTTGCTATAAAAGGTACGAACTCTAAAAATAAATGTTACAACAGGCTAAGGAGAATTCGATGATTAAAGGATGTTTAATAGGCATATGCGGCTTAATTACACTCAATACAACAACCGCTTATGCAGAAGATATGGAAATGGATTTTATTAAAAATGAGGTTGAAATATCATTTCAGCAATATAAAGATGGCTCAATTGAAAGTGGAATCTATGCTCTAGAGTCGTTGGCTAGGCTTTTGAATCAAGCGGAGTCCTCAAGTGTTCGTGCTGAGTTGGGGCCCAATATTTTAGCATTTACTTACATCCGTATCGGATTATTGCACGAAAAGCTTGGAAACTCACTAACAGCTGAGCCGTTTTTCGCAGCAGCCCAGCAAAATCTTAGCAAAGAGTTTAGTGCAGAAAAAGTCACAGTTAATGAGCTAAAGTCGATGGTGAAACAACTCGATGAGATGTCCATTTAGTATTTGTGTAAATTGATTTGCCAATATTAAGTGAAAATATCATTAATGCTTAACTCTTAAACGTTATGTGTCAGAACACAGTGAAAGAGTTTTAATTTATTCTTTAATGTCATAGAGTTGACATACCTATGTCGCCTAAGTGGCGTAATCAGTAGGAAGGTCTCCGAGTATAGTTGAGCTAACTAATACAGGAGACCAATCATGGAAATGCAAATTAACAAACAACTTATAAAATCGAAAAGAGTAGAGCGGGCGTGGAGTCAATCCGAATTGGCACAGGTTTCTGGGCTAAGCCTGCGAACTATACAACGTATCGAAAAGTCAGGGACGGCATCGCTCGAGTCGATAAAAGCACTTGCTGCGGTTTATGAAGTTAAGGTGATAGAAATTCAACATCAGCCTAAGCTAAAAGGTGCCAAATTAACACGCAAAGCTGCGGCATTTTTTGCAGGTACTGCTGTGATGGCTGCAAGTGTTTTTACCTTAACGGCGTCAGCTAAGCCCGTGATGGTTGACCTTATGCTAACCTCTCAGGGACAAACGCTGGCTGATGTTCAGGTTTTGAATGACGAAGGCGCATTCAGCGAGATTGTATTTTCAGATAAGCTAAAAATTCGCCTCACCTCAAAAATTGAACAAGAAAACCAAGTGAAAATAGTGACCGAGATTTACAGCTTATCTTCTGAGGGTCAAGTTCTTATCGCTTCCCCTAGTGTTACGGTTCAACATCAAAAACAGGCTGAAGTACACTTTGATGATTATCAACTCTCGTTGTCACCAAATCTGTAATACAAAAAGCTCAGTAAGTTAAAGCAAACTTATTGAATTTTTTCCGATTATTGAAGCAAAGCAATAACCACACTAAACAAGTCAGTATAAATTGTCATGTAAACTTGATGTTACTCAACTTCTGGTATGTTATATTGTATCTAAAATGGTGCAAGGTTTATTTTATGATCACAATAACGGATGGACCACTTCATCTTTACCAAGTGGAGCAAGGTGGTATTTTGGTTACAGGCATTTTGGCCGAGCTTGACGTTTCAGTGTTACCTGAGCAAGCGATTCTGCCTCACGAGTCGGTTTCGGTTACCCATGCTATGGCGCTGAAAAAGCGTGTTCAGCTCGAGAAGTTGCTGTTACCCCCGTGTCTTTTGGTCGGAAAACTTAATTTGGACAAGGTGCGATGGCAAGCGGAATGTGTTGAAACTGCGCAGTGGCACAGTGATTGCGGTGAGTGTACTCATCGCCTCTATGCTGTTGAAAATCGTCACGTGCTACAAGAATTCAGACAGCAGATCGCAATGCACCAACAATGGCTAATTGCTGATGGACATCACAGGATGTTTGCTGCCAGCCAACGTCATGCGCCTCAATCTCGGATGATGGCATGGTTAGTTCCACAGCAAGATGCGGTGATAACGAGTTTCGCGGTGCAGGCATCTTACACACAAGCTGTAGATGTTACTAAATTCAAACAGCACCTTAGCGATTTTGATATTTGTGAATCCCTGGAGACTGAGGGCGATTATACTATTTGGTTGGGGAAAGCTGCTTTATGTTTTGCTCTCCAACGCGCGACAAGCGATTCTTATCTTATTCAGACCCAGTTGCGTAGAGCACTGCAGGCACTGCCAGCGTTTGAGGAGCTGTGGTCTAAAAATAAAGTTGAGCTAAGTGATGACGCTCATATTGTAACCGCCATCTGTCGCGCCCCCATAATTGAAGACATCTTTGCTGCTGCCAAAGCAGGCAAGTACTTTCCAGAAAAGTCGACCTTATTTACTCATAAGGCCGACAGCCAAGTACTTTACCATTTAAATCAGCAGGCAGCTTGTGCTTAAAAGCCCTCACAGAGGGCGATACTTACAACTGTTTAAAGGCTTCAAGCACCCTAAGGTTTTGCTCCGGCAGTCCGATGCTTACTCTTACAAAATGATCAAAACCTGATTCTAGCCATGGTTTTATCATTATTCCTTGTTGCAGCAGCAAAGATGCGACATGCGCAGACGGCTGCTTGACATCAATAAATAAAAAGTTGGCTAGACTTGGCGCGACAAAATAACCCAGCTCGGTGAGGGCGGCGCTGAGTTTTTCCCTTTCGCTATTTGTTTGCGTGACCGTGTCTACCAAATAGGAGGGATCTTGCAATACCGCAATCGCAGCAAGTTGTGCTAGTCGATTTACATTGTACGGTGTACGTACGCGGTGCAGATAATCCGCCAACTGGGCATTTGCCATTACGCCGTAGCCCACTCTAAGCCCTGCAAGACCATAGGCTTTGGAAAAAGTCCGTAATACCGCGTAGGGACGAGGCTGTGTTTGAAGTAGTGTTAAGCTATCGACAAACTGTTTATGGCCTTGGGCATATTCGCAGTACGCTTCATCAATGACGATAACCGTATTGAGCGGACAGGCATCAATGAGGCGCTGCAAATTATTGGCATCAAACGTACAACCTATGGGGTTGGATGGGTTAGCAAGCATAAGCATTTTTAAATCTGGGTGGCATGCGATAGCATCGAGCCAATCATCAATTCGATAGGACAAATCGCTTTGCATCGGCACTTCTAGGACCTTTGCCCCCATCATATTGGCGTAAATCCCATGAAGCGCAAAGGTAGGCTTGGCCACTAACACCTTATCGCCTTGACTGAGGAAAGCTTTACACAGCATTGAGAGTACATCCTCAGAGCCATTGCCGAGTACAATTTGTTCTCTGGCAACGTTAAGTTTAGTTGCCAGCTGCTCATTTAGCTCAGTGCATTGGCTGTCTGGATAGCAGCTAGCGGTATGCAGTTGTGCTTTAAAAGCATTAAGCGCAGCAGGACTTGGCCCTAAAGGGTTTTCATTCACTGAGAGGTTTATCATATTGGGGTGGAGATTACGCGCTGCTGCTTGCTCAATGGTTTGTCCTGCACCATAGGGCGGTAGTGCAATGACTTCCTTGCGGGCTGGGTTTGGCATTGTCGTTGTCATGCGTTTTGCTCCTTGAGTGATGTGGGCTCAAGTAAACGATTAGCCCTATGATTAAAAAGCCAAATCTCAGATAGCGCTGTGACCGCAAGTCCTAACATTAAGGCGTACCAAACGCCCAAAATACCCAAAGAGAAAAATTCTTGAAATAACCACGCACCGGGAAGACCAATGCACCAATAACCAATTAAAGACAGCATTAGGGTGCTTTTAACATCGCCAAGTCCACGCAGGATACCGAGCCCGATATTTTGCCACGCGTCAAAAAACTGCAAAAAGGCGGCAATAACGAGTAGCTCTATAGCGATAACAACGACATCGGAGTTTTGTAATTCTTCTGCACTTAAAAATGGCCGCAGTACAAATTCGGGTGAGAATAAATAGATTAAGGCGAAAACAGACATGACCACGGCACCGCAAATAATCCCCAAATTGCCGATGCGTTTTGCATGATGAAAGTCCCCCGCAGCATTGGCTTCGCTGATGTAAATAGAACAAGCAGATGAAATGCCAGCAGATACCATAAATACGATGTACACCATTTGGCTTACCACGTTGTGGGCGGCTAAGGCATTTACGCCGAGTGTTGCCACAAACAACGCAAGCACGGTGAAAAAACCAGCTTCAAGCCCGTAAGTTGCGCCAATTGGCACGCCCATTTTCCATGTTTTACTAAGTGCTTCACGGTCGGTTTGCCAAAACTTTATAGTGAGGTAGGGGCTTAGTACGTCATCGCGCTTGGCAAATAGTACAAACAGTAAAAACGATAAATACAGCACGATACACGTGGCGGCTGCAACCCCCACAAAGCCGAGTTGTGGTAGGCCAAACTGACCAAAAATTAGACCGTAATTGAGCACGATAGTGAGTACAACAGATACACCCGTTATTAACATCAATGGCCCTGGTCTTTTCAATCCAACACTAAAATGCCGCACGCTTTGAAACCAAAAACAGGGTAATAAGCCCAAAGCGACAACGGTTAAATATTGGGTCGTCAAATTGGCAATTGCCTCGGATGTACCGATAAACCTTAAAAATGGCTCTATGGCAAACATCGCGGCGGCGAATAGCAGACCCAAAAATGTTCCAATAAGCATGCTGGCGTTAAAAAGAGGAGTGATCTGATCTAGTTTAGCCTTGCCGATTGCATCAGATACCAAATTACCCGTTGCCGTGACTACGCCCGTTCCCATGGTTCTAAATTGATTAAAAATACCAATGGCGAGGCCGCCTGCAGCCAGTTCTAACGGGCTCAACATACCGAGCATGATAAGATCTATCGTTGCAATTGCCACGTAGAGCAGATTGGTCAGAATAAGCGGCCCTGCGAGCTGACTTACTTTAAAAATATCGGCGCGCGCTGAAGCTACCATAACGTTACTTCCTCCACGTTTTCTTGTGTGATGGCAAAGTCTGCAACCGCTCTTCCGAGTGCCACGTCAGTAATGATCATGCCGCTGTTATAGACAAAGATAATTTCATCAGGGTGGGTTCGTGCCGGCTTTTCACCATTTAGTATTTCCGTTAATGTCGCATCAACGGCGGGTAGCTTGTCGTTCTCGTCTAATAAATCGTCTCCGGTGACCTTCATTTGTTCTGCATCCGTTGTGAGCAATCTATCAGCTCGGTGTAGCACTGGCTTTTCGATCCCATAGCCAACTAAAATCACCACAGCGCCCGGTTTTAACCATTCATATTTAATGTTCTCTTTGGCGGATAACCCAGTAACGGCAAGGATCACATCGGCTTGTCTTACTGAAGCTTCTAAGTCTTGTGATACCGCAACTTGTCGCTGTGGGTGATGCTCCTTTAGTTTTTGCTGAACCGCTTCCAAACCTGCTTGATAGCTGCCGTGGACGGTTAAGTGTGTGAGTTGTGGTAATGCCGTGACGAGCATTGGTAAAGCGATTTGCCCTTGAACACCTGTTCCTACAACCAACGCATTTTTGGCATCTGAATGAACGGCATACTTTGCAAACAAGGCGGAGGTGGCTGATGTGCGCATAGGGCCTAGTTCTTTTACATCCATTAGGGCCACAGGGTGGCCTGTGGCATCATCGCAAAGGAAAATAAAGGAATAGAATTGATATTGGTTACGACTTCTGTCTGGGTCGTATTCATAGACCACCTTAAACCCTACGGTATTACTTGCGGCATCTCGGCCAGCCATACTATAGGCAATGGATCGACCATCTTGTGGCGTCATAATCACTTTGAGTGGGTTGGCAGAGTCAGGGTGGTGCAGTGAACGAAAGGCATTTTCCACCACCTCAATGACTTTACTATAGGGAAAATCAAGTTGCGCCAGTCGGGCTTCATTTAGTATCGGCAGAATAGTTTGTTGGGTCATGGTTAGGCTCTCGCGGCAGGTTTATATTGCGTTAATAGGTCATCGAGCTCTTGCTCGATGTTAATGTCGATAAGGTCGTGTTTTGCCATCCAATCATCATTGAATACCGTATCGAGATATTTCTCACCACCGTCACAAACGAGCACCACGAATAAGCTATCGGCGGGGGCGGTTTTTAACGCCTGTAGCGCTTCGTATATAACCCCACCTGCCGAGCCACCGACCATTAGGGCGTAGTGCTTGGCAAGGTATCTGGCGGTATTAAACGCTTGTTTGTCAGATACCTTCACGCCTTTGTCGATAAGTTCATACTCAATTACAGGACCTATCTCAGCGCCTTCCGGCGTCCCCGTTCCTGATTGATGATAATTCAGTCCTGGTCCACCGAAGATCACAGAACCCACAGGTTCAACCCCAATCGTTGTGAGTTGATGACAACCTAAATCCCGCAAAGCCCTTGTTGTGCCGCATAGCGACCCACCTGTGCCAACCGCACCAACAAGGTGACTAATGTGTTCACCAAGTTCATGAAAGACCTCTTGTGCAAGTCCTGTATAACCGCGGCTATTGGCAAAATTATTGTGCTGAGCGGTCCAAAATGCGCCTTGCTCTTTTGCCAGCTTTGCAGCCATTGCATCTCGAATATCAGTCGATAAGCTGTCGTCTCCGGCTTCGCTAACGCAGATCACTTCCGCGCCAAAAGCTTTCATATTGCTGATTTTCTCTTTTGCCGCATGGTTATCCACAAGAGCGGTAAAGCGATAGCCACGCTCCGCTGCAAGCAGCGCAAGACCAACGCCAGTATTGCCAGAGGTTGACTCAACGACCCAGCCCCCCGGCTTCAGTTGGCCACTGGCTTCTGCTTCATCTAACATAGACTTCGCCATTCGGATCTTCGCGCTACCTGTGGGGTTAAACTGCTCAAGTTTAAGATACAGTTTGCTACCGTTTGGTAGACTTAAAAACTGCATGAGTGGTGTATTACCAATGCTTTGCGATACCCTTAAATAAGGGGTTAGGTGCAATGTTGAGGCGAGCGAATGCTGCGCATTTATGTTCATAAATAGGCTCCTTTACGTTGTGTTGTCGGGTATTTTTTAGCTAAGTAATTGCCAAGAAAGTCTGTTGTGCTCCCACGTTACGGCGATTTTTCGTGGCAATGGCATAGAGTGAAATTCAGATTCATTCGAATCCATTTGATATCCTGCAGTGTTGAGGTAAACCATTAGGTCATCGCGCTGCGGTAGTTGCGACAAGGGAATAAACCGCCAGCTTATCATGTCGTTATCTAGGCAGGTTGCGCCGCCAAAAGCAACGCGATACGTTCCTTGTTTGCGGTTTGAATGTGCCGTGAGTAACAGCGGACTCGGCAAGTATTCGCTTTCAAACCACTGTTCTGACAGTGATAAGCTTGAGCCCGAAAGTGTGGCGATATGGCAGTCTGATGTGCCTAGGTGCGGCTTTGTCCCTTGCACTTTAAACAAGCTAATGCCAGCCTCGTCGAGCAGTGCGCGCCCAGGTTCAAGCATCAATGTAAGGTTCCTTTGGCGTAATGCCGCTAATGCGGTTTGTCCATGCGCGTTCTTCACTGCCAAAATAGCGTGTAAGGTGTCCGCAGGGCTTTGTTTGTTATGGTAGGGATAAAATCCTGCAAAGGTTTTATCTGCAAAAAAGCATTCAAAGTCCAAGGCTTGTTGCCACTGCTCATTCTGTAAGTAGGAGACGGGCAGGCCACCGCCAATATTCACTTTTGATGGCGACAGCCCCATTTGCTTGGCCTCGTCTATTGCACCGACTAAGGTATGGATACTCTCGCCACGTGCTTGTGGGCAGTACCCGCTTAAGTGGCAGCTAAATCCTTCTAAGCTTACCCATTCCTTGTATTCTCGGCACTGTGCTAATAGCGGCGTAAGCTGGCACAGCGAACTACCAAAGCGTGAGGCTTTAGTTGGTTGTGTTTGTAAACGCAGTAGCACTCGCGCTGGGCGCTTTCGCTGGCGGGCCAGTGTAATGATGGAGCTTAACTCAGCACTTGAATCTATGGCGACAAGTGCTTGATGCACAAGTGCTAAGCTAAGTAGTGCATCTGATTTATGCGGACCAGATACACCAATTTTTACACCTTGAATACCACCGCTTAGGGCGAGTTCAAACTCTTGCACACTAGCCACGTCTATTCCTATATCGTGATTGGACGCGACTTGAGTAAAACATTGGGCTTTGTTGGCTTTTTTGGCAAAATAAATCTCATGTTCAAGCCCGAGCTTTATTAAGTTAGCTTGCAGGGTTTCGATATTTTCCGCAAAACGCTGAGGAAACACTAAATGTAGCGGCGCTCCCAATGCTGCCGCCCATTCAAATAACTTGGCTTGGTGCTCCGATAGCAGGCTCTGCGTTTGCGGATGCAATTTTGCAGTGAAGGCATCACTCATACGACTAACACCTCTTTGTTGTTTGCACTGTCTATCTTGTTGACACGGCGTTTTGCTATAAGGAGCAGGCCGACGGCTAGTAGCAGCAACCAGATTAATGGCGTGTAGTTGTTCACTGGTGTGGCAAAGTCACTGCTAAATTGAGGAATATCAGCTAAGTCCGTGAGCGTTGGCTTTGCGCTACAACCCTCACAAGGAGCAAAGTCTCCTCTTTGGTTGGCTTTGGCAATTTCGTTGGCAAAGAAACCTTGTAGTGCTTGATGATGAGCTTCAACTTCCGCCATGAAGGCGTGATGACGTGCTAATCCATTGCCCGCTAAATCAACCAGCAGTGTTTGTGCGATGAGTGCGGGGGAGAGATACTGTAGCTTTTGTGCATTATGTTGCTGTGCTTGTTGCGCAGTTAAAAAGCGTAAATCTTGGGCTGTCATTGCGCGTTCAACAGAATTAATGGTGGCGATTTTTTTGGTTGCGTAATCGCTGGAACCACTGCCATTCTTCGCAAGTTCTGGATGATCTTGAAAATACTGAGCTAAGGTCTTTTCACTCGCTTTTTGGGCATCGTCGCTAGCGGCACGGAGGCTATCTATATAGTGAATTCGTGAAGGGGTTGGGTCAAGCAAAGCGATGCTGGTATTGACCAAAGCTGGAACCACAATCACTAAGGCAAGCCAACAGGTGACTAAGGTAGCTGCGTTGTTTGCTGCACTTTTGGCTCTGCTATTTACCCAAGCGGTTAAGGCAATCCAAAACCCAGAATAACATAGTGCGATAAGGTTATAGCTCAGCAGTTCAACCACCCCTAGCTGCTCTCGTATTGTTATTAAAAGCAGGCTACTAATACTTAAAAATGGCAGCACAATTAACGCGCTTCGCAGCAATAATTGATAGGTCAGAAGGCGGGTCGCACTGCCTCCTTGAAGCATCAGTAGTCTTAGCTGCCCATCTTGGCGTTCACTTGCCAAGGCATTAAAGCAAATGCCAATAATGAGCAATGGCAGTAAATAGACAATCACAAAACTTAAATCGAACTGGCCTAACAACAGAGATAGCGGATGAACATAGTCATATTGATGAACGATGTGCTGTTTTTCTTTGATTAGCATCTTAAAATAGTAAGGTAATACGTCGGCTTGCCCTGTTGCGATTGGCGACGTTGCAAGCGGGGTTTTGGTGGCGTAATTTTGCATTAAGTAAAAAGCCTGCCCGCGCAGGTCGTATGGGTCTTCCCACCATTTATAGTCTGCTGTACTGGCGAGTCTTTCGGGTAATCCAGCTTTGGCATCTTGGATGGCCTGTTGCTGCATTTGCTGTGCGGCAAGTACCACGTCATGCTGTTTTTTAGCAAAGTAATGGGCGTTAAAAAATGCCACTAGTGCAAGCATGGTAGTGGTCACAAACAGCGCGAGTACGAGTTTTTCTCGCCAGAGGTTTTTAAACTCAGTAGCTAACATTAAGCGTTTCATCTTTGCTCCTCCAAGCGCAGTTTTTTAATCGAGAAGAAACTCAATAACACCAGCGCAATCAACCAAAAGCTCAGGCTAAACAGGCTTATAACGTAGTGAGGCAGGTAACGAATGAAATTGGGGTATTGGAATGCGAACTTTGGGATCTGCTGCCATAATTCCTCGCCCGCGGTGTAATGTCCGTCCGCCTTGTGACCGTGATCTCTTTGATTAAAGTTAAGCACCTCTTGCATCAGGCGGCGGTGCTGCTCTGCCGCATTCTCAAATGCTTGCTGGTGGGTAAAGTCGCTGGCGGCGGTGGCCATCGACAGCGTTTGTATCGCGATAAACGGCGTTAACATTCCTGCAAGTTGATAGCTTTGTGATTGCGCTTCTAGTTGAGCTAAACGCGCTGAAAATAAGCGGTCAAAGATTTTATCTGCGTATTGTTCACCAAATTGGAGTTGCGCTCCGGCATAGTCAAAGGGCAAGTCTTCCACATTGCTGACTCCATATTGAGTCAATGTTTGCTGTTTGAACTTTGCGATTGCTTCAACTCGTGCTTCGGTATAAACCTCACTTTCAAGCTTTGCTTGAAACGCTTGACCTGAACCTTGCGGATGAATGGTGGTTGCGATATTCATCGCCAGTTTTGGTAGTAAAAGTGTTGTAAGGGCCCAAATGGTTAATAGCGCTATCAATGCGCGCCTTGCCGTTGGAAGTAAACTTGAAAGCGTGGTGGTGAGTAACGACCAAAGCAATAAGTAAACCAAATAAAATAGTAAAAATAGTCCACTTCTGAGTGTATGAGGCTCCGCGCTTGTTACTTGGCTATAAAGTAAAAAAAGCGCGACAGGCAATAAAAATAAGCAAGAAATAGCAAAAAGCAGCGCACATTTGGCGATAAACAACTTAGCTGGGCTTGCGCCCGATGCGAGCAGTTGTTTTAAGGTGCCTTGCTCACGCTCTCGGGCAAGTAGTGGGTAGCCAATTAATATAATCAATAGCGGTAGTAACACTTGCAGCACAAAGGCGGGTGATAAGCTACCAAAACGTGACATCGGCAAGTTATCTTGCGCACTTCTAAACATGCTATCGTTGCGAATATGAGCCTCAAGTCTCAACACATTCCCTTGATATGCTTGTAATCCTGCGTCGAGTGCGGCCAGTGGGGTAGTGGGTTTGACCACGTAAATACCGTAGTGGGCGGCGGAGTGAGGGCCTTTTTCACCTTGATTTAACCAGCGTAATTGCTCTGATTGAGACACCTCAATAACGGCTTGCTGATAGCTTTGGTGGCTTTTAAAACCGGTCAAGCAGGCAAGCAAGAGCAGCAATACTGCAATGCCTCCAAGCCAAAGCGCTTGTCCCTGCCGCTTGGTATCGAGCCATTCCTTTTTTAATGTCGTTTGAAACATCAGACACCCACCTTGATATGTTTGAGGTAAACGGATTCAAGTTGGACTTCTTGCAGTTGTTCATAGACTAAGGTATCGACTAATTGCCCTTGATTGATAATTGCCACGCGATGGGCATCTTCTTGAGCACGGTATAAGTCGTGGGTCGCCATTAAAATCGCGACGCCTTGCTTTGCTAATGACTGAATGAGCTGGCTAAATTCATGGCTGGCTGAAGGATCAAGACCTGATGTAGGCTCATCTAAGATCAATGCCTTGGCTTGTTTTGCGAGGGCAATGGCTATGCCCACTTTTTGTCGCATCCCTTTTGAATAGGTTGCAACGGGTTTGTCTACAGCGTGACTTGGCAGTTTTACTTCACTGAGCAGTGTGCGAAAGGCCTCGTCGGTCTTTTCTATGCTGGCCATTTTGCTGAAATACGCGAGATTCTCAAGTCCGCTAAGTCGTGGATAGAGCGCGACTTGTTCAGGAATATAAGCCAGTTGCTGCCTTGCCGTTACTACGTCATGTTGTGGATTAATTCCAGCGATGGTGATTTCCCCGGCATCCGGTTGTAAAAAGCCCAGTAAGCAATTAATCGTGGTGGTTTTACCTGCACCATTTGGGCCTAGCAGCGCTAGAATTTCACCTTGATGTACGCTCAAGTTTAATCCCTGTAACGCTTGGTATTCACCAAAGCGCTTTTGCAGGTTATTGATTTGAATAACAGGTGTAGTCATGAATTATCCTTAAAAGCTCACGCTTAATGAGGCGATAAAGGTGCGGCCACGACCGGGAGCGACTCCCCAGTCTATGCCTTTGGCACCGCCAGATAGCCAATATTCTTTGTCGAACAGGTTTTCGGCCTTGAGTCGTAGCGTGGTGTTAATGTCAGTAAAGTGGTATTTAGCGCCTAAGTCGAAGCGCGTGTAGGCTGGTAGCTTTAGCGTGTTATTGACGTTTTGTTCGCGCTCACCAACATGGAAAATACCCGCATTGATGCTTAACGCCTCCCAAAATGGCAGCTGATAGTCGACATAGAGATTTGCTTGAAATTCAGGCACATTGGCTGGGGTGTTGCCATTAAGCGCGGGCTCGCCGTCGAGCTTATCTAAGCTGGGGTCCATCAAGGTGATGGATGCTACGGTTGCAAGACCGTGAGCCAATGAACCACTAGCATTGAGCTCAATACCTTTATGTGACTGGACACCGTCTTGCACGAAAAAGTTAGTAATGTGATTGTGGTACTCCAACATTTTTTCTATTTCGAAGACGGCTATCGAGTAGTTCATGGTGTCCGTTTGGTATTTTATGCCAGCTTCAATTTGTTCGCTTTCTTGTGGGCCGAGTGATTCGCCCTCGTTTATTGCACCGCTGCCGATGACTGCAACGCCGCCTTCCCCCGCGCCTTCTGAGTAACTGGCATAAAACGCGAGCTGATCGCTTGGGTTGTAGTTAAGACCTATGATGGGGGTATTAAAAGTTCGGTCGTCTAGCGTGGTTTTAGTTTGGCCAGGTAGAGTTTGCTCTTTTTTGTATTGAATATGACGCAGCCCTAAGGTGGCATAAAATACATCGTTAAAGTGCAAGGTATCTGTGATAAATAACGCGCTTTCAGAGGCTTCAGTTTTGGTTGGTTCTGGATAATCAGGGAACTGCGGTTTACTGCTATGAATTGGATTGAAAATATTGCCAACGGGGTTGGTTAACTCAAACCAACGCCCATCCTTTGACTCATAATCACGAATACTAACGCCGACGACTAGCTCATGTTCAATTGCAGCGGTGGTAAGTTGACCGCTGACAAAACTATGTGCGGAGAGTGTGTCATACGTTTCGTCTGGGGTAATGTGGATAGCGGCAGACAGCACATTACCTTGTGTATCAACCGAGTAGATATCAGGAAAAACGGTAAACCTGTCATTACCAGAAAGCGCAGCTTGGTTTACCCATTGCCAGGAGTCGTTCAACCAAAAATCAGCACGTGCGGCAAGGTTATATGACTCGGTTTGATACTTTGCCCAAGGTTGTCCGAGCAAGACATCACTGGTGTCGACATAGGGCGGTAATATTTTACGGTCAGGATCATTGGGGTCGCTGGCAAGTCCTATCAAAGGCTGTGATACAGTGCTTTTGTCTTGGTAATCGCCGTCTAACCGGATAAATAGGCGGTCTGAGACTTGCCAATCCAGTGCTGCACTAAAGAAATAGCGCTCTAAGTCATCACCACCGGTAAAGTCACCGTTTTTCTCTGCTGCGGCATTAATACGATAGCCGAGCGTTTGCTCTTCGGAAATTGGCCCACCGAGGTCGATGTGTAAATACTTTCCTCCACGGCTACGTACTTCTGTTGTGACATCCAAAAAGGCGTCCATGGTAGGGCGCTTTGTCACATAGTTGATGGTACCGCCGGGGTTGTTAAAGCCTGATACGAGACTTGACGGGCCTTTAACGATATCAATGCGCTGAATATTCTCTAGCGGTACATCTTGGTAGGGGGCAAGCGCTAAACCGTCGCGTCTTAGACCGTTAGTCCAATCTAGTTGAAAGCCACGCAGACTCACAAAGTCGAAAACCGTACCAATTGAGGTGTTTTGAACAGAAGCATCGTTGGCAAGCACTTCGCCTAGCGTTTTTACTCTTTGATTGCTGATCAGTTCTTCAGAAAATGATTGAATGGAAATAGGAAGAAGCTGTGGATCTTTCATCCCCAACGCCGAAGCGTTCACGTCTCTTGTGCTGTAAAGAGGCGCGCGAGTGCCATGCACATCAATTGTTTCAATGGATTGTTCGGCAACACTAAGTGAAGAATATAAGCTACTAAGCACGCTAACTGTCAGGAGTGACCTTGTCATTTTGTTATTCCAACTGCAAAAACGAATGTGAAAAGAACCATCATTTATTTGATACAAATGATTATTTTTAAAAATGTTATAACGTAACGATCTTAATCATGTTTTTGCGTGCTTGAAAAGAGGGGAGTTATTGCCAAAAGGTTATCCTCGGTGATTTTTGTTGTGAAAAGTGAAATTAATGTAGGTCGTTCAAAGTACCGGCTTTACGTGTTGAAAAAGTATAAATCTCAACAAGTATTATTTTTACAAATAAAAATCGTTCTCATTAATTTGTTTTTAAAGCGGGTGAGTTGATTTTTTGTTGTGAATTTTTGTATAAAAAACAATGTGAAAGTTTGTAAATGGTTTGCGTGTTATTCAGTACATCGAGCTTAATCTCACTGAATAACGCTGAATATATGCTCAGAGAAGTGCTTGCTGCTTGATAAAGGTAACGAGTTTCTCAGCAATGTCTTGATGCTCTGAAGCGGTTGGATGCCACACACAGCCTTCTAATGGTGAGTCGAATGTATGACTGTATAGTTTACTGATATCTTGCTGATTAAGCTTTGCAATTGCATCGTGAGTTGCTGGAATAATAAAATTATATGGATATGCCGGACGAGGCATATAAATAATGGGGACTGCAGGATATCTTGCACGCAGCTGTTTGGTGAAAACGACCATCGTTTTTACCCACTGCGTTTTGACTTCATCAATAGTTTGCCAAGGCTCTGCAGGGGTTGGATCGGTACTAAAGTCATTGGTGCCTACTTCAATGACGATAAGCTGTGGAAACTTCTCTTCAAAGTCAGTGTTGTCGGTAAATACTGCTGACATTTTGTCGTAGTAACTACGCAACGTATGATGTGGTTGATTGCCGCCCCAATTTCGAATTAAGCCTAAACCTGAGTATGAAACTTGGGTAAAACTGGCTCCCAGCTGTTGCGCGCTCATATACGGAAATGCTTTACGCGCGTTACTTAAATCAAGAATTTCACTCCATTCACACTGTCTTTGAGTGGACTCACTGCCAAAGCCTGCGCTAATTGAATCGCCAATAAATAAGATATGGGGCTGTGGCTGCTGGATTGAGTCTAATTTTCCGTCCACATCAACACTTAGGATCTGGGTATTGTGGTCATAGTGCTCCCAGCGTTTAACGAGTTCAATTGTGACGGTTTCTGTCTTTGTACTTTCAAATAGCGTGAAGGTCTCCGCAACACCATTGGCGTTGGTCTTTAGCTTTTTTGTAAATTTGCCATCAATCAATACATCGAATTGATCGCCATAGCCCATCAACTCGATATGAAAGGCACGACCAGTGAGCTTGGTATGCAGCTGGCTACCCGGCCAATTAAAACTCACACTGCCATCGGCATAGTTTTTACTGACGCGTCCTTCATAATGAATCGCATGATGGGTCGCTGCGTGATTTGCGGCACTGGCTACGCTTCCAGAAGCTAATAAAGCCACCGTAACTAACGTTTTTAACATGTTGTATTCCTTGTAGGGTTATTCATTGAATAATGTAACTGGTTTAAATAGGTTGTGAGTTAATTTGGGCTTGAAAAGTATTCACTTAACAAAGGAGAAAATAGAATATATCACTGGCAGGAAGAGAGTCGCTCAGGTACATTACTCTATGTAATCAGGTTAAGGAGAAGTAGCTGATGACGATTGTAGAACAGATAGTTGCTAGAGATATTGAAGCGGTTATTGTATATGAATCAGAGCAGGTGATTGCGTTTGCCGATCACGACCCCATAAACTTTGGCCATATCTTAATTTGCCCCAAATCCCCTTATGAAACGCTTCTTCAGGTCCCTGAATCCATACTGGCTGAAATCCACCGCGTTGCGCGTGACCTTTATGTGCGAATTGAGCGTAAATTTTCCCCAGATGGGATTACGCTGGTGCAAAACAACGGGCATTTTAACGAATTGAGCCACTATCACCTGCATATTTTCCCCCGCTATAAGCGAGATAGTTTTGCGTTTGGACGCGATGGGCTCAATATTAAACCTCAAGAGGTTTTGCGTACCTCACTTGAGGGGTTATAGATGCTCGGGGAAGTATTAATTAAGGTTGTTGTAACGCTATTACTTTGTATGTCACTCGTCTGGACTTTGTTGCCTTGGGCGTTTGGGTTATTAAATTTCCAAAACAAACATGGCTACCCACTCTACAACATTGGCCGAGTGTGCTGGTGGGTAATGGTTGCTATGCATCCCGTATTTGCTATTGGCATTTGGTTTTTCGATGCCAGTTTAAGTAAGTTAATATTTAGCCTAGCGGCAATGCATTGCTTTTTTGGGATAATGTTTGCCAGAAATGTAAGCACGCAATAAATCAAAAGGTCATAAGTGAAGATTAACATCAATGCGATTCAGGGCGAGGATGCGGATGCCATCGAAAGGTTAATGCGTGAAGTCTCAGAGGCTGACGTCTTACCGAATTTTTCGCAGCTTGGCAAAGACACTTATCTAAACGAAATAATACCTGAAGTAACTCAAGTCATGTGCAACGCCAACTTTGTCGGTGCCAAGGCGTTGATAAACGGTGAGCTGATCGGGTTTGCTTTATTAAGAGACGGTAACTACCTCACCCATTTATTTGTTGCTAAGTCAGCTCAAGGTAAAGGGGTTGGCCGGCAGTTATTAGATACTGTGTTAGCGAGTACATCCGCAGCTCAAATCTCGCTATGTTCATCGCTTAATGCAGCATCGTTTTATCTTGCGCTAGGTTTTCAGGCGACAGGGCAAGAAGCACAGAAAAACGGTATTAGATTTGTTCCAATGAAGTTGGACCGAACTTAAGCAAGGATATTTTATGACATTTCCAATTAACGGCTCGTGCCAATGTGGTGAAGTAAGCTACACGTTAAAAGCAGCACCTAAAATGGTGGTCGCCTGTCATTGTAAGGCTTGCCAAAAACTGTCAACCAGCGCATTTAGCATTACAGCCATTGTTGATAAAGACGATATTGAATTTTCGGGTCCGATGAAGGAATGGCGACGCCCTGCTGACAGCGGTAACGTTAGCGGAGCTAAGTTTTGCCCAACTTGCGGCAATCGCATTTACCACTTTAATCCAGCAGAGCCGAATTCAATTAAACTCAAACCAAGTAATTTGGACGATACTCGCCTTATTCAACCGACGGCCCATGCATGGGTTAGTGAAAAGCAAGACTGGTATACCATCCCAGAGGGCGTCATCGTATTTGATAAACAGCCTTAGCCTGCTCTGATGTGTTCAACGTCAATTATTAAGCAAGTGATCGCGAAGGAGTGTGCGCTTCACCGCAAAGAAAATAGGCATAATATGGCGCTGTGTCGCGAACTCCTTCACCCTCAATTTATTGAGGTTGGACGCTCTGGAAGCCAATATAACTTAGGCCAGATCCTATGCTTAATGAATGAAGAAGAATGGCCAGATGGGGAGGTAGTAGCAGAGCAGTTTCACTGTGCTTATATGAATAGTGACGCTTTGCTTCTTACTTATCGCTCCGCATGGCGGAACACTGATGGCACGCTTTCAGAGCATGCCTATCGATCATCTTTATGGGTCGAGCAAAATGATAAGTGGCAGTTGTTACATCATCAGGGTACGCCTACCAGTTTATTTTAGTGCTGTTTTTACGACATAGGTTGGGTTGTAAAAAATCACAAAAGTAAATTTTAAGTAATTGAAAATGCGACTACACTAAATCGACATAAGAAGAATATCTGCTAGACCAAGATCTAAGGAACGAGTATGTCAACACCTCAACCCGGCACTGTTGTGAGTAATGCACAAACCAGAGCCGCTAATTTAACGACGACAAACAGCAATGAAGTGCCAGCGACTAAACAATTTGTAGTGAATGCCACCGGCAACTTATTTATCGCAAGTACGCTAAACAGTACCGCAGGTGGAAGTGTATTGCCGCAAGAAGCTGAAAATGCGTTTGGTGAAGTGAGTGTATTTTTTGCTGCTTTAACCAAGGCGATGGCAGAGTCAGGCACGAGTTTATATGACTATGACGCGCTCAATAAATTAGTCTCAAGTTCAGGTCTTTTTGTCAAAGTGACAGAGAGTAATATTCAGTTTGAGAGTAAACAGACAGGGGTCACACTATCGAGCCAGTTGATTCAAACTTTACTAGGGCTCAGTGGTAATTTAGCCTCCATAGGTAAATCATTGATGGATATGATCGCTGGTATGGGGCAAGCCTCGGTAAGTATTAGTGCGAGTTCCGACAGTCAAGACAAAAAGGTCGGCACCATCATTTTTGTTTGCGAATATTTACTCGGTGCTATTTCTATTGCGCCAATTGTTATCTCAGCGGATGCCAATGATGTCAAATCGGTGTGGCAAGCAGGCCCTTGTTTAAAAGGGGGCCATACGGAGATACAACTTACACTTTGTAAGTCTGTTTATTTATTCGTTCCTCCTGCTTTTGTTAAGCAAGCGGCATCGCTCAATGAGGCGATGTCAGATCCAGAGTTTAATAACCTGATTGAATCAATGCGAAGTGTCATAGCCGCACCGCCGCAAACCACAGCAGCCAGTAAAACGACTAAAAAGGACAGTTAATGTTGGGAGTAAACAATGTTCTCAACTTGGTTTAGCAAGCAAGATAAACCGTCAAAACTGCAATCAAAGCCAATATATACCCCAATTACTAAACATTATGTGTTTAATGAAACGGGTAATATCATGTTGTGTGCAACGGCGGATAGCATTCAGAGCTTTGACACTGACTTAAAAAGTGCATTCGTTGATATTAGTGTGTTTTTTGCTGCGATGACAAAAGCGGTGACGTCGACAACAAATCCGGTGACGGGTAAGCCGTTTTCAATATTTAACTACCAAGCTGTGAAAAATATTTTGGTAGAGTCAGGGCTTTTCATTGAAACCAATGTGGAAGAAGGCACTTTTAGTCACGATGGCGTAGGTAATACGCTCGGCAAAGCGCTGTTTCAGCATGTCTTAAATCGAGAGTTTTCTGAAAAGCAGCTGCCTTTTGCCAAGTCTATGTTTAATGGTATGCAATATCAAAGGGCGAAGATGGCAGAGCAATCTGAGATGACGGAAGCGCAGCAGCAGTTGTGCCGCAGTGGTAGCATCTTTTTTATTGGTGAGCTGTTGATGGGTGTGCCACAAACGTCGGCAATTTTGCTCAGTATTGAACCACAAAGCGTTGCCCAGTCGACAGGCGATACCGAGAGTGACTGGCAAGATTTATTTTCGTTGGCTGGGTTAGATGAAGACAAGCATCAGCCCAAGCACATCGTGCGTCATTGGAAATTTAAAAAACGTACTTATCTATTTGTACCACCGCAGTTTATTTCTCATGCGGTGGCTGGACTTGGTGAGCAAAGCAATATCGATTTTGAGGAATACAGTCGCAAATTGGCGCAAAGTATTACTCCTAACCACAGCGTTAGCTAACTGCAAATATTATAATCTTAAAGCGCCTTAGCTAATTCGGTTAATGCGCTTTTTGCTATGTCTAAATCAATTTGCTCCGTTTGCCAATTACTGAGCGCAGCACGGATCACCTTCTGTCCTTGCCAACTCCCTGGGCTGACAAATATACGGCCGTCCGCATTAATGGCATGAAGAAGGGCGGTTGTTGCTGCGTCATCTTTGCCACTTGGCTTGAAAAGCACTACGTTGAGCTCTCCGTAGTAGACTAAATCATAGTCTGGAGAATCAGTAAACCAGTCTGCAAGTTGTTTAGTTTGCGCAATATTTTTGCTTACCCATTGACGGATCCCGTCTTTACCATACGCAAGTAATGACATCCAAACGGGCAGCGCCCTAAATCGACGAGAGTTTTCTACACCCATCGAAAAAAAGTCGGGTTCGGCTTTTGATGTGACTAAGTAAGGAGCTGGAACATCACAGCTTTCAACCAAATAGTGCAAATGACGAGTGAGAAAAATACCGCAGTCGTATGGTACATTGAGCCACTTGTGTGCATCCAAGGTGATACTATCGGCTAACTCTAGCCCATTAGTGCGACCTTCTGAGCCAGAAATCAGACGCTCGAAAATGCCAAATGCAGCATCAACATGCAGCCAAGCTTGGTGTTTATCGCATAAATGGCGGATCTGAATTAAATCATCAAAATTAGTGCCAGTAACCGTGGCGGCACTGGCGATGACAATTTTTCCTTTGGCGTTACTTGTTGCAAGCGCTGACTCAAGCGCTGCAATATCCGTAGCCTCATTGCCTACTTGCGTTGCGACTCTCGTGATTTGGTTACGGCCAAGGCCTGCAAGACCAAGCGCCTTAATCATACTCGCGTGGGGCGTCGCGCAAAAAACGTCAATTTCTAAACCGAAGGCTCCATCTTCTGCCACATTGATCCCTTGTTGATGTCCTGCAAACTGGCGAGCTACGACCGCACCTAAGTAATTTGCCGCTGTCGCCCCTGTAGTAAAAAGACCATCAAAGCTTGCTGGTAGGTCGAATAATTCGGTTAGCCAGCGAATGGCCTGCCGCTCTATACTGGTCGCAATGGAGCCATCGCCTTTTGAGACATTTTGGTCATAGGTTGACACTAGCCAATCGGCAAAGGTGGCAACAGGCGTTGCGCCGCCAGTGACAAATCCCCAATACCTAGGTCCAATACTGGTGCTTAAGTTTGGCACTACTTGTTTACTAAAAATCTCTATCAGTGATTCAAATGCAATTCCAGACTCTGTGAGTGTTAGGTCGGGCGGAGCAATATCTCGACCTGCGACTGGGCGGCTATTGCTAGACTGTATAAACGCCTCGGTAAGTTTAGAAAACTCAGTGAGCAATTGGGGTAATGCTTGCCATTGGTTGTGTGTCATCGTCATGTGTCAATCCCATTTGTGAACGAATACTGGAATTACAGTGTAACTTCGGTAAAAATGCAGTACAGATACAGAACTCTTGGTTGTTAGGGGTGCAGATGGCGAAGAAGTTTATTACATTAAGTGAGCAGGTGATTGCAGAGATAAACGCTGGTGAGCGTCAATGCGGTGAAAAAATGACTTCACTTAGGATCTTTGCCAAGCAGCATGGCGTGAGCATGAGTACCGCAATTAGAACCTATGAGGAATTACAGGATAATGGCTTTTTAGCTTCTCAAGAGAAATCTGGTTTTTATATTTGTAAACCGAAAGCGAAAAATAGTGACATTGACTTTGCCATGTTTACGAGTGAAGTGAAATCTCCTAAAAGTGCGTTAAGACCCTCTGTCGTAGGGCTCAATACGATGTTATCGACGGTGCAAGTAGCACCCGAGTTGATGCCCATAAATCGCCTGACTAAGTTTATAAAGCAAGCGTTCGACTCTCCTCAGTATCACCATTTTCATTATCCCAATGCGATGGGACTGAGGTCGCTTAGAGAGAATCTAACCAAGCACTTTAAACAAAAGGGGTTGGCACTGAATCCTGATAATCTCGTGGTGACTGGCGGCTGTATTCAAGCCGTGATGGCAGGACTGCAGGCTGTTACAAAAGCGGGGGATTGTGTGGTAGTGCCATCACCTTGTTATCAAGGTTTATTGCAACTGCTTGCAACGCTACAGCTCAAGGTGATTGAGATCCCAACGACGCCCGAAGGGCTCGACCTGGAAGCCTTGGAACGGGTAGTGGCAACGCAAAGGGTATCTGCGTGTTTGCTTACAGCAAACCACCAAAACCCAACGGGGCACAGTCTATCTGTGCAACAAAAAGCGTGGCTTGCGGATTTTGCTGCGCGGTATCAAATGGCGGTTATCGAAGACGACGTCTTTGGGGAGCTGAGCCATAATCACACAATGCCTTTACCGATAAAGGCGTGGGATAAAGCCGGATATGTAATTTGGTGTAGCTCAGTGTCTAAGACGTTAGCGCCGGGCTTGCAAGTTGGATGGTGTGAAGCTGGGCGTTATCAAAGCCAAGTGGCCGCGCTCATGCAGGCGTTTCACGGCATGCCAAATCAATGTTTACAAATGGCGGTATCACGCTTTATTGAGACAGGACATTACCAGCGCCATTTACGGACGCTTAATCGCACCTTAGCGGCACACTGCTTCGCTTACCAAAGCTATTTGAAATCGCGTTTACCAAAGGGCTGTAAAATATCTTCCCCTCAGGGCGGAATGGCATTATGGCTGAAACTGCCTAATATTGACTGTGATGCACTCGCTTTACGTCTAGCTGAACTTGGGGTTGAGATTCGCCAAGGCAGCTTATTTACAAGTCGTGAGTTGTATCAAGATCATCTGCGGATCAATTGTGGTTGGCCGCTTGATGTGGCAAAACCTTGGTTAGATAAGCTATGTGATTGGGTACTTCATAATTGCGCCAAATTATAGTGTTAAGCTCGGTTCATATAATACAACAAGGAATAAAAAAATGACTGTATTACTCAACGCAGAAACCCAAGTAAATAGCGAAGCGCTCAATGCCATTGCACATATGCCAACCAAGAGTCTTGGCGTATTACTCGATAGCGACTTTACGCGTAAGCTTTGCGATCAAGACTTTATGCGCATTGCTGTTTTGCTGGCAAAAAAGGGTTATGAAGAGGGCGGTTGCCCAATTGGTGCGGTTATTGTTGATAACGAGACCAATCAAATTGTAGGTAAAGGACATAATACGTTAGTACAAGAGAGCCACCCATATAACCATGGTGAAACCTCGGCAATTCGAGATGCGGGACGGATTGATTTTAGTAAAACCACTTTGTATACCAGCCTAAGTCCTTGTGATGTATGCGCAACATTACTCTACATGCGTGGTTTTCAGCGAGTCGTGGTAGGGGATATCACTAATGCTTCAGGCAATGAGCCGTTACTTGAAAGTAAGGGCGTACAAGTCGATATTTTAGAAGATGAGCAAGGTATTGCCTTGTATCAACAATTTCGTGCTGAAAAGCCAGAACAAGATTTAGAAGATTGGCAAGGTCTGGCAGCGGTAAACGCGGGTCAAAAGTAGCTAACTGTACCCATGGCGAGGTAAAACCATTACTACATGATGTACTGGATTATCAAATGAAATACTTTCTGAAGCAATCTAGCCATTGCTGCTGATTGAATTGCAATGCAAATACGGGCACACTGACCGAATGATTATTTAATTTATTGAGATAAAATGATTAGGAAAATTTTATTCCTTGTAGCGCTACTTGCATCAACCAAAATAATTGCTTCGCTGCAAGATACTGTGCATTTTGTTGCGGAAGATTTGCCTCCCTATCATTTTATTAATGGCCAAGGCGAAGTGGATGGTGGCTTGGTTGAGCTTGCTCAAGCGGTAGCAGATAAAGCAAATGTTGCTGCTAAAATTGAAATAATGCCGATGGCACGTGTGTTACACGAATTAGAAACTAAACCTAATGTGGTGCTGTTATCTTGGCTAAAAACACCAACTCGGGAAGTCTATTTCCGCTTTTTGGGGACTATGTGCCATACGTCCGCATCACTTATTGGCCTGAAACAATCTCAAACGCCAATAAACGATCTTGACGCTGCAAAGCGCTATCGTACTGGAACCATACGCGGTTACTATAGTGAAACCTTTCTCAAACAAGCTGGCTTTTCTGAAGGCTATGAGTTGGTATTAGTGTCAAACTACCAAAGTCTTTGGAATTTATTGTTTAAGGGCCGGATTGATTTTGTACTAACCAACACACTAACACTCGAGAAAGAACTAAATGCCCTAAAACTGGACCCAAAAGCAATTGAGCATAAGTTACTTCTTGAGCATTTCCCAAGTGAGTTGGCTCTGGCGGTGAATGCAGAGTTTCCCAATGAACTTGCGAACCGCTTGCAGCACGCACTAGCGGAATTAAGTCAAAGAGGTCAACAACAAGCTATTTTGGAGCGCTGGAAAATACACTAAATTGAATGCAGCTGCTTGGTTTCGTATGTTCCTAAATTAGTATAAAGTGTGTAGACATAAATTTAGCGCATTAAGGATAGGCGTGATGTTGCAAGAGTTGGTGAGTTATTTTGGCATACTAGCAAGTATATGGATGCTGGTAGGGGTGTATGGCGTTGCCAAGCGTTATCCAAACTATAGTCACAAAAATCAATTTTGTAGTGAGTTAGGTGCCAGTGGTAGTCCAACAGAACGATTGTCTCCCGCAGTTAATAATTACCCCTTAGCCTTGCTATTTTGTTGTTTTGGTTTTTATATCATCTTGGTACCCGAAGGGAACTGGGCGTTAGGTGTTATTGGCGGTTTGATTGTTTGTCATGGTCTAGCAACCGCTGTTGCAGGTTTCTTTCCTATGGATCCCGATCCATACACAACCTCGCCAAGTCGAGCGTGTAATATTCATTCTTTCGCGGGCATGGTAATGCTATTAAGTTTACTTATCGCTCCTTTATTGGTTTGGTTTGTAAGCCCTTTAAGCTCGCTATTTGCTTGGTTTTCTACTGCTTGTGTACTTGTTTGTGTCGGTTTTAGCTATCAGCTTGCCAACGCTTACAAACAAAAACGTAATAGTGGGCTCTATCAGCGATTAAGTTATGGCACTCAGTTAGTTTGGCTGAGTGCGCTGTGTTTTATAGTGTAAGGTGTTGATAAGCCGATAAAATGGCTTGCGCTTCGGGTTTGCCTTTGGCAACTCGTGCATAATGATCCAACGTTTTCTCTAAATAGCGTTTGGACAGCGTTCCTTGTTGCCAAATCGCTTCGCCCAACGGGGTTATGGCAGCGCCAGTCTTACCTGAAGTAAGATAGAGCACTTCGTAAATACGTCGATTTTCTTCAACCAGTGATTCATGGGTCAGCTTAAGTGGCAAAGATTGCAAGGTTTGCCTCAGGGTATAATGATGATGAACTGGGCAAAGCAAGAAATCGACCTCGTCACGCAAATTGCAGCAAAGACTTGTCATCAGCTCTGCGGTTAAGTCGCCGCCAACACCTGCGATGATCACTAATTGCCTGCCTGAGTATTGTGCAAGAGGGAGCTTCGCAACGTCTTGGGTGTAAAGGCTATAGCGCGTTTCGGCTTCTGGAAAGAAGCGTGTGAGATCCAGTTTCACTTTCGCGATAAGCGCTGGGACTACATCAACAAAGTGTATGTGCGCTTGGCTCGAATCTAAAAACTGTGCGCCAAGCTGGCCATGATCGCAGCAGCAGTCCCAAATATGTTGATAGTCTTCAGTAACAACATCATGCAAAGTCTGTAAGCGTTTTCCAAGCTTCAAGTGGATTCCTTTTATTCAGGCGTAGGTATGGTGGCGCGTTGCACTAAAGTGGTTAAGTAGGCGATGAATAAGGTAGATTGCACAGAGACTTACCGTAATTGCAACGCTCACCGAACTGAAGCGATACAGTGCGCTGTAGATTAAATCTTGATTTGGCGCGAGAGACTGACCAAACAAGATCCCAAAAGTGGTAATAATACCAAAGCCAATCCTAGGAGCACCACCACTTAACAAGTGGTAGCGACTAAAAATGAAGACTAAGATCCATAAAATCAAAATTGGAAAAAGTAAAATTTGGCTATAGGTTTGCAGTAGAATTTGCGCTGCTAATGCCAAGTTACAACCTATCAGCGTGCCAACTGCACGTTGCCAGCCCGCTGTGCCCGCCGCTTTCCAGCTCAGTGGAAAGAGGATTAATATTGATGCCGCTTGGGCGGAAACAGAATCTTGTAAATCTAGGGTTTGGAATACCATAAATGAGAGTGTGGCTACGGTGGCGCACAGTAAGACTTCATGGCGAATACTTGCAGCATCTTTTGCTGGCCGTGGCGGTAATTGACGCACAGTAACGTCCGGAAATAACCAATGCATTACATATGCGGTTGCGATACTAATGATAATAGCCAGAGAGTTACTGGCTATGAGTGAATATAAGCCACCACTGGTTGAAGCATAACTGGCAAAATGAAGTTGGATTGATAGTCCCACCACACTCATTGCACCAAATAAGAAATTAACGCCTTTGCTCATTTGCAAAAACAAAAAGGCAAATAAGGCAAAGGTGAGTAAGGACATTAACGCAGGGTGGAAGCCAAATAGCCCTTGTAGCACCAATACCGAAAAGGCACAGACCAACCCACTTAAGATAAACTGGCGCACTATGTGTGCGTTTAACATTGGTACTAACCCAAGTAGCAGCATGGGATATACGGTAAAAAAGATACCGTACGGCCAGTTGAGCAGTTTGCTTAGTGCAAAGCCTAGCGTACTCCCAGTTGCAATACGCAGCATCTGTCTTAGGTCATTGGCGTTCAGTGCAACTTTCATATCAATAAACGTAGTGAAGTAGACTGACGAATTTGATTTGCGCTTGTGCAAGGGTTGCAAGCAAAGTGCTTTCTGGCAGGACTTGAACTGTCGCTCTGGCACCACTTGCTAGTATAGGTAATGGCTCATCAAATGCTAAATGAACGCGTTGACGCTGCGCATCTCGCACCCAGCGATTGGAGGTCTCAACGGCAGCTAATTGGCCGTCGGCATTGAGTTGTCCATCACTGACGCCAGCAGAAAATTCATGGATCACGGCGGGGTAGACTTTGCCCGGTAACGCATCAAAACTCACTAACGCTTGTTCACCAAGTTTGACGTGGTAAAGCGATTTTTCTCTGAAATCCGCAGCTAAGTCAACATTGTCCGAAACCAAACTGGTTAGGCTCACACCCGTGCGAGCATAGGTCCCCGTGGTGATCTGTAAGTTACTAATGATGCCATCATGGGGCGCGCGGACTTCGGTGTAGCTGAGTTGCAATTTAGCCTGCTCTACGGCATTTCGTGCTTGCATTAGTGCAATATTCTGTTCGTCGGTTGCACCACGCTTTACTTCAAGCGCATGTAGATTAGCTTTGAGTGCACTGAGCTGTGACTTAGCCGTCGCAAAATTTGCTTGAATTTGATCTGATTCCTGCGTTGAAATTGCGTGTTGTGACAGCAAAGATTGGCTGCGTTTATAAAGTCGCTGTTGCTCATCATACTTGGCTACAGCAGCCTCTATTTGTGCTTGTTGGGCAACTATCTGGGCGTCTAATTGTTTGTTCTGTTGATTAACTTCTGCCAAAGCGAGCTCAGCCTTAGCTAATGCTAAACGATACGGCGCTTCATCGATAGTAAGTAGTAGTTGCCCTTGCTGAACTCTTTGATTATTGCTGACATTTACTGCAAGCACTTCACCACTGACTTTAGGCGTCACTTTGGTTACTTGATGATACACACGTGCCTGAGGCGTCATTGGTATATAGAGATCAGCAAAGATAAAATAGCTAAAGCAGAGTGCAAAAAGGGCGATTGAAACCTTTACGTAGCGGGAAAATTGCTGATCTGGACTAAGTTTACTCACTGGTACTCCCATTTTCAGAAATATTGTCACAACATTGCTGAGCATTGTTCTCAAGTTTGACCAAAGCACGTGCAATAGCATTGAGCTCGTCATCGCTAAGCCCATGATATAAAAGTGCCTTCACTTCACTGATCCGCATCTTTAGCTGCGCTAACTGGGCTTGCCCGTGTTCGGTAAAGTAGATTTTACGACAGCGTTTGTCTTGCTTATCAATGCGGCGCTCTATCACGTTATTTTCTTCTAACTGTTTCATCGTGCGAGTCAGGCTCGGCATTTCGATATCTAAACTGCACGCCAATTGGTGTTGTGTGCAACCTTCACCCAAATGATGAATATGCATCATGGCGGTCCAGCGTGGCTGGGTAAAACCGAGTGGCTCCACAGCTTGGGTTACGGCTTGACGGCAAATTCTATGGACTCGGCCTAACTTGCCACAGAGGCTGAGATCGAGCGTTTCATGAAATGGAAGTGACGACATAACTTAAGATATATTTACTTAGCATGCTAAGTATTCTAGATTAGTTAGCATGCTAAGTAAATGGTGTGTGTTTAGGTTATTGCAATATTAGCTTTAACTCTCTGAATTGGCAGTGCTTATTTTTAGTAAGAATCGCGCATAGTGAATACAAACGAGGCTAATTACTGCGATCGCAACGACAAGTTCAAGCCAAACTAGGTATTGCAACACACTTAACCAGCCTGGGCTTAAGTGTTCGCTGCTTAGCCAAGTGACGACTTTACTAATGGCGGTGACGCCGATGACTAATGGAAAGGTATATGCCGCAAAGGCAGGACTAAATGGCAGCCGCAGCAGCTGAATAAAAGCAAGGTATATCGCTAGGGTCATAATAATAGCGACGCTCAGTAGGGCAAACACCACGCCAGCCGCTGGCATTGGATGGACACTTAAATATCCTGCTAAACATAGACTCGCAGGCGCTGCCATGACTGCAATTGTGGGCTGGGTTTGCTGTGGTATGGCACTGCCTCTACATAAACGGTAAATCATGAACGGTAGCAGCAGTAAGTAAAATATCACTCCCAAGTACCAAAGCCCCATCGCCAATGGTTGCAACGCTGACATGCCGTTAAAGGTGACATCGGCAACGACAAACCCCACTGGGGGAATAAACCAACTTGGCACAAGCTGGTTAAGCTCAAAACTGCGGCTGCGAAAATACACAAAGCTGGCTAGCAAACCCAGATGAACTGCAATGGCGAGTAGCCAAACCACAGTTGCAATAAGGTGAGAATAGGCCGCGATGCTATGAGAAATTACCATGATTGTCATGGCGCTGGTTGGTAATACACTCCCAACCACTGGATGCGCGAGATCTGCTCTTAATTGAGCAGGTTGATGAATAAACTTAAGCACTAACAGCAATAAAATAAAGCCAGCCAGCAGTGCACTTAAAGGTTTTAACACAAAAAATGCGGGAAAGAGGTTACTGATACACCAGCCTAAACTAGCCAGCCCAAGAGCAAGACCAGACATCGGGGTGGGGATATTGGCGGTGAGTTTTTTACTGTAAGAATGAAGAGTAGCCATGCGTAATTTCACAATAATTGTTCGATGAGGGAATAATACGCTTGCGCTTTAATTAAGAATATCTGAATATATTTAAATTAGTGTTCAGTAATTCTTAACGTCAATGGTAACCCTTAAGCAACTCAATGTATTTACGGTAATCGTGCAAGAGCGTTCGATCACGGCTGCAGCGGATAAGCTATGTTTAACTAAGGCTGCTGTTAGCATGGCTCTGGCGGAGTTAGAGCGTCACCTCGAACAACCATTATTCGATCGTGTAAATAATCGATTAATGATAAATCCAGCCGGAGAGTTATTACTACCGCATGCGCATCAAGTGCTAGATAGATGTCGCTTCTTAGAGTCCCTATTTAAAGAAAGCGAGAGGCTATATGGCGAAATTAAAATTGGTGCCAGCGATACCTTAGGCAATCATTTGCTGCCTCCCATGTTAGCGGCTTTTCAGCAGCAAACAGGGCATACGCAGCAGCAGTTGTTTATCACCAATACGGCGAAAGTGTGCGCTATGCTTCGTGACTACGAATTAGACATTGGTTTTGTTGAAGGCCGAGTGATAGGCGAAGGTTTAGACATCATGCCTTGGTTTGAAGATGAAATGTGTATCGTGAGTGCAATGGACTTTGCGGTAACTGACTTTCAAACGCTGATACAAAGTCAATCTCGTTGGTTGTTGCGGGAACAAGGCTCCGGCAGTCGAGAATTTTTCTTAGCGAATATTGCAGCGCAGCTTACGTCGTGGCGAACCGCGTTTGAGTTAAATTCCACCGAGGCGATTATAAATGGTGTGGCGGCAGGGCTCGGTTTAGCGTGTATCTCAAAATACTCCGCTGAACATGCCATAGCACAGCAACGAATTAAGGCGCTTTCAGGTTTAAAAGCCGCACCGAGGCAGTTTTGGTTGGTGACGCGTAAAGATAAATTTCAAAGCCCAATATTAACGCGACTCATTGACTTTGCGACGCACTGGCATTGAACTGGGTTGTGGACCTAACTACTTAGTATACCTTGCAATGGGTATAAACTTCACAAACGCTGAATGAACTTTCTAAAACCTCGGGTCTTATAGACAATAGCATATTAAGAGGTTAGATATGTCGTTTAGAACTATCGATTATTCTATTTCAGGCGTGTTAGCAGTGAGCTTATTACTGCTTGGCATTTCATTTTTGTTTGGCGCTGGGCCAAGTACCATTTCCGGTACCTTTAGCTTTTACGGGTTAACAGAGTGGGTGCCTGTTGCCACACTTGGCATTGTATTTGGCTTTGCGTTAATGGTTGCCGCGGGTCTAGTCATTTTACAGCAATGTAAGATTATTCCTGCGGCGTGGCCGCTTGCCTTAATCGCCATCATTAGTTTATTTACTTTGTTGACGTTGTTTGCCGAAAACCGCTGGATAGCAGCTCATGGCGGCTTTCCCGTTATTGGTTCTGGGCAAGGGATCATCAAGTATTTTGCGTTAGTACCCATCGCACTATTTCTATACTGTCGTCATCATACCAACACGCGAACGCTAGTGTGGGCGAACTATTTCCCGGTGGCATTGGTTTTAGTCTGGATCGGTGGAATGAAATTTCTCGAACTTGAGGCAAAGGCAATCGTGCCGCTAGTAGAAACTTCACCGTTTATGTCTTGGATGTATGACTTGTTTTCCGTGCAAGAAGCCTCAAACGTGATAGGCGCCTATGACATTTTGATGGCAGGCTTGCTTGGCATTGGCATTTGGTTCAAACAGCGAGTCTTGATTAGTGTTGCAAGCCTTGGGTGTCTAGCGGTATTTGTTATGACGCAAAGCTTTCTGTTTACCGCAGCCGGTGCGTTTAGCGACATGAGCTTGCTGGGTGGCTTGGGACAATTTGTGATTAAAGACTTGTGGTTCATCGCCAATATCATGGTGATGGTATTTTTGACATTGGAGTCCAGCTCAGCTGAGTCTTTAGAGCCCGTGGTCGCGTAAATTTCATTGTGATGCAGCCCGGCTGCCAAAAGAGCGTGACCTAAGTTGCGCTCTTTTTATTTTTATCACATATGCTAGATGTACCAAGTGAAGTTTTTTCCGAAAATAGTCTTGTCGGCAGTGAAAATTAAATGTGAATAAGTTAAGGTCATAAAAAGTTGATATCAGTGGTCTAAGCTAGATTATCAAACGTATACAGCAAGATGCCATTGGCATTAAGTGGCAAAGTGAGCAAAGTTTAAAAGCTGCATGCATTGAAATGGTGTATGTATCGAAGTAGCAAGTTTAAAGAAGATAATTGTATGGAAAGACCAAATACATTAAAGCCAATCTGGCTTTCAGGTGGCGACGTGGAGAAAAAGCGCGCTGAGATCAAAGCATACTTCAACAATAGCTGGCAGCAGTACGAATCATTATTTAGCAATATCAACAATGACGACGCCTATTTTGTGAAGGCAGAGCGGTTACGGCATCCGCTCATTTTCTATTTCGGTCATACCGCTTGTTTTTACGTTAATAAGTTGATGTTAGGGAAATATATCACTCAACGCGTTAATCCACACATTGAATCTACCTGTGCAGTTGGCGTAGACGAAATGTCTTGGGATGACCTTGATAGCAATAATTACGATTGGCCAACAGTGCCAGAAGTGCGTGCTTATCGCCAACAAGTGAATGCACTTATTAACGGGTTAATCGATGAGATGGATATTACCCTACCAATCACTCAAGATAGCCTTGCGTGGGTTGTCCTAATGGGGATTGAACACGAACGTATCCACCTAGAAACCTCTTCTGTAATAATGCGGATGCTGCCGCTGGCTGACTTGACTTTACAACCCGGTTGGGAAGCGTGTGATGAGTACGGTGATGCACCTGACAACAACCTAATCTCAGTAAGCGGTTGTGATGTTCGCCTCGGTAAACCTGAATCAAATCAAACCTACGGTTGGGATAACGAATATGGTGTACAAGACGTCAAAGTGGCACCATTCAAGGCCAGTAAATATGTGGTTTCAAACCAAGAGTTTTTAACCTTTGTCGAAGCTGGTGGCTACAATCAGCCTGAGTTTTGGACGGCTGAAGGTCAAGCTTGGTTGGCTTCAACTAAATCAACCATGCCGCGCTTTTGGATAAAGAAAGACACAGGCTTTTGGCAACGAAATTTAGCCGAGGAAATTCCATTACCACTCAATTGGCCAGTTGAGGTTAATTACCTTGAAGCGAAGGCTTTTTGTAACTGGAAGTCTGAGCAAAGTGAGCACTTTGTACGCTTACCAACAGAAGCAGAGTGGCAAGTACTACGCGATAAGCTTGATGTTGATCTGCCGACATGGAGCGAAGCGCCGGGAAACATCAACCTTGAGGTATGTGCTTCAAGCTGTCCGGTTAACCGTTTTGAAACTGAAGGTTTATTCGACATCATCGGCAATGTTTGGCAATGGACGGAAAGTCCGATCGACGCATACAGCGGCTTTAAAGTGCACCCTTTATACGATGATTTCTCGACTCCCACTTTTGACGGTAAACATAATCTGATAAAAGGTGGTTCTTGGATTTCTACAGGTAACGAAGCCGTGCGAGACTCTCGTTATGCCTTTAGACGCCACTTCTTCCAACATGCCGGATTTAGATACATCGAAAGTGAGAGCCCACAAGTGCCAGTGCAAAAGGTCAACTTGTGCGAAATGGATGCGGACGTTGCCAATGCGCTACATAGCCACTACGGCAAGCCTGTTATGCATTTTGGCAATCCATTGCAAAGTGTTGTTTCACAGCTAATGGTGCATTATCAAGGTAATACAGATAAAGCGCTGGATTTGGGTTGCTCGGTCGGTCGTGCAAGTTTTGAATTAGCGAAACACTTTACTCAAGTAGATGGCATTGATTTTACTGCGCGCAATATTCAACACGCGTTGGCCTTAAAAGAAGGCACGCCGGTACGCTTTGCTACCGAGATTGAAGGTGAAATTGTGGACTTCCACGAAGTGTCTACTTCGCAATTAGGTTTTAATGAACTCAGTGAGCGTATCCATTTCTGCCAAGGGGATGGGCATAACCTTAAACCACAATTCGCCGAGTATGACTTAATCTTGTGTCATCGTGTTGTGGAATACTTATATTCACCAAAAACCTTTTTAAACCAAATTAAATCGCGCTTGAATGCAGGCGGGATCCTTGCGATAAGCTCAGCCTATCAGTGGGACAAAGCGCTAACCCAAGCACAAAACTGGTTGGGCGGTTATAAGGTCAGTGGTGAGAACGTCACGGGCCGTGATGGTTTAGAAATTTTACTGGGACGAGATTTTGAACTGTTGGCTGAAGATGAAGTAATGTCCGCCATAAGCAAAAACGCACGTAAAGTTGAACTAGAGCGATGCCAACTTACGCTATGGCGTCTTAAATAGTCGTTGATACACATGCCAGCCAAAGTGCTGGCATGACTTTTTAGGTTAGAGAATGGAATTAGTATTACCCGATCACATTAAGTTTAGTCAAAGCTTGGCTACTCCCATCGACATCAACTTGAGTGATTCCTGCGCTCAAGGTGTCACGCTTGGTGAACTTATTGAGCTTGGTGGCGGTAAAATGCCAGACATTGAACTGGGTTACAATCCAATTGCGGGCAGTGAAGGGCTAAAAGCGGCGATTAAAGCTTATCATCTGCCGACGACGGCATGTGTGGATCTTAATCAAATCGTGTCATTTAGCGGTGCTCAAGAAGCTATTTTCACTACGATGGCGCAATTACTAGACCCACAAGATGAGGTGGTGGTCTGTACGCCAAGTTACCCATCGCTTGCAACACTTCCCAAACAGTTTGGCGCTATCGTCAACACGGTGGCATTGCGAGAAGAGGACAACTGGCAGGTTGATATAGAAAGACTCAAAAACGCAGTGACGACAAAAACCAAACTCATTATCGTCAATGCTCCTCATAATCCAACGGGCGCAGGCTTGACTGACAATGAAGTTGGACAAATACAACAACTGGCAGAGCAGTGTGGTGCTTACATATTAAGTGATGAAGTATCAGCACAGAGCCATGGCGATGACCGCGCCGCAGGTGGGCGTTTTTCGGCTTATCCGCGGTCGATTACGTTAGGCGTATTATCTAAAAGTATGGGCTTGCCTGGCATCCGAGTAGGGTGGGCAATTTGCGGTTCGAAAGCACTAGCAGATGCGCTGTTGGCCGGTAAAAGCTACTTAAGCATTTGTGGCAGTAAAGTGGATGATTTATTGGCGACGACTGCATTACTGCATAGTGAAACTATCTTAGCGCATAATGCGAAAATCATCGCAAATAACGTCCAATTGATGCGTGAATTTGTCAGTTTATACTCGCAAAAAGTGACTTGGGTTGAGCCTCGTGGAGGTGTGTTGTCATTGCTGAAGATTAATTCAGTAAGGGACTCTGAAAAGTGGTCACGTCAATTTGCAGAGACCTCGAACACGCTATTGTTACCCGCAAAGTTATTTCTATTGGAGAGCGAGTGCCACTTTCGTTTAGGAACGGGTAAGCGTAACTTTGCCGCTGGTTTGGCAAGGCTCGAAACATACCTCTAAATTAATCCAGCATTCAAACTAAGCGTCTATGATAGGCAGTGTTATTTTCAATTAATGCAGGAAAGGAAAAACCTATGGTAAACGTTAAACATTTAATGGCTGGCTTTTTGGCCGTCATGCTTAGTGCATGTGCTTCAATGGGCGATGGTGACAAGGTTGAAAAGCAACGTGCCATCCTAGATATGAAAAACGATGTACTTACTCAGCTCTACAGCAAAAAGCCAGATACGCGTTCGCAAATTGCGGCAGCGCCGGGCTATGCTGTTTTTTCTAATGCCAATATTAATCTGCTATTTGTTGCAGCTGGAACAGGTTACGGTGTCGTACACGATAATACGGTAGGAAGTAACACTTATATGAATATGGCTGAAGGTGGTGTAGGCCTTGGTCTAGGTGTAAAAGATTATCGTATTGTGATGGTATTCCATACTCCTGAAGCAATGAATAAGTTTGTGACCTCAGGCTGGACGTTTGGCGGAAATGCAGATGCAGCAGCGAAAGCGGCTAAAAAAGGTGCGTCGGTAGAAGGCGAGGCTTATTATGGTGATGTTACTGTGTACACCTTTACTGAAAGTGGCTTGGCACTGCAAGCAACAGTAAAAGGCACTAAGTTCTGGAAAGATAAAGAACTAAATTAACCTGATATAATAACGATTTTAGAGAAAAGCCCCGCAAGTCGGGGCTTTTTGTGATTTACTCTTTGATTTCTGTGGCGTTGAGACTTTTCTCAAAACGCCTATTTAACAATTGGCAGACGATAGTCAGCACAATGGCAGCGAACATAAAGCTTGAGAACGGCAAAGGTGACTCAGGAACCGCGAGTGCAAGTAAGGGGCCGACCAAAGCGCCGCTACCAAATCGTAGCGTGCCTATCACCGCGGTAGCGGTACCGGTTTGATGCTCAAAGCCCAGTAATATCAGCGCATCAGCGTTGCTGGCAATGATCCCCAAACTCATCATCAAAGG
The DNA here is from genome assembly GCF_021530695.1 of Pseudoalteromonas sp. OF5H-5. Taxonomy (NCBI): domain Bacteria; kingdom Pseudomonadati; phylum Pseudomonadota; class Gammaproteobacteria; order Alteromonadales; family Pseudoalteromonadaceae; genus Pseudoalteromonas; species Pseudoalteromonas sp. OF5H-5. The sequence continues at coordinate 63,579 of NZ_JAKGBF010000005.1, forward strand.
TGCAATGGCAGAAGCTAGCACCCAAACCGAGACTGATTGGCTGCTGAGTATGACCAGTAGTGTCGCGAAGACGATACCAATAGTAAGACCGATATTGAGCATTTTCCTAGAACCAAGCCTTGGCACTAAACGCGTGTTGGCAAAGTTACCGAGCATCAATGCAATCACATTCATGGCGAATAACACTCCAAACAGCTGCTCCGACACGCCATAATACTCAAGATAAATAAATGAAACTGAAGTTAAAAAGCAAAAGAATGCAAATGATGCCAGCATCGACGAAAGAATATCGTAGCGGGCCTTCTTTTGTGTTAATACAATGCGGTAGTTTTTTAAGAAAAACGATAAGCTAAGCGGTACATCAGCTTTGGTCGGGATTGCAATACAGAAAAACTGTAATGCGATGATAACGAGTATTGCATAAACCGCTAAAAACCAAAAAATGGCGTGCCAATCAAAGTACAACAAGATCAACGCACCAAGAGAGGGAGCAATAAGTGGCGCGATCATCATGATCATCGAAACATAAGACATCCCTTTGGCTGTGTGTTCTTTGTAATAATAGCGGATTACACCTGGTACAACGACAGTCGCTGCGGCACCACAAAATGCTTGAATAACACGTAAGAAGCAAAACATATCGATGTCATTCGTTAGCGCAAGCCCAATTGACGATGCGGTAAAGCCGACCAAGCCCCAAATAGCTAACGTCTGTCTTGAGAATCTATCAGCAAGGGGGCCAAACACCATCATACCGACAGCATAACCTGCTAAATAGCTACTAAGAGAAACCTGTACTTGCTCAAGCGGGCTATTCAAGCTGTCTGCAATCGCAAGCATCGCGGGGAGATACAAGTCGATAGCCAAAGGCGTTATCGCGACAATACTAGCCAGTAATGGCAAGAGTATTGCTGGGAGTGTTGATGACTTCATATGTTGGTATTGTTACCTTGTTAATGTTAAGCAGAATAAATACACCAATCAGAGACGCTTTATATGGAAATGGAACTCGGTGCACTAGAGTGGAGCAACGAAAAGGCGGCGTTCTGATCAGCAGAAGTTCATGAAAAATTTTTTATATTGTACTAAGTTAGTCTCGTTAAGTGACGAAATTGCGGTAAACTTAGAGAAACTTAAGTTATAAAATAAGAAAAGGAACAAGTTATGAAAAAACTGGTTCTCGCGATAGCTGTGGCAGCAACGCTTGCTGGCTGCAAAACATCGCCTACCGGACGCACTCAGTTAGCACTCTATTCCGAGCAGCAAATGGACCAAATGGGTGTTGCAAGCTTTGAACAAATGAAGCAAGAGCAAAAAGTTGATACTGATGCTAAAACCAATCGCTACGTTAAGTGTATTGCAAATGCCTTAATAGCACAACTCCCAGCAAACTACGCAAACCAGCAATGGGAAGTTGTGGTATTTGAAGATGACTCTGCTAATGCATTTGCACTACCCGGCGGCAAAATCGGGGTTCATACGGGGATTCTCAAAGTTGCAGAAAACCAAGATCAACTTGCTGCGGTGATGGGCCATGAAGTAGGACATGTTATTGCTGAACACGCTAATGAGCGCGTATCGCAAAACAGTGTGTTGCAGTTTGGCCTGCAAGCAGGGGCGGCGGTGCTTGAAATGAATAATATCGAATATCGCAATGCCATTATGCAGGGATTAGGTCTTGGCGCACAGTATGGTGTCGCGCTGCCATTTAGCCGCTCTCATGAAAGCGAAGCGGACGTTATCGGCTTGGATCTAATGGCCAAGGCTGGCTTTAACCCTGAAGGCTCGGTTGCGCTTTGGCAAAATATGGCGAAAATGAGCGAACAGCGTCCACCAGAATTTATGTCGACGCACCCTGCGCCTGAAAATCGAATTAAGCAATTACAAGCAAACATGACAACTGCCCAAGCAACCGCTAACAAAGCGCGTACGGGTGGTTTTGCACCAAGCTGTAAACGCTAATTTCTCAAAACACCAATTACCCTTAAGTTAAGTGTAATTGGTGTTGCCTTCTGTTTCACACATCAGCATAAATAGCCGTAACTCTAGCTCAAGTTGATGATAGTGGGGTTCCATATGCTGACAAAGCTTGTAAAACGCCTTGTTATGGTCTTTCTCTTTAAAGTGCGCTAGCTCGTGTACAACCAATGCTCGTAGCACTGCCTCGGGTGCGTGTTTTAACTGTGCTGCGATGTGTATTTGGTGCGACGTTTTTTGTTTTTGCCCGTGTCGTGTGGTTTTGAACGTATGGGTTCCTAACGCATTCAATACCATATTGTTGCGCTTCTCAAACTTGGCCTGCGATACCCGTGGGGTATTTTTTAAGTACTGCTGTCTTAATCCTTCCACATATTCGTAAAGTAGCTTATCGCTTTTGATTTGATGCGCTTCAGGATAGCGGCTTTTGAAAAAAGCACTGAGTCGCTTGCTCTCTATTAATTGAGTGACTTGAGTCTGGACTTGCTCTGAGTAGTTTAAAAAATAGGGATGGGACATTAAAACAGCGCCTCTTGCTTTGCTTCTTTTTCAGCGGGGAATGGATTGCTTACTTGATGATGTATCTCTAAATCAGCGATAAATTGTCTTGCTAAAAATGGCGCATCAAAATTGTCTGCGGTATGGAAAAACACATAAGGTGATTTACCTTCGCTGAGCCATTGATTGAGTTTAGTTAACCAAGGCTGATAAAAGTCTCTATTAGACTCAAGCTGAGAGCAACCAACAAATCGCAGAATAGGGCTGTCTCCAGTGGCAATTGCATGCACAGGTAATCGCGGCTTCTTTTGCTGTGCATCTACTATCGCAGGAGTACTGGCAGGCTCGCTAAAGAGTGGGCGAGTATCCATCACGATGCGGTTGTAGTTATTTTCGATTAAATATTGGTTGTATCTGCGCTCAGCATCGCCTTTGCGATAAAAGTCCCAATGCCGTACTTCAACACCAACAGTTAGCGCTTTGGGCAACCAAGATAAAAATTGTCGCATTTTATTTATATGTTCAGGCGCAAACTGCGCAGGTAATTGCAGCATTAACACGCCTAATTTAGGAAACAGCGGCGCCATGTTTTTACACCAAGCCAATAATTCATCTTGGCAGTGGCTAAGTGCCATTTCATGACTAAAGCGCTTAGGAATTTTAAACGTAAAGCGAAAGTCATCGGGCACTTGTTCCAGCCATTTTAATACGGTCTGCGGATTTGGATCGGCATAAAAAGTCGTATTGCCTTCAACGCTATTAAAAATTTGGCCATACTCTTTGAGCATATTTGTGGCACTACAATGGCTGGAAAATACTCGACCTTTCCAGTGTGTGCTACTCCATTGTGGGCAACCCAGATACAACATAGTGATCAAAACAACGATTAAATGTGTGAATAGTGTATCAGATCCTTAGATTGAGGATGACAATGCAGCGTATTTTTATATAATTGGCGGTTATTGAAAATGAGTCTTAGCGACTGGCTTACCAATACTGTGAATTCATATTGTGTGGTGAGAAGTGATTAGTCGTAAGAGCAAACTGGACTGACAGGAATTTTATGCGCTCTATATACTGCGGAAAACTAAATAAGAGCCATGTAGATCAGGAAGTTGAACTATGTGGTTGGATCAATAAACGTCGTGACCTTGGCGGCCTAATCTTTGTCGATTTAAGAGATAGAGAAGGGCTTGTGCAAGTGGTATTCGATCCTGAAGTGGAAGGCTTAATGGATAAAGCGAATACGTTGCGCCAAGAGTTCTGTGTTCAGATCAAAGGTGTTGTCCGTGCGCGTCCTGAAAGCCAAGTAAACAAAGACATGGCAACCGGTGAAGTTGAGATCTTAGGCACTGGCTTAACCATTATCAACCGTTCAGAACCATTACCGCTTGACTTCAATCAGCAAAACTCTGAAGAGCGTCGTCTTAAGTACCGTTATTTAGACCTACGTCGTCTAGAAATGAGCGATCGCATTAAAATGCGTGCTAAAGCGAGTAGCTTTGTGCGTCGTTTCTTGGATGAAAATGCATTCTTAGACATTGAAACGCCAGTACTAACGAAAGCGACACCTGAAGGTGCACGCGACTATCTAGTACCAAGTCGTGTCCACAAAGGCAGTTTCTATGCGCTACCGCAGTCGCCACAGCTATTTAAGCAGCTACTAATGATGTCTGGTTTTGACCGCTACTATCAAATCGTAAAGTGTTTCCGTGATGAAGACTTACGTGCCGATCGCCAGCCAGAGTTCACTCAGATAGATATCGAAACGTCATTTATGAGCTCAGACCAAGTTCGTGGCGTGACAGAAAAAATGATCCGTGAAATGTGGCAGTCTTTCCTAGATGTGGATTTGGGTGAGTTCCCTGTGATGCCATACAGCGAAGCGATGAGCAAATATGGTTCGGATAAACCAGACCTACGTAACCCGCTTGAGCTTATCGACGTTGCAGACATCGTAAAAGACGTTGAATTTAAAGTACTAAGTGGCCCTGCGAATGACGAAAAAGGTCGTGTTGCAGTACTATCAGTACCTGGTGGCGCACAACTTTCACGTAAGCAAATCGATGAATACACTAAGTTTGTAGGTATTTACGGTGCGAAAGGCCTTGCCTGGATGAAAGTGAACGACCGTGATGCGGGTAGCGAGGGCGTACAGTCACCAATCGCTAAGTTCTTGAATGAAGAAGTGATCAATGCACTGCTTGAGCGCACAGGCGCAAACACAGGTGACATTATTCTATTCGGCGCAGACAAGCGTAATACTGTAAACGAAGCGATGGGCGCGCTACGTCTGAAGATTGGTCTTGATTTAGAAATCACTGATCTAACTAAGTGGGCACCACTTTGGGTTGTTGACTTCCCGATGTTCGAAGAAGACGACGAAGGTAACCTACACGCGGTACACCATCCGTTTACCGCGCCTAAAGGCGTAAGTGCTGCGGACCTTGAAGCAAATCCAGCAGGTACACTTTCTGATGCATACGATATGGTACTTAACGGCTACGAAGTCGGTGGCGGTTCGGTTCGTATTCACAACAACGAAATGCAACAGGCTGCGTTCAGGATCCTAGGCATTGAAGAGTCTGAGCAGCAAGAGAAGTTTGGTTTCTTACTTGATGCTCTGAAGTATGGCACGCCTCCGCACGCAGGTTTGGCATTCGGTCTTGACCGTTTGGTGATGCTACTGTGTGGCACTGACAACATCCGTGACGTTATTGCGTTCCCGAAAACGACGCAAGCGTCGTGCTTGATGACTGATGCGCCAAGCCCTGCAAACCCAGATGCGCTAAAAGAGCTTGCTATCTCAATAGAAAAGCAGTTAACAGAGCAAGGTGAAGGCGAGTAAGTTCGTCAACCTGATGTAAAAGAGGCGACTTAGGTCGCCTTTTTTGATCAGATGAACTAGCTTATAACTGGTAATCTATACAGTATTTTGGCATTATAACCAAAAAACCAAGAGACGATGCGTTTGGCTGTCATTTTAGGAATTGATCCGGGGTCAAGATTTACAGGCTATGGTGTGATTGCTCACCAAGGTGCAAAGTTCCAATATTTGGGGAGCGGTTGCATTAAAGTTGGTGAACATGACTTTCCCACTCGATTAAAAATGATCTATCAAGGGATCACACAGCTCATAGAGCAGTTTTCGCCGAGCGACTTTGCGATTGAGCAAGTGTTCGTTGCGCATAATCCAAGCTCAGCCTTAAAACTTGGTCAAGCGCGAGGTGCGGCCATTGTTGCAGCGACCATGCAGTCAGTGGTTGTGAGTGAATATTCGGCAAGGCAAGTTAAACAAGCCGTTGCGGGTACCGGTGGTGCAGACAAAGCCCAAGTACAGGAAATGGTAAAGCGCATATTAAAATTGCCAGGCACACCCCAAGCTGATGCAGCAGATGCGTTGGCGGTGGCGATTTGTCACGCGCACTCAAGGCAAAACTTAATAAAAATGGCAGGCGCAGCGCGTAAAACCGTAAGAGGAAGGTTGAGATAACGATGATAGGAAAATTAAGCGGAACACTGTTAGAAAAGCAGCCACCAGAGATATTAATTGATGTTGCAGGTATAGGTTATGAGGTACAAATGCCAATGACCTGTTTTTATGAATTACCGAGCGTGGGCGAGCCGGTTTCCGTATTTACTCACTTTGTGGTGCGTGAAGATGCGCAGTTACTGTTTGGTTTTAATACCAAGATAGCACGTGCATTGTTTCGCACGTTAATTAAAGCAAACGGAGTCGGTCCAAAGCTCGGACTTGCAATTTTGTCGGGCATGTCGGCAGAGCAATTTGTTAGTTGCGTGAATCATGGCGATGCAACGACTTTGGTTAAGATCCCAGGAGTTGGTAAAAAGACCGCTGAGCGCCTAGTGCTTGAAATGAAAGATAAGCTAAAAGACTTTGGCAATGACTTACTCACACCGTTTAGCGATGCCGCTGTACTTGCGCCGCAAGAGCATCCGACGGTAAGTGATACCCCAGCAGATGAAGCGATTGCAGCCTTAATGGCATTAGGGTATAAACAAGTTCAAGCACAAAAAGCGGTAAAAGCCGTAAACAGAGAAGGCATGACGACCGAGAGTATCATTAAAGACGCTCTTAAATCGATGATGTAACTATGATTGAAGCAGATAGATTAATTGAACCTGAGATCCAAGGTAATGAAGATTTAGTAGATAGGGCGATTAGACCTAAATTACTAAATGATTATACCGGTCAGCCGCATGTCAAAAAGCAAATGGAAATTTTTATAGCGGCGGCACGTTCAAGACAGGAAGCCTTAGATCACTTGCTGATATTTGGTCCGCCGGGTTTAGGTAAAACCACGCTTGCGAACATTGTCGCAAACGAGCTTGAGGTTAATATAAAAACCACCTCGGGACCTGTGCTTGAAAAAGCGGGAGACTTGGCCGCATTGCTCACTAACCTTGAAGAAGGGGATGTGTTATTTATTGATGAGATCCATCGTTTAAGCCCTCAGGTGGAAGAAATTCTCTATCCCGCTATGGAAGACTACCAATTGGACATCATGATTGGTGAAGGCCCTGCAGCACGCTCGATTAAACTGGATTTACCGCCTTTTACTTTGGTTGGTGCAACGACACGTGCCGGCTCATTAACCTCACCATTAAGAGATCGTTTTGGTATTGTGCAGCGCTTGGAGTTTTACTCGGTTGCGGATTTGTCTTCGATTGTAACGCGCTCAGCGCATCATTTAAATCTAGAGATCAGCGAGTCGGGTGCAACTGAAGTGGCGCGTCGAGCGCGCGGTACACCACGAATAGCAAATCGTTTACTACGCAGGGTAAGAGACTTTGCTGAAGTGAAGGGCGATGGCTCTATCACTGAAGAGATTGCACACTTGGCGCTGGATATGGTCGATGTTGATAAATGTGGCTTCGATTATATGGATCGCAAATATCTGCTGGCAATCATAGAAAAGTTTACCGGTGGCCCGGTTGGTCTTGATAACCTTGCTGCGGCGATTGGAGAAGAAAAAGAAACCATCGAAGATGTGATAGAACCATTTTTGATCCAACAAGGCTTTATTCAACGCACGCCAAGAGGACGTATTGTCTCTGATAAAGCCTATATGCATTTTGAGCTAAGCAAGCCAGAATAATCCAAGCTGGGTAACAAACACCTTTGTTCTTCATAGCCGAGTATTCACTCGGCTATTTCATTTCTACATTAGAGTTTTGCAAATCACGTTTGCATAAATCCATAATTTTGTATCAGCTCAATTCAAGCAAGACTCATTACCGCTGAAGTAATTTACCTGTGTGTTATACGTTGCTTAAACTATTTGTAGACTGCCTCGTCCTTTAAACCAAGTGCTAAATAAAAACCGCAAAATAATCGAGTGTTAAAGAAAACGAGGAGAGTAATAAGGGGCGTGCACCAAATTTCAGGCAAAAAAAAGCCCGCAAATAATGCGGGCAAAACAACAAGTTGAAGGAAGTAATCCAGGGAACAAGATGAGTTACTTTGGGTTTTATCCACAAAATGCATCATCTAAGCAATACGAAAAATCAGAATCCTATTGCAAGTAACTGTGCTTTGCTGAAACTTCAGCTGCTCGCTCAGTACAGGGTGTATATTAAAGAGGTTTTGGTTTTTCATCAAACTAGAAAAATTCTTTTTTCAGATAAAAAAAACTAATATCAGAATTTTTATTAAGGCTAAAAAGTGAGCTTAAATGTGGCGATGTATTTGTATAAGTTCATGTAAAATATGGGGTTGTATGTTAAATGCGCAAAATGTAAATATTAGATAATCTGTTGTTAATTGGTAAGACCAATCTGTTTTTTGAGGTTTTATTCTCTATTTGTGCATAAAACTCCTATTTTATGCAGTTTTGGGTCATATTTAGAGACTGTGATGGAGATTGCCGAATTTGCTTAAGTTTGGGTAAAGCAAAGGGAGTTACACTGTTTTGCTCTATTTATCGTCAAATACAATGAATTCGCAGTATTGAGATTGTAAGGTATTTGTAGTGTGGTTAAACTAGCTGAACCTTTTGGTAGTAAATCTAGTCTATCTCTAGATATTGCTCAGTAGAGCGCAAGAATATAAATGGCTACCATTGCCGAAACACTTTTGGGAGTATAATAACGTGGAATCGGGACTAAATTTTGTCGATCTAATTTTAAAAGCCAGTTTTTTGGTACAACTTGTAATGTTGACCCTGGTGGGATTGTCTATTGCTTCTTGGGCAATTATTTTTCAACGTAAAACTGTCATTTCTCAAGCCCAAAGCCAATCAAAGAATTTCGAGCAAAAATTTTGGTCCGGTATGGATCTTAGCAAACTCTATAATGAAATAGCTGCAAGGGCTGGTAGTGCAACAGGGTTAGAAGCGTTATTTGTATCCGGCTTTAAAGAATTTGCAAAGCATAAAAAAGGCAATATCCAATCTCCTTCGATTGTTGTTGAAGGTACTCACCGTTCAATGCGTGTCGCGCTTTCTCGTGAAATTGAAAAGTTAGAATCGAGCCTCTCTTTCTTAGCGACAGTTGGCTCTATCAGTCCTTATATCGGTCTATTTGGTACTGTTTGGGGGATCATGAATGCTTTCATCGCGCTTGGCGAAGTGAAACAAGCGACACTGCAAATGGTTGCACCAGGTATTGCTGAGGCGTTGATTGCAACAGCCATGGGTCTGTTTGCGGCAATTCCAGCGGTTATGGCGTATAACCGATTTGCCAAAAATGTAGAAAAGCTAGAAACTCAGTACATTAACTTTATGGAAGAGTTCGCTAACATTCTTTATCGTCAGGCTGCAACACAAGTAGAGGCAAAACAAAATGTATCAGCGTAAGAGACGTCGTCCCGTCGCGGAGATCAACGTCGTTCCTTATATTGATGTTATGTTGGTGCTGTTAATCATTTTTATGGCAACGGCTCCACTTATCCAACACGGCGTAAAAGTAGACTTACCTCAGATGGAAGAGTCTGAATTGGTTGAAACCAAAGACTCGCCACCGATTATTGCAACCATTGATGCTGAAGGTCGCTATTTTGTTACTGTCGGTACCGATCCTGAAGCACCGATGGATGCCGTAGAAGTAGCTGCGGTGATTAAACTAAAGTTAGAACAAAATCCAGATACTCCTGTGATGATCAAAGGTTCAGGCAGAGTGTCATATCAAGAAGTACTCTATTTAATGGACTTCTTGAAAAAAGCGGGTGTTCCTTCTGTTGGCTTAATGACTAAATCATTTGAGGATGAGTAATGAGTTCATTATCTAGCAGCGTAGTTAAGTCAGTATTGCTTCATGGCGCGATTGGCGGTCTGCTATTTGCTACGGCAAATTTTCAAGTTGAAACACCTACTGTGATGGAAGTCACCTTAAATCCACAGCAGAAAGATCAAAAGCCTGAAAGGGCGGTTTCTGCAGTGTCGGTTGATCAGCAAGCGGTTGAGAAAAAGATTGCTGATTTAAAAAAGCGTGAAGAAGAAAAGCAAGCTGCTGAAGATCGCCGTATTCGCGATCTTGAACAGCGAGCACAGCAAGCCAGAAAAGACCGTGAAGCCGAAGCTCGGCGCATAAAAAAGCTGGAGCAAGAGCGTCAAGCTAAGTTGGAAGAGACTCGCCAAGCTGAGGCGCAAGCTAAACGCGCTCGCGAAATTGAGAAAAAGCAACGTGAACAGGCTGATAAAGCGAGAGCTGAAAAAGCCGCTGCGGAAGAAGCTGCTAAAAAGGCTGCTGCCCAACGCCAAGCTGAGGAAGATCGCTTAAGAAAGGCCGAAGAGGCGAGGAAACGTCGCGAAGCTGAGGAAAAACGAAAAGCTGAAGAAGCGGAGCGTCAACGTCAAAAGGCACTTGAAGAACAAATGCTGCGTGACCAGCTTGCCAAAGAGCAGGCAGCAAGAGCTAAGATCCGTCAACAGCAAGTATTGAGCGAAGTGGATAAGTTTAAAGCGCTTATTATGCAACGCATTCAAGCAAACTTGCTTATTGATGAAACAATGAAAGGTAAACAATGCCGAGTAAACATTCGTCTTGCCTTCAATGGCCTTGTGACGCATGTAGAGTCATTGGGTGGCGATAAGCTTGTATGTGAAGCCGCTATCCGTGCTGTGAAAATGGCAGATACTTTACCTGTTTCTAAAGATAAAGACGTGTTTGAACAGCTTAAGAATATCAATTTAACAATTAAACCAAATTTTTAAAGGACGAACATGCTAAAGAAGTTCACAACCTTATTGCTGGTTTTTACTCTGGGTGTTTCACAGTTTGCGCAAGCCGCACTTGAAATTGTGATAACAGAAGGGGTAGACAGTGCTAGACCCATCGCAATTGTACCATTTAAATATAATGGCACTGGTGAAATGCCGTCGAGTTTAAGTGACGTTATTTCTGCAGACTTGATGCGCAGCGGTAAATTTAAGCCTGTTGCCGAGGCTGACATGCCTCAATTACCAACAACTGACTCGGAAATCGACTACGCTGCATGGGTCGATGCAGGGGTTGAAGCGGTAGTTGTAGGCACCGTGACCCAGCAATCTGCTGGACGTTACTTGGTAAAGTATGAACTGATTGACGTGATCAGAGCACAGCTGACCGGTGGTGAAACTCGCATAATGTCGAATGGTCGCTTAATGCAAAGCGACGATCATGTGCTTGAAGGACGCCAAAGTATTGTTAGCAGTACAGGCTTTAGAAATTACGCGCACCAAATTAGCGACGTAGTATATGAAGCTTTAACAGGTGAGCGAGGCGCATTTAGAACTAAGATTGCCTACATTATCGTGCGTGACGGACAGGATAAGCCATACCAATTAGTTGTTGCCGATTATGATGGTTACAACGAGCAGGTGTTATTGCGCTCAAAAGAGCCGTTAATGTCGCCTGCTTGGTCGCCAGATGCAAACAAACTTGCGTACGTGACTTTTGAAAATCGCCAATCCCAAATTTACATTCAAGATATCTATACAGGAAAGCGTGAACTGATCACTAGCCATCCAGGTATTAATGGTGCGCCACAGTTTTCTCCTGATGGAACTAAATTACTTGCGGTACTCTCTAAGGACTCAGGTGGTGCGACAGAAGTTTATCTAATTGACCTTAAAACTCGTCAAGAAACACGCTTAACTCGACACCGTAGTATAGATACTGAGCCTTCTTGGCACCCAAACGGTCAAGAAATTGTGTATACATCTGAAAGGGGTGGTAATGCTCAGATTTATAAGTTAAATTTAAAAACTGGTAGGTCTAAGCGAGTGACGTTCGACGGCGACATGAACTTAGCAGGTTCGATCACACCAGATGGAAAGCGTCTGATTATGGTTAACCGCACGCTTGGCCGTTACCACATTGCGAAAAAAGAATTAGATTCCGGGCTGTTTCAAGTTCTCACTCGTACGAGATTAGATGAGTCTCCGAGTATTGCACCAAATGGCTCGATGATAATATACAGCACCTTGCACAATAATAAGCAGGTATTGGCATTGGTGTCTATGGATGGTCGTTTTAAGGCAAGGTTACCTGTCTTGGATGGCCAAGTTAAGGCACCAGCCTGGTCGCCGTTTTTACAGTAATTTTGCTGGTTAGATTTATAAAGATATAGGAATATACTCGATGCAACTTAACAAAACTCTAAAAGCCTTAATGGTCGCGTTGCCAGTGATGACACTTGCAGCATGTAGCTCATCTTCAAGTGTTGACGAGGGCGCGGCGAGCGAAAGCAATCAAGCGGCAACCAATCAAGATAATAACACTGTTGACGTAAACACTATTTCTCGTGAGAAATCAGCAGAAGAAAAACTACGAGAGAAATACGAAGCACTACGTCAAGAACAGATCGTATACTTCGATTTCGATAAATCTACTATTCAGAGTAAGTACGCCGAATTACTTCAAGCGCACGCTGATTTCCTAGTGAAAAACCCAAGTGTGAAAGTACTAGTAGAAGGTCACGCAGACGAGCGTGGTACGCCTGAGTACAACATCGCGCTAGGTGAAAGCCGTGGTAAGGCAGTAGCTAAGTACCTTCAAAGCCTTGGTGTTTCTGACAGCCAAATTTCTGTAGTGAGCTACGGTGAAGAGAAACCTTTGGTGAAGTCACGTACAGAAGAAGCATTCGCTAAGAACCGCCGCGCGGTATTGGTGTACTAAGAAAGAGTTATTATGAAGCCGAATACTATTTTGGCAGCATTCTTACTCATGAGCGGGAGCGCCCAAGTTTGGGCTGCTCCCGCTCCTGTTTCAGAAGCTGCAAATTCAAATCAAACACTGGAAGAACGTGTCTCTCAACTTGAGAGTATGATGAGAACTCGCAATTTGCTACAGGCTGAGTTACAGCAACAACTTAATCTGCTGCAAGAAGAAGTAAGCCAAGTACGCGGTGTGACGGAAGAGCAAAGCTATAAGCTTGAAAAAGTGCTACAACGTCAACGTGAGCTGTATCAAGAGATTGAAAATCGCGTTAGCCAAGCTTACGACCAGTCAAAAACAACTGCTGCGGTAACGCCAGATGTTACGCCCGAACAAGCATTTAGCAGTAATCTATCAGAGAATGAAGCGTACGACCGTACTGTAAACATGATAATGAAGGATAAACGCTACGATGCGGCGATCCCTGAGTTTCAAAGTTTCTTGCAGCAGTATCCAAACTCAGTATATGTGCCGAACGCGCATTACTGGTTAGGTCAGCTATTCTTAATAAAATCTGACGATGGTAAAGCTAAGTCTCATTTCGCAACCGTTGTTGATAATTTCCCTGAATCGAATAAACGTCCAGAAGCGATGTTAAAGCTGGGTACTATTTTACATAAACAGGGACAAGCAGCAGAAGCGAAGACACTCCTTAATAAATTGATTAAAGAGTATCCAAGTACGACTCCTGCAAAATTGGCAACAGAGCGTTTAGCGAAGATGTAGTTATCACTTTTTGAGCTGAGTGCCTTAAAATTAGGCGCTTAGTCATAAAAAGTGAAAAAAACTAGCTATTTCAGTTGCACTCAAAATTTAAATAAGTATTATAAGCGCCCGCAGCAGGCGATTGGTAACAAAAAACTGCTGCGTTAAGTGGGTCATTAGCTCAGTTGGTAGAGCAGTGGACTTTTAATCCATTGGTCGATGGTTCGAGTCCATCATGACCCACCACTTATAAGCTTTAGAATTCATGTTTGAGCGGGTCATTAGCTCAGTTGGTAGAGCAGTGGACTTTTAATCCATTGGTCGATGGTTCGAGTCCATCATGACCCACCACTTATAAGCTTGCGAATTCGATTTTGAGCGGGTCATTAGCTCAGTTGGTAGAGCAGTGGACTTTTAATCCATTGGTCGATGGTTCAAGTCCATCATGACCCACCACTTATAAGCTTGCGAATTCGATTTTGAGCGGGTCATTAGCTCAGTTGGTAGAGCAGTGGACTTTTAATCCATTGGTCGATGGTTCGAGTCCATCATGACCCACCACTTAATAAGCTTGCGAATTCGATTCTGAGCGGGTCATTAGCTCAGTTGGGTGAAAAAAGACCGAAGCATCGCTTCGCAGCTTTTTGAACGCGAGTCAGGACGACGAGCCGGAACACCTCTTCAGGATGAATTAATGGCACTTTTAATGCTTGAGCGGGTCATTAGCTCAGTTGGTAGAGCAGTGGACTTTTAATCCATTGGTCGATGGTTCAAGTCCATCATGACCCACCACTTTACAAGCTTTATAATTCATATTTGAGCGGGTCATTAGCTCAGTTGGGTGAAAAAAAACCGAAGTATCGCTTCGCAGCTTTTTGAACGCGAGTCAGGACGACGAGCCGGAACACCTCTTCAGGATGAATCAATGGCACTTTTAATGCTTGAGCGGGTCATTAGCTCAGTTGGTAGAGCAGTGGACTTTTAATCCATTGGTCGATGGTTCGAGTCCATCATGACCCACCATTTTACAAGCATACGAATTCAATTTTGAGCGGGTCATTAGCTCAGTTGGGTGAAAAAAGACCGAAGCATCGCTTCGCAGCTTTTTGAACGCGAGTCAGGACGACGAGCCGGAACACCTCTTCAGGATGAATTAATAGCACTTTTAATGCTTGAGCGGGTCATTAGCTCAGTTGGTAGAGCAGTGGACTTTTAATCCATTGGTCGATGGTTCAAGTCCATCATGACCCACCACTTTACAAGCATACTAATTCAGTTTTGAGCAAGTCATTAGCTCAGTTGGGTGAAAAAAGACCGGAGCATCGCTTCGCAGCTTTTTGAACGCGAGTCAGGACGACGAGCCAGAACACCTCTTCAGGATGAATTAATGGCACTTTTAATGCTTGAGCGGGTCATTAGCTCAGTTGGTAGAGCAGTGGACTTTTAATCCATTGGTCGATGGTTCGAGTCCATCATGACCCACCATCCTCTTATTCTTCATATATTATTCAAAATACTTTCTTAAACTCGCCATTTAGAGCTAAACATTCGCTAGGATTACCCCTGTATTTTTCGTATAATTCCACCTAATTATGCAATGTGGACTAGTGGTCGAGAAATGAGTCTAGCTGAACGTATTATGCCGGAAGATTATATCTTCCCTCCAAAACCTGCCCCTCTTACCGTTGAAGAAAAAGCAGAGTATAAAGCGCGTATCAAAGCGCTATTAGTTGAAAAGAATGCGGTACTGGTTGCCCACTATTATACTGATCCTGAGATCCAAGCACTTGCTGAAGAAACTGGCGGCTGTGTTGCTGATTCATTAGAAATGGCACGCTTTGGCGCTAAGCAAGAAGACAAAGACATGATCATCGTAGCCGGCGTGCGCTTTATGGGCGAAACGGCAAAAATATTGACACCGCACAAAACCGTTGTGATGCCAACACTCGAAGCAACTTGCTCGTTGGATGTAGGTTGCCCTATCGACGAGTTTTCTGCGTTTTGTGATCAATACCCAGACAGAAAAGTGGTGGTATACGCCAATACTTCAACTGCGGTAAAAGCAAGAGCGGATTGGATTGTCACCTCTTCTTGCGCGCTTGAGATTGTTGAGCACCTTGATGAGCAAGGTGAAAAAATTATCTGGGGTCCGGATAAGCACTTGGGTTCTTATATTCAAAAGAAAACAGGCGCCGATATGATCATGTGGAACGGTGCGTGTATCGTTCATGATGAATTTAAAACCAAAGCCCTTAAAGACATGAAGCAGCTACATCCTGACGCTGCGGTACTGGTTCACCCTGAGTCTCCTGCGGAAATCGTAGACTTAGCAGATGCAGTAGGCTCAACGAGTCAGTTAATTAAAGCTGCGCAAGAAATGGATAATCAGAAGTTTATCGTTGCCACCGATCGCGGTATTTTCTACAAAATGCAGCAACTTTGCCCTGAGAAAGAGTTCTTCGAAGCACCAACCGCTGGTGAAGGCGCTACATGCCGTAGCTGTGCCCATTGCCCTTGGATGGCAATGAACGGCCTACAGGCAATTGAAGAAGCGCTTATCAGCCCACAAGGCAAAGAAGTCTTCGTTGATATGGAATTGCGTGAAGGCGCACTACGTTCGCTAAATCGTATGCTAGATTTTTCTGCATCCTTGCAGAAATAGTAGGATTAATAGACAAATAGATCCTAAAAGCAAAAAACTGCTTGATAAAGTGCGAGGCTTTTCATAGTATTAGCCCCGCAATTCAGTGCGGAGAGATGGCTGAGTGGCTTAAGGCGCACGACTGGAACTCGTGTATACGTTTATAGCGTATCGAGGGTTCGACTCCCTCTCTCTCCGCCATTTTTTTCTTTTTAAAATCAATCACTTATCACGCTCGCTTGTTATTTTGGGGACATTTTGGGGATACGCGGAGTGATTTTAGTGTCTTCAAATCCTAAATATTTGCTTGCTCTACTAGCCATATCTGGCACTTCTTGTTCCATCCATTTTCCATAATGCTGCTCAATCATTTTCGTTGATGTATGCCCCATTTGATTTGCAATCCAACGTTCGTTAACACCCGCAGTGAGTAATTGACTGGCAAAAGTGTGACGAGCTTGACTTGGACCACGATAACGAATCTTGGCCTTTTTAAGATGGGTTTTAAAAAATCGGTCACGGTAGGGGGCTTCGCCTTTTAGTTCGTCATGAGAAAGTGAATTCACAAACACAAAGCGTACACTCTCCGATTTAGCTGTTTTATTATCCTGCTGCGTCACTGTGATTTTTCGCGGTGCTAACATTGCGCTAAGTGCCAATTGCTTGCGTATTATTTCAAGTGCTGGCGCAAGCAAATGCACCGTTCGCACACTGCCGCGCGTCTTGGGTACTTTATAGCGCCCAAGCACAATAGCGCGCTGCACTTTGATAGTGCCTTTGTCTAGGTCTACATCCTCCCACGCTAGCGCCAACAGCTCAGATAGGCGCAAACCCGTCCAGCAACAAAATACAAACGCATTCACTTCCTGTGGGCGGCTTGTAGGCGTGTTTGCAAACGTGTTTATTTCCTCCCTTGTAAATGGGTCTGGCTCATCCCTAACCACCTTTAAATTGTCAATGTAGTCAAATGGGCTGAACTCTAATAGCCTATCCGCCTTTGCGTCATGAAACACACCACGAAACGGTATCAATAACTCATTGATGGTCTTATTGCTCAGGTTCGCCAAGTCAACGCTGATCCAAACCTTTAAATCACTCTGTTTTATTTGGTTGAGCCTATGGGCTCCCCATTTAGGCAATATGTGATTTTTGATTTTATTGTCGTAAGAACGATGCGTGCTGTGTGCAATTTGGGTTTTTTTAACGCTTAACCAAACTTCCAACGCATCACGAACGGTGGGAATTTCGTTTTGTGGCGCACTCCAAATGTGCGCGCGCTGTGAATCAGGAAAGTGTCTGGCATAGTCAAATGTGTTGGTCGCAATTTCATGGAGAATTGCCGCGCGTTTATTAACGGCAAACTTAATGTTTGACCTAGTAACCTTTAAGCCTTTTAGCGCTTCGCGGCAACGTACACCGCGAAACCTAAAAAAAATACGAATCCATTTGCCGTGTATCTCAATGCCTTCGAACTGGTCGGCATAGTCCTTTAAATCACTCATTACAGCGTGTTCTCTACGTATTCATTCCAACGCTCGAAATGGTAATAAACGCGCCCGTCTGGTGCTTTTCGCCAAATATGCCCCTCGGGGATCTTCCCATCTTTGCGACGACAATCCAGCATATCTTTTTTAATCCCTTTTAATCGCTCAAATACTGGTGGCAATACCCAACCTAGCTGTACGTATGTTTCCATTTTTAAAGTCCTCTGATTAATGTTCGTTCTTTGATATGATTACTTTGCACCATTGGTGTGGGTAAAATAATATGTAAACTTTACCTTGATTGTAAAGTAATACAGTAAAATTTATTGTAAAAAATATTTTTTGATAGTAATTTGATAATATAAATGGACAAGAGAGGGTTTATGAAAGATGTAAAACTTAGTTTTAGTTCTGTAAAGCAAGGTTCGGTTATTGATGTTGTCAGTTGCAAAAAGGTTGCGGCGGGTACAAGTGGGAGTGGGTTAGACCCAGTAGACAAAAAGTCACCAGAAGTGAGCAAGAGTGGCGTTAGTCACTCTGGTGGAGCGGTGAAGTAAACTATAAATAGGAAATCTAATGTTAACGTTAGTTGAGCAGCAGCTTTTAAGTTTTGGTGAGCATATTGTTTTAGCGTATGTTTTTTGTTGGTTGCTGTATTTGTTTGCTTACAGGCGGGCAGATAGTAATAGTGTTACCTTAACTTACCTAGTCTTGTTTTCGTTGTTGATGAGTTACATTACTCCTTATCTCTATACATACGCTGTTAACAATGTTGGGGTTGTGTCAAAGGCTGTGTTTCACCTTGCCTTTTGTGCTATTCAAATATTGGCAATGTGCGTTATCCGTATAAACCATAACTACTTCAGGTTGAAAATGAGCAAGATGACTCTAGCGGTCATATATCTCTATGCCTCGCAAGTGTTCATCCACTTGATTAGGCTGCTTGAAAAAGTAGTATTCGGCACATCCGAACTTGCGTTATTTTACACACACGCAATTAACACTGTTAATGTTATGTTGCTTATTGTTTGTGTTTTGTGTATTGTTCTGCCTAGAGTTATTTCAAGCACAAATGAAGAATATTTGTAAAAAACGGTGGTTAGATGGAGCTTATTGTTGGCATGGTTGTTTTTGGGGTTGTGTTGTTAACTGCTTATCTGGCGTACAAAGAGGTGAGTCGTTCGCATACCCACTATAAAGAGTCAGCGTCGACAGCAGACTTTACGAATGTTGTTGATATTGAGCACTACCTTGAATGCAAAGCCTTGGGTTTGGGGAGTGAGGTGTATAAAGCCGATAGTCTAGCAAGTAGGACTATACTCCTGAAAAGGAGAGATAGGTTGCTAGAGGTAATTGGTAAGTAAAAAGGCTCCTTAGGGAGCCTTTTTTAATGACATTAGAGCGGTGCTAAGTTCATCTTTCTTAGTTTGATTTATTTTTTGAAGTACTTCGTAAACCTCCGCAACCCTATTGGGGTTCATCTTCTCATAAACATCAAAAAAGTTAACTATTTCTGTGTCAGATAGATTATCTATCCTAGCGATGGTTTGAAATGACTCGGTAAGAGCATCCACATCTAATCTAGTGGCGAAATCTTCCTCAAATTCACTCTCATGGAAAACGCTCTCGTCAACTCCCAAAAAAGAGGTGAGTCTTTTTATCTGCTCACCTGATAGGTTGTTTCTTCCGCTAAAGTAATGGCTAACAGCGCCTTGACTACGGACGTCAAAAACCTCCATGAGGTCACGCTGTTTAATTCCCTTCTTTTTCATTATGGCTTGCACGGCTTTAGCCCAAGGTGCTTGTTTCATGAGTGAGATCTTTATGTTTTATACCTAGTAAAGATATTACAACCCTATGATGTGATTATCAATTGTCAATTTGTAAGTAAATTCTGTTGACTTTGCAATGTGTGGGTTGGTAAATTTATACGGAATACTTTACTAATATACGGAGGTAACATGAATTTGGCGGAATGGTTTAAATCTCAGAAAGATTCTGCTGTCGCTAGAAAGGAGCTTGGGCTTTTTTTGGGTCGCTCTGAAGCGGCGGTTATGGCCTACACCTACGGCTACCGAAAGGCACCAGATGAAGTGATTGAGAAAATCGCAGAATTTACGGGTGGTGAGGTGACTATGGATGATATCAAGACTCAACATCAGGTATTCAAAGATAAGGAGGGGTCATTTGCATTTTCATCTCTAAAGGGGCAGAGGTTGGGGCGTCCAATTGTTTCGGTATGCAAAAGCTCCACGCAAGACGAAAAAGTGAGTTTTATGGCGGCAATTGCCAATGAAATTGCGCTGGAGGTGGGGGTATGAATAATACAATAAACAGAAACGATATTATTGTTTTAGACACAGAAACTACGGGCTTAGGTGATGATGCTGTGGTGTGTGAAATCGCGATAATTGACGGCTTCGGTAATACGTTGCTGAATTCGCTAGTTGACCCGCAGGCAGAAATCCCAGCTGGGGCAATTGCGATACACGGTATCACAAACGAGATGGTAAAAGGCCAGCCAACTTTTCATGAGATTCTACCCAAAGTTAAAAGCATTATCAGTGGAAGAACTCTGTGCATTTACAATGCCGGCTACGATTTGCGCATTATCTCCCAATCTATCAGTTTTGAGCAATTGCTGTGGAATCGAATAGCAGATTCTATCTGCGTGATGAAAGACTATGCCGAATATTACGGCGAAGTTAATTACTACGGTGATTTTAAATGGCAAAAGCTAGTCAATGCGTGTGAGCAACAGGGCATTGATACTTCAAAGTTTAATGCGCACCGCGCGCTTGCTGACTGCCAAATGACACTTGCGCTAATGAATAAATTTATGGTCATTGAGGGGTGAACCATGAGTCATTCAATCGTAGAAATCGACGAGTTAATCACCGAGCCATCACATTGGGACATCCAGTTGATGAAAATCCGCCAATTGCGCGCTCAAATCAAATCACACAAAGCGCAGCACGAAGCCGAGCAAAAGCGCATTGAGCAAGAGACGCGAGCCCAACGCAACGGCGAACGCAGCAACCAATTATTGAAATCAGCGCTAGCCATGGCAGCACGCAACCGCATGAGCGCAAGCAAAAGGGTGGTGTTATGAAATCCTTAGATAAAATTATTGATGAACGTGTCGAGAAAATTGAGTCTGTTTTAGAGCAATGCTTTAAAAACAATAAAACACTAAGTAGCGCTGAGCGAGACTTTATTCAAAACGATATTGCGTGCTTGGAGGATGTTTGCTTAAAAAAAGCTTCAGAGCTAAGAGCCAACCTAAGCGGGATAGAGGTTGTTGATTCTACTTTTGTGAACATCATGGGAACGCCACCAAGCCATGAAAAACCAAGTAACTGATTCCGAATTATACGAAGCAATTCAAAGCGCCCAATCTGGCGCTTTTTTTCGTGACTCAATTCCAGACGTATCTGATACGGATATCGAAAACTCGATAACGTGGCAGGAGTACGTTGAATCATTTGCTCGATCTAATCGCGAAGCGCAAGCCCCGCAGGGGATTGAAAAAGCTAGGCTTGTCATAAGGTGCAAAAGTCCGACATCCGATTTAAGACAGCCTCAAATGTCCAAAAGGGAGGCCGCACAGCACCACAAAGCGCAGCAATTAGAGCGTTTATACACTGACGCGGCTTTAAAACTCAGCCCTGAGAAGCGCGCAGAGTGGCTAGGTATCAAAGGTGATGAATGTCTGGACATAGAAACTGGTGAAGTTCGCCCGAAATTTGTTGCCGAAGTTGAAAAAAATCACTTCGAATCGCCAGTTGTGGGCAGAATTGAGCGTGAGGCTAATCCAAAATCAAACAAAAAGCCGAAAATACTCAAACCACACTATCAAAATAATCGTGCGCACTTCCAAACTCGCAACTGGTGTGATGGTTATCGCATCGTTTGCACGCAAATGACGACAACCAGTGACGCACCGGACGCAAACACGGGCGATAGGTTAACCACAGAATTAACCAGTCGAGCGCGTGGAAAAATTATCGACAGTGGCCTTTACATGGCAGCTGTTAAAGGCGGCTTTACTGCATTTACCACGGTCACATTAGACGAAAAAGCACGCTGGCGCATGGATAACGACCATTATCGCAAAGTTGCTAAGCGCAAGGCAGGACAAAAGCTAGCTGCTATTTACTCATCAACAGGTGAGCTACTGCACGATGAGGTGACAACTGACGGAGAGTATACCGCCGTTGAATTTGAACGTTCGACCATAGGGCAAGAGCTGAGCCCATTTTTAGACCTCGTGGGCAAAATGCACAAACGGGGTTGGACTGCATCGGGCAGAATATCAAAAACACCATCCGCTAAAAAATACTCCTGGGGCAAAGTTGAATGTATTGGCCGTTCTGACCGTCTTTATCCGTGGGGTAAAGTGTCATCGGTTGGAGCGAAAGGCCGTGTGCATACTGATCTGATGCACAACAATGAACGTGTTTACCCGTGGGGCATTGTGGAGTGCATTGAGCAATGTGAAGCGCGTGCTATCACGAATGATGATATGGAAATTTGCAAAATCGAATGCGAGCAAGATCCAAGTAAGCGCCCTGTTTTTGATTACATTTGGGTAGCGGAAGCGCCACCCCGAATACATGAAACGCGTGATTACCCTTGGGGCGAAGTTTCGTCAGTCGGACATCAAAACTATCACGCTCATTTGTTGATGAGATGGAACGTTGAGCCTGTTTATTTTCATGAGTGGGCGGCATTAATTGAAGAAAAATGGGGGCAGGGGTTTGTCACTATTGAGCGTATTAAAAATGCGACTGCGGCTGCTAAATACCTACTAAAAGCGCTTGGTTATATGACCAAAGGCGGTGACGGTTCGCAAGGTGAGATACGTGGCAACCGCTACAATATTTCTAAATATGCCCGTGCTGAAGCATGGGAGAATTGCGCAACACATGAGTCCCAGCATATGTACGGGTTAATCCAAGAGTATATGCAGGGGCTCGAAAAGCAGAGGCTAAGAAAGGCCAAAGCTGAAAAGCGCCTGAAATCAACAATTGGCTTTGCTGAAAAGATGAAAGCCGTCAACAAGAAAGACCCAACCGAAAAGCGTGATCAGCTACTCAAAAAGCTGGAATCCCAAATTGCTGCAATGACTGAAAAAGTGCAGTCAATGGCAACTGACCTAAACGGCAACTTTGCCCGTGGTGGCGTTGCTAAGTTCTCCAACGACTCAAAATTTTTAGACTTCATTAACTGGGCGATTGGCGTTCGTGGTTGGCGCTTGCGCACTGTGTTTGGGTTAGATGACGACCAGCAACACCGCAAAGAGCAAAGGCAAGAAGAAAATACAGTGACTAACTTGCTCGTTAAAGCGCAGCAAGTAGTTGATGAGTCCATTGAATCGGTTGTGAATTTCTACAGTAGATACGAGAGGGTTATTGAATATGCGTGATGGGTACAAGTTAGCTGGAGCTACAGTGCTCCTTATTTTTGCGGGCTATGGAGCGTTAAAAGACCATATTTTTGATGGGATGTTGGAAGAGTGTATCAATGGTGGTTTAGAGCAGTCGGGCATCAAAATCACATGCAAAGTTGAGCGCGTGGAATGGGTGAAAAAATATGAGCATTGGGAATCTGAGGAGAATTAAAAGTGCAGCAAAAAATCGTAAAAATCGCTGGAAAAATTAATGAGGCGAAACGGCTACCAGCCATTCAGGTAGGTAAAAAAATTAGACTGGCAGAGGCCGCGCTTGATGACACGGTGTCGCTAATGTCAGAAATGGCGAGCCGAATAGAATTGTTGGAGGGGATGCAAGATGGCGAAATCGACTAACGAGGAACTAGGCGTAATTGAGTGTGACGGCTGCGGCACGTTCGCCAGCATCAAGCGCCGAAAAAACGGCAAAAAACTTTTTTACTTGCACTGTTCCAATTGCGGAATGGACCAAAGAAGCGGGGACTATGTTCAAGCGAAATGGGCGAAAGCGGTAAATAAACAATCCCAGCAACCGCCAGCTTTGCAGAGCGAAAATAGCGAAATGCAAACGCAGGTGGTGTTACACAACCCCGCACCTGATGAATGGGTGCCACAAACAGAGCAAATTAATAGCGAACTAGGAGCGAAAACAGATGACAACGACCAACGACTTACCAGCGGAACTACAGAAGACAGCGATAGCGCAGAGCATGGAAAATCTGGGTTTTGGGGAATCCTCGCAATCGCAGCAGTCGGAACAATCGCAATCTGTACAGGAGCACGATTACAGTCACCTTGATAAGTTTGCCTCTGCTTCAAGCGGTGATGTGGGTGAGGCTGGCGAGGTTGTCGAATCGGAAGAAATGACCGAAAGCGATATTAGTGAGCTGGCTGGGTATGGCGTGTCGTCATTGGCCGACTTTATCGAGTCCACCGTTGAAGCGCCAGTAACCATTGATAATGAAACGCGCGAAGTGATTGCAGAAAAAGCCGCGCCAGTGGTGCGTAAATACTGCAAGGGCGGGATGCCGCCGTGGTTGATTCGCTGGAAAGAAGAAATCGAACTCGGCATTGTGCTCGGGAGTGCGGCGCTATCAGTTTACAAGCAGATTAAAGCGCATGAAAAGGAAAGTGGCATAAGCGGAACGGAGGTTGCAACCAATGGCAATTAGGCCATACAACAAACATAAGCCGCTACATACTTGCTACATTGCAGGTACTGGCGGCGGGAAGTCAACGGCGGTGAAGTTGCTAGCGAAAATGCTGGATTTGTTCGGTGACTGCGTAGCAGGTTTTGACCTGTATCGCGAGTATGGTTTTGATGGTCGAAAAACGAAAGACCTCTTTAATGGGTTGGGGCAACGACCTGTTTACCATTACAGCACGCGCAAGACATTCGCTAGTGCGTTCATTGATGCGTGGCGTTCGGGGAAAAAGTTCGTTGTTTTCTATTCGCCTGAATTTCCAAGCTCGCTAAAAGACGACCAATTACGAGCGGCCAGAAAAATTGAACTTGAATGGTTCGGGCAATTGATGTGGGAGGCGTTGGACGGAAATCGCAGATTAGACATTCTCGTTGAGGAGTACGCGAAATTGGTCGACTCGGTAGCGAAAGATAGTTCGATTATCGGGGAGATAGCCACGGGTGGTCGCAAGTTTGGCGCGGTGCTCCATACGGTCTTTCAGCGCAGTCAGGAAGTGCCAAAGACAATTTGGAATAACAGCCCCAGAAAAATACTGGGCGGACAGGAGTCAATGGATGATGCGAAAGCGGTCGCTAAGGAGCTAGACGCCGCCATTACTGATGTTATTGCACTGGGGCGGTTAAATCAAAAGTATGAAGATGAGCGAATGCACTACATAGCCAAACTAAAAGGGGGGATTGGTAACATTTGCCCGTACCGACTCTACTTGGAGACAGGGAAAGTCGAAAAAATGGATTTTGACGAGTTGACATCCGCATAAAAAACACCCCAAAAGAGCGAAAATTTCGCTCTTTTCGCTATAGGGGGAGCGAAAACCGTTGTACAGCGGAGCGAAACGCCTGATTTATTACTTAGCGATTTTTAAACCAAACAAGGTAATCATCGCATGTTAAATAAATCTACTCTGACATCCGTGGGTGTCACTCTTGGTGTTTTAGCCATCCTCAATAACGTTCGTGCGCTTCGTTCAATCAAACGCACAATCGTAGGTTAAGGGGAAGCGCAATGTTAGAAGTTTCTCCACTAAATAACCTAACTGGTGTTGCTGCTGGCGGCAGTGTTTCGTTAACGCTGCCAGTTGGCCGCACATACGAAAAAATTCATTTTGAATATTCAGGCGTAACCCCCGCACAAATAAAAAATCTAAAAGTTGAGCTGCAAGGTCGTACACTTACCGAGTACGGTACGCTGCAAGACTTACTGGATGAGAACGCATATTTTAAACGTGAGCAGGTTGACGGTATTGCAACGCTGTACTTTGTGCGTCCTGAGATTGAGGGTGTATTAAATCCATCGTTGGTTGAGCAACGCTTTTTTGCGTTGGGTACAACTGGATTATCTATCGCACAAATCAAATTTGATATCGCAACGGATGCAATTGCGCCAGTGATTAAAGCATTCGCGGAAAAGTCATCTGGTTCTGCTCCTGGTTGGTTATTCAAACGCCGTTCGTTCCGCTACAACTTTGCGGTCGGTATTAACGAAATTGAAAACTTACCGCGTCCATTAGGTGCAAAAATCGCGCTAATTGAAATTAAAAAATCGGGCGTTACGTCCGCCGAATTTCTGGTGAACAACGTGAAATGGCGTGACCACATTCCTGCACCACTACACACGCACCACCTAAAGCAGCGCGGCCGTTCACCACGAACCAATACACACGCAATTGACCTGTTTTTGGCAGGGGATGTATTTAGCGCACTAGCGCTGGATAACACCATCAATGACATGCGTTTACGTGTTGAGGCATCTGAAGCGGGTAGCGCTGAAGTGGTCGTGCATTACTTCGATGACTACGCAAAATCAACATTCTAAGGGGGTTGACCAATGCAACCAGAGGGAGCGCCAACAATGGCGGCAACTACAACGGGCGGCGGTTGGTGGGATGGCGCGAACTCATTTTTGGGTAACGCGCTGAAAATTTGGGGCGATGTCGAAAAAGTTAAGGCTATCAAGTCATCAAACGGCATCACCCAAAACGAACACATGAACACCGCAGAGCTAGACAATGGTGCGGCGGTACTTGTGGATGCACCAAAAACCCAAACCGCGCAACCTACTGAACCAATGGTGTTTGGTTTACCACAATCAACCGTACTGTACGGATTTGGTGGGTTGTTGGCTGTAGCACTAATTATGAAGGCAATGAAATGAAAAATCCGAAGAACTTAAAGTATTTTGCGTATGGCGTGGCTATCTCGGTCGCGGGTGCAATTTTGGCTGACTATGTACGTGATTGGATGCGCAAACCTGCGGGGCAGTCGTAATGTTTGGCGCAATGCTAGGTGCAACGGGTGCGATACCCGGTATGACTAATGGGGCGGGGAGTCCCATTAGCTCGGGCGCAACATCTGGCACTGGCGACCAAATGCAGCGAATTGGTTTTCAGGGTGGAAATATCAATTTCGGTGGCGGCACTAACAACCAGTTGTTGATTATTGGTGCTGTGGCGATTGCTGCTTTATTTCTGTTGAAAAAATAGGGGGCGGTATGCGCGTGGCGCACATTAGTGAAATTCATCAAATTAAATCAGCGGCAGCGGCAGACTATGAAACCGTAAAAAATGAAGTGGCGCATGGTTCGGCGGTGCTGGTTGAGTTTGAGGGGTGCTATTGCGTGTTGCGTGTAGACCGTGACGGGTTGTGTGTGGTGTGCGCGGCAGGTAAAAACCTGCTGGCGATTGCACCAAAAGTGGTGTCGTTAGCTCGCCGCATTTCAGCCCCCTCCATTGTTTACCACACAAAACGCACGGCGTTGAAACGTTTATTGTCGGCCTATCAATTTGTGTACGAGTCGACGGACGAATTCGGCTATGCAATTTATAGGATGACGCTAAATGGGTAGTAAATCCAGAAGTAATTCACGCCAAGTTACCAACAACACTAGTACGAGTATTGGTGTTCAGGGTGACAATAATGGTTTTATCACAAACGGCAGCGGCAACACGTACAATATGACTGACGGCGGCTTAGTTAGCGCAATTGAGTCACTAGGTGCGGGGTTGGTTGATGCAAATATCGCGGGTTTTGATGCTGCTGGCAATATGACTCGAGACGGATTTGATTTTGCAGGGAATGTAAATCGCGACTCACTAGATTTCGCGGGCGATGCGCTGTCGATGACCCGAAACATTGCGGGTGACAGTATCAACGCACAAAACTCACTAACGCGAGATGCGCTTGCAGAAAATGGCGATTTAGCGCGTGAGATGTTGGGGCTGTCTGCTGGTATCAATAGCGATGTTATTGGTTTTGCTGGTGACACGCTAAATACAACGATTGGTGCGATAGGGGATGCAAACGCACGAATTACTGACGTTGCTAGTTACGCAATGGATAACTCAGCGCAACTCGCTGGCCTATCAATTGATGCGGCCGACAATGCAAATGCACGCATGACAGACGTTGCAGTGTATTCCATGGATAACGCATCCAATCTGGCAAAAGACTTGGGGGCGCAGGTAATTACAGCAACGCAGGACGCATACAAAGACGCCAGCGACCAAACTATTTTGGCACATAAACAAGCCCTGCAGTTCGCAGATCACTCCACGCGCTCGGATGGTCAGCAACTCGCAATCAGCACCAACAAAACCATGATGTACGTCATGTTGGGTTTGGGTGGCATGGGTATGGCCGTAGCAATGATGAGGGCTAATTGATGATTTTAAAAAACAAACTAGCCGCAGGTGAGTTGTGGGATGTTAATGTGCCGGGCACCTCGTTTGCTGTAGTGAGGGCGCTAACTGGTGTCTTTGCACGTTTTTTTGATGAGCACGGTAGTGTAAAACTGGAAACTGAGATTTATCAGGGTATGAACCTGAATAGCGTTAAGTTTGCGCGTGTTGCGATATATACAGAGTTTGCAATGGATATCGCAATATGGGTGTCGTGGCACGAGTATCATTTTACGCCCCAGCCCATGCGCTCAAATATGATGACATCACGACAAATAACACTGATGCCGGGCGTCAATAAGCTGCTTGATTATGACCCGCCGCGCCTAAAAACCACAATTACATGTGACCGCGACATGTACATTGGTGGTCCTAATATGACGTCTGGCGCTGGCATTGTGCAAAACGGCAGGTTGTACGAGGCGGGGCGGGATATTGAGATAAATAGCTACGGTGAGCTTTACTACTGGGTCACTGACGAGACGACAACAAAATTCTACGAAAACCCGTCCATGGAACCTGCGCGATACGCATGGCCCACAAGCCAAATGCCCACGCGCTCAGAAATGGAGGCAGGCGGTGTGCGCTACGTTGATATCGTAATACCGCCCGAACTGGAT
The DNA here is from genome assembly GCF_021530695.1 of Pseudoalteromonas sp. OF5H-5. Taxonomy (NCBI): domain Bacteria; kingdom Pseudomonadati; phylum Pseudomonadota; class Gammaproteobacteria; order Alteromonadales; family Pseudoalteromonadaceae; genus Pseudoalteromonas; species Pseudoalteromonas sp. OF5H-5. The sequence goes on from NZ_JAKGBF010000005.1 coordinate 91,995, forward strand.
AATCAGTATTTTTACATTTATGCAAATGCAATCGTTGATGTGCAGCGCCAATACCCCAGTGACCCCTACGATTGGGAAGGGGTGCACGAGACCAACCCAGCGCTATTCTGGACAGTCGGAGATGAGCAAAGCGAGCAGCTAGAATTCGGAGGTGGATGGCGTATTGGTTCAGGTGGTCGCAGTTGTGGTGAAATGCGCGCGAGAGTGCGAATGTCGGCAGGTACTCACAGGGTATTCATGGTTGAGAGCTTTGTCGACGGCGATGTGCGGGACCATTACCCACTTGAGTACTACGGCACATCGTTCACTTATTTTTTAGATTTGTACGCAGAAGTGCCTGTGTTGGTATCGGCTGGCATCGCGCAAGTGCTGGAGGAGCGTGTCTGATGAAACTAGACACCACACACATCATCACCGCATTAATCGTTTTGGGAATAGGGGTATATATGACAACGCAACAAGCCGCGCGGGGTATCCGCAATAACAACCCGTTGAATATTGAAGCGGGTGAAAACTGGGTTGGGTTAGTGGGCAATGATGGCCGTTTTGCCATTTTTGAAACCGCTGAGCATGGTATTCGCGCCGCTGCTCGCATTCTGCGAACCTATGCGCATAAATACGATATCCGAAATGTCAGCGACATTATTAGCCGATGGGCTCCACCCAATGAGAATGACACGGCAGGATATATCGCGTTCGTGTCGAGCAGAGCCAATGTGGACAGTAATAAAACACTGGATGATAGCGAATACCCGCGGGTGATTGAGGCTATGATTCAAATGGAAAATGGTGAGCAGCCGTATTCCATGGATGAAATTCAGCGCGGTTTTCAGTGGGGATTTTATGGGTAACTTCATTAGCAAAAACCTGAGTCTATTGCTCACTATTGGGGGTGTTTACTACATTTACCAATACATCAATAGCGGCTCAAAATCATTTACCGAACCGCTCGGGAATCTGCTGGCCAAACTGCAATTTCAGGCGAACGGCTCGCATGATATTGAACGAGCGTGGGCGGGCTTTTTCCTCGATAAATCAAAACTGGATTTTAGTTACAAGGTCAAAGATGAGCTATGGCTGGAAGCGGTTATCAAGCTGAACCCTAAAAATCAGGCATTGGTGGACACCATTTTTGATGCTGAAATGAGGCTGCGGCCTGAGTATCAGGTGTTGTTAGACGGTGAGGTCTCACCACAAACAGTAGCAACCGTACAAGCGAGGTAGGCATGGACATCAGTCAAGACACGATACTCACGATACTGGCTAACGCCATATTTTTGTATGGCGCTGTGACGACCAACAAAACAGATATTCGCTGGTTGAAAGAGTCGGTCAAAGAAATCAAAGAGAAAATCCAGTAAAGTTGGGGACATTTTGGGGCTATCTTAGAGCAAAACATACCCCAACATATCCACTGCTAAATTCTAAAACGTAGATATGGCGGGGTATGTAGGGGTGTTTATATTGGTTTTTGGGGTTCGACTCCCTCTCTCTCCGCCATTCCTTCTTTATTCAAATCAATTACCTACTAAAATCCGTTTGTACTTTTGGGGACATTTTGGGGTTATGAAAACCCTAAACTTCGTTTTTATTTCCTAAATACAGCGCATCTTCGAAAGCCATTCTGGCTTACGTCATTTTTATTTAAAATATCTTTGCTTGTGCATTTAGCCTTAGATTATCGGTTGGAGTTGCAGACAGCACAGCCATCCGAATTTGAGGTGGGTATCTATGATTTATTTTAACTTAAATGTCTCAGCGATAGATATTAAGTCAAACGAACATAAGGTGGAGATAACTTCGCTATCTTATTTACAAAAATACGAAACGCCCACTTTAAGTTTAAAAATTACTTTTCTAAAAGCCATTCGAACCAGACTGATTTCTGAGTATCGGGGTCGGTTTGCAGGTGGAGTAGGGTATCAAATTGAGCGGGCTTGAACTCAATAGGCGGTGCGAGCACTTGAGTATTTTGCGTTAAGGTTACGCCATTTTTCCGTCCTTTTTCGGTTACCTCACAGACCCCGTTTTTGCATGTCACATCCGGTTCTGGGAGGGAAATACTCTCTTCAGATTGGGTCATGACATAGCGCTCGTTGATGCTACTTGCCTCGGTGAACGTTTTAAATTGCGTTGCTGAGTCACTGGTCGCAATACCGGCTGTTACTTCCGCTATATGTGCCAGAAACTGGTAGCTGCCTTGGTGAGAGAGTACGCCAAGGCCTGGGTCTGTGATAAAAGATACAAAGCCCGCGTCCAGAGCACTGGAAGATAGTGCACCATTATTCATCAGGCGATCTATAGAGGCTTGATCTCTTTGCGTAAATCCGACAGTGAGCTTTTGGCCTTCGGTATTAAAATGCCCCTCGTTGAAATTACTGAGTAATTTGCCGTCATCATGTCGTCGGTAGTTTCCTATGTCACTAGCAAGTTTTTGAATATACTCGAAATCTATGCCACTTTTCTCTGCATATTCATACATATCAGCCAGCATAAATCTGTCTTTATGAGTCAAGAAGTCATAGTTGCTGCGTTCTAAGTTATGTGAAGACATCCCTTCAGCGCCATTGTGCACTTTAGGTTCATTGCCAGCAAACAGATCTGTAACCATTAGGCTATAGTAATGCTCAGCTTGATTGCTCATTGTATGCGCTGATAAGTTCATGTCTTGGAGCGCTGACTCGAAGTGTGACTGTGCTTGCGAAAGATAATCATCAGGGAGCATAGCTTTACCGAGTTCTGAGAATGTCTGGCTATGTGTGTATAGCGCAGCTTCAAATGATGTCATTGCATTATCATCATTGAGGGCGTTCCGCTTCAGCTCAGACAACGCTCGTTGATCAAGTGCATGCCACTTTTCGTAAGCAGCAGTCTTCTCTGCTTTTGAAAAGGTATTACTGGGATCCATGGCGATAGTCTCCAGTTGAGGTTTGGACAGTTGCTCAAACTCCCACTTAGCCGAATTAATCTTTTCTTGATTGCTTTGCGCTTGCCACGTTAAAACGTTGTTATTCTGTGGAAATGATTGCTGATTTAAACGAGCTGCGTCAATCGCCTGTTGTGCTTCTTTTAGTTTCACAGCCAATGAAGAAACAGACACCTGTGTATTGCGTGCATTGTTCTGGTTGGTATCCGTATTCGAACGATATGAGGTAGCAGGCGAAGCTTTGGTTTTAGCATGCCATTGGGTATTTGATATATCCATATTGTCTGTCCCTGTGCTTACTTAACCCTTTCTTATATGAAGGGTTAAGTCAGCATTCGTTAGTAAAATAGTAGAAAGAAACATTTTTCTCTCTGTTTGGTTTTATATAGTTGAGACTACTTGATGCATTTACATGATGTATTATCGGTGCTAAAACATCCGCTCTTAGTCATAAGATATAGTCAAATCCCCTGAAGCATTAGGAGAAATTTCTGCGTTCCTATTAGGATTTTACTATAAGCTCGATAGTAGCATAATTAAGCTGCTCCGGAAGTTGACTCTGAAAGTCAAAAAAGCAGCGACACTCATCATAATTTAGACCTTAGAAAGTGCTAAATTACATAATAACTCACCTCCAACATAGAGAAAAAAGATGGAACTCAACAAAATATCAAATAAGGAATTGAAGTTGGCTCTTAAGGCCAGTGCGGCATTAGATATTGAAATCTCTGATGATGAGTATTTGCGCTGTTTTACTTATACCGAAAATTGGGCCTCTGGTATTGATATCGCGACTTACGAAAATGGGGGCGGCGACAATATTGTTGTTGTGATCAAAGACGAGTCGATCCTTATCAAGGGGTTCGATCATGAGTCGGAAGTTAGCCCTCATGCTCAAGAAGAGTACGGTGTACGGCTTGGGATGTACGAGGGAGCGCCAACAGAGCTGTTGGAAGTACTGAATGACGAGGCTTTCGAAATAGAAGAGGTCACGTTTTGCATTTGGCGACTTGATAATGAAGCGACTTGGTCTTGGGGAGCTGTAGAGTTTAATAATGATGAAGATGACGGTTCGAGCTGGCTTCTGTCAGCTATTACTATCACTCCAAGCGCCTTTATTGAATATGTCGAAAACTATCATGACGGTGATTTCAACCAACTAACGCGAGAGAAAATACATGACGTATTTGCGGCGCAAATGTAGAGTATGTCAACTAAGCTGCTGAAGGTTTTTCTACGGCAGCAAATTCTCAAAAAATGTGATGTTAGTGGATAAGGAAAATTTAATGAGACGAGTTAAAGTCTATTATCAACACCGTGACGGTGGCACTGAGCTCATCAATTATGAAAAAGAATTACAATCTTATCGTGAGGCTTGGGATGTTATTGATCATTACCCTTGGGACAAAGAATTGGAATTGTTTGAGGCACTAGGGGAAGGTGGCGGGTTCTTTTTTATACTTGGCGATGAAGGTGGTAAGTGCGCCTCTTACCAATTGACACCAATAGAAAATAACAGCGGATTACTGACTTTGGATGTTGTGTCTAAGCCAGCTACTTTTGGACTATTTGGTGGTAAATCTGTTTCCGTCGATTTTAAGCTTGTCTCAATTCCAGAGGCTAAAAATCATATAAAAGCGCTATTTGAATGCTCAATTGACTCTTTCTATGAAAAGTATCGAAAGTAAATAAAATGGTTGTGTGAAAACATCCGGAAAAGGACGAATTGCAGTTTTACTTATTTTGAATCTGTTCCAACGATATAATTTGCAGTATAAAATAGACTACTGTGGGAAGTATCAACGGGAAATAAAAGGAAGTATCAATGAATAGACTTGGCATACTATCTGGTTTGCTACTTTGTTGTAGCTATTCAATCGCTCAGCCCCAGCCGCAAGCAATCACAATTTACAATAACCCTTCTCAAGGTGTCCTCACTGAGAGTCGTGTATTTTCCTATCTGCAAAGCCAATTAACTCAGTTTGAGATTACACAGTCTGATGCCAGTGTTGATCGTGCGCTTAAAAATATTGCAGGTGGTGAAGGGGAGTGCGTTAGAAACTTAGTTGTGAATAAAGCGCGCAGTAAAACATTACTATTTTCTGAGCCGACCACTTACTTTTTAGGGCTACAAGTTTTTGCTGCACCTTCCGCGCAATTGTCTTCTGCACAAACCGAGCAAAACCTAGAAGCATTGTTAACGAGTCATCCCAAATGGTTGTTGGGCGTAGAAAAAGAGCGCTCATATGGTGATATTGCCGATGCCATGATACAGCAGACTCCACCAGATCAGCTCTACGTGAAAGAAGGCAGCGAAAACGAAGCACAAATGTATTCTATGTTGATGAGCAAGCGCTTTGAGTTGCTGCTTGAATATCCCTCGGTTATTACATACCACGCGAAAGACGCATCAGAAAAACCCGTACCAATTGCGATTAGTGGTTTTGCTCCATTTATTACTGGGCATATCGCTTGTTGGGATACACCCGTTACACGCGGGTTTTTAGCGGCGGTTAATTCTGTATTGGCGGGCTTGACGGTGGACGAGCGCTTTATTAATTGGCATCTCGAATTCATAGACAAGAGTTTACACGATACGTTTAAACAGCAGTTTAGCCAAGCTCAAAGCTCTCGGCTTTAAATAGAGACTTCCAATAACCTATCCGCCAGCGCATTTAGGTGTGAGCTGTCGCACTGAGTCGCTGCATAAGTTCGGATACCATATACAGACATAATGAAAAAACGCGCTCTCTTTGTGGCTTCATCTTCACTTAATGCTTCACTATCGGGCCAAACCATTAAAAATTGTTGCCTGATCAGTGATTCAAATTGGTGCAAGTTAGCGCTGAGTGCCGTTTGAATTTCCGCATCCTGCTCGCCAATTTCATTAAGCGTTTTGGTGAGCAAACACACTTTCTTTGACTCGTCGCCCAAACACTCACCGACGAGATCTTGTAAGAATCGCTCAAGTGCGCAGCGAAGGCTAGTGCTGTTTTCGAACAGCTGTTGATAATGCACTCGTCGGTCTGCTTGATATTGATCTATAGCGGCTAATAGCAAACCTTTTTTATTTTTGAACGCACAGTAGATAGAACCAGGATGGAGTCCGGTTACTTCGGTCAGTTTGGGCATACTGGTTTTATTGTAGCCATAAGTCATAAATGCTTGCATGGCATTTCTCAGTACGGTTTCTCTATCAAACTCTGCTGTTCTCATCGATTTCCTAGGTGCACCAAATGGGTTTAAACGCCGTCATTATACCAATACTTCACCCCTATTTTTGATAACAATGAAAAAAATGTAAAGGTTTAACTTGAATAATGATTCAAGAATCCATATCTTGAATGTATATTCAAATATGGAGAGACACGCATGCCACAGGTACTTTTTGAAAATGTTAAGCTAAATAACACGATATCACTCAATAATCGCATCTTGATGGCGCCATTGACGCGCTGTATGGCAGACGACGATTTAGTTCCTACCTATGACATGGTGAAGTACTATGCTAAGCGAGCCAAAGCAGGATTAATCATTAGTGAAGCGACGATTATTCGTCCTGATGGGCAAGGCTACCCGAATACACCAGGTTTGTTTACACAAGCACAAATTGCAGGGTGGAAAAAAGTAACCGATGCTGTACACGCTGAGGGGGGGAAAATGTTTGCGCAATTGTGGCACGTTGGGCGTGTTGCGCACCCGTACTTTTTTGACGGAGAAGTTTTAGCACCGTCGGCTATTGGTATCGAAGGTTCAATTCCAAGAATGCGTGATTTAACCTACCAAACGCCAAAAGCAGCGACGAAGGAAGATATTACAAAACTCATTGCCGACTATGCCCAAGCGGCAGCAAACGCGATAAAAGCAGGTTTTGATGGGGTTGAAATTCACGGTGCCAATGGTTATTTAATTGACCAGTTTTTACATTACGCTGCGAATCAGCGTACCGATGAGTATGGTCAAACACCAGAAAATATGAGCCGATTTGCTTTGGAGGTGACAGATGCTATCGCTGAGCGTATTGGTGCCGACAGAGTGGGTCTGAGAGTGTCACCGGGTGCTTACTTCAATATGGATGGCGACCAAAGAGACAGAGCGGTATTTGACTACCTACTTAAAGCGTTAAACAGTCGCAACTTAGCCTATCTGCATCTCGGTATTTTCGACGATGCAATGGAGTTTGATTATTTGGGCGGCAGTGCTTCAGCTTACTTACGCAGCATTTATAAAGGGACGTTAGTAGGTGTGGGGAGTTATACGGCTGAATCAGGTGCTGAGGCTATCCAAAACCAACAATTTGACTTATTAGCCATTGGTAGGCCGTTTATTGCTAATCCTGATTATGTGGAGAAGGTGCAAGCTGGTCAAGCCGTGAAAGAGTATGATGAGTCTATGCTTGCAACATTAGACTAAAACCAATCCATAAGTATGGATTTATAGCAATGCCAAACACTTAAGTTTGGCATTTTTTTGTACATTGCATAAGCTTAAATCAGGCGTCAGTGGTAAAGCGAAAACTTTTGATGCAAAAGTTGTCATCTTTATCAATTAAGCTTGAGAGCAGTTAAGTGTTTAACCCTCAAGTATTTGCTAATTAATAATCAACTGGATTGTAGCTTATTTTTTAACATTGATAGGAATAAAGGAGTACTTTGGAGTTTATTTGTTCGCTAAGTGTGTAATAATATGCCAGCAATGCAGTTGTGAGTGCGTCGGACATGCAAGAAGATTTACTAAATTCCGTTATCAAAATAACAAAAACGAGAGACGTTGATTCTCTTGAATATAGCTTAGTATCTACTATTCAAGAGTTCATAGGCTGTAAAGAGGTCGCTGTCTATAAGGACTTGCTCGTTCCTGGAGAGATCGCGATAGAGAGAAGCCTGCTCTTAAGAAAACTCTCCGATAAGGAATTTGATTGGGAAGAGCGAAGCCTAGTTAAAGAGCCAGATAAGGAATTAATTTCTTGCTTGCAGTCGGCCTGTATCATTACGGTACAAGCGAAAGATGGCACTGAGCATCGTTGGGTGCCAATCAGCCTTCAGGAAAAGCCGGTTGGTGCAATAGCAGTTATCAGTACGGGCTTGTCGAGTGCAGATCAAGTACTACTTAATGCATTTTGCCGCATTTTTGAAAATTATCTCACCATTCTTCACGAAAACGAGCGTGATAAACTCACCGGACTACTGAACCGTCAAACCTTTGAAAAACGTTTAAAGCAACTGATTGAAAAGCAAGTTATCAAACAACACAAAACGGTATGGCATGGTGATGTGCGCTCGGTGCATAAAGGCGCAACCTCGTGGCTTGCTATCATGGATATCGATCACTTCAAAAAAGTCAACGATAACTATGGACATGTATGCGGAGATGAAGTTTTACTGTTATTAGCGCAGCGTATGCGTCAGTTTTTTCGATCCACAGACTTATTGTTTCGCTTCGGTGGCGAAGAATTTGTACTGGTCTTTGAGCCAACCGATTACGATTCGATAAAAGCTAAGATGGACGAGTTTATGGAGTTGGTACGAAATACTCACTTTCCATTCGTAAAAAAGCTCACCGTCAGTGTTGGAATGTCTCGCATTAGTCCATATGATTTCCCTATCACTGTGCTTGAAAATGCCGACAAAGCACTTTATTACGCAAAAGATAACGGTCGCGATATGCTTTGTTTTTACGAAGCGTTGCTGTCTGAGCATAAAATTGAAGCGCCGGAAGAGAGCTCTGATATAGATTTGTTCTAATACCAATTTGGTTTAATAAGGTGCTCAATTTGAGGGATTAAATCTGACGCTAGCTGTGTTAAAAACTTCTCATTTAGAACAAGTGAATGCAATGTAGTTAGCGCTAAAACTTTCTGCTAGAAAGGCATTAATTATACGAAACTCAGGTTAAATAGGTATAAAAGTGTTTCTGAGAAGCGGCGGTTGTTGATTTTCTACTCAAGCGCACTCGCAATAACTTCAATAACTACCGCTTATAGGAAGATTCCGATACACTTAATACAGCGTTAAACTGCATGGCAGACAACATGTTACACATCATCCAATCGAATCGAATGGAAATCTTGCAGGCACAACTCTGCACACTCATGAAATCGGCACCGCTCGCAAATCCTTTTGCAAAAGAAGTGGTGTTAGTACAATCTCCTGGTATGTCTGAATGGCTCAAACTAGGCATGAGTCAACACTTAGGGATAAGTGCACAAGTCGACTTTCCATTACCATCTAGCTTCATTTGGAAGCTATATCAAAATTTCATTGATGATGTTCCCAAGGAATCCGCTTTTAATAAAGGCAATATGACTTGGAAACTATTTACGCTATTACCCGGCTGCATTGATAAGCCTCAATATATTGCGCTTAAGCACTATTTAGGTGACGACCCTTCAGGAATTAAACTCTTTGCGTTGTGTGAAAAAATTGCCGACGTTTTTGACCAATATTTAATGTATCGCCCCCAGTGGATTGAGCTTTGGGATCAGGGCCAAGATACGCTGAACGATGTGGATGTTGAAGCCATCGCGCCTTGGCAGCCTGATCTCTGGCGTCGCTTAGTTAGCCATGTTGAAGCGCTTGAACAAAGTCCATATCACCGTGCCAACATGCACGATAAGTTACTGCAAGGGCTGGCCAATGCACCAAGGGGCAAGCTTCCCGAGCGGATCTGTATATTTGGATTGTCGGCAATATCAACCAGCCAACTTGATATTTTTCAAGCGCTTGGCCAAAAAACGAATGTATTTTTATTCTTTTTTAACCCTAGTGAACACTACTGGGGAGATTTAGTCGATGAGAAGACTCGAGCTAAAGTCGCCGCAAAATACGCCAAAATGCCAGAGCTCGAAGCGAAAGACGGCGAGTATTATTACGTTGGCAATCCACTACTCTCTTCATGGGGAAAGCTCGGGCGTGACTATTTTGAGCAATTATTGCAGCTTGATGCCAGTTGGATTGATGGATTTGATGACGCGTTTGATGACAGTCTGCTTGGTCAGGTTCAGCAAGAGATCTACCAGTTGGCATTTAAAGGAGAGTCGTTAACTGCTGATCCAAATTGGTTTGTTTCGCAGCAGGGCAAGTTACCCATTATGGCCGATGATACCAGTATCGTTTTTCAGGATTGCCATACGCCACTGCGTGAGGTCGAGCGGCTCCATGATTATTTACTCAATCAGTTTGAACAAAACCCTAGTCTGACGCCTAAAGACATTATCGTCATGATGCCTGATGTGGGCACCTATTCGCCATTTATTAAAGCTGTGTTTGACAGTAGTGAAGACAATCTGCGGATCCCCTATGCGATTTCTGATCTTGCAATTGAGCAAGAGCGGCCTATTTTAACGTCTTTTGTGACGTTGACAGACTTACCCAATAACCGTTTTTGCGTGTCGGATATTCTCGATTTGCTGGGCGTTGCGCCGATCGCCGAACAGTTTAACCTTGAAAGCCATGAGTTTGACTTAATTCGCTATTGGCTTGATCAGGTCAGTGTTAAATGGGGCCTAAACGACAGCCATAAAAGCGAATATGGCTTGCCAAAAATACCACTAAATACGTGGCAGCATGGACTCAACCGTTTGCTCTTAGGGGTTGCAACAAACGATGAACAGACGCCGTTCGCTTCCATTTATCCTGCTGATGAAGTCGAAGGTATGTCGGTGGCGGTACTTAACAAGCTTATCGGCTTTGTTGATGCGCTGATTTGGTTAAAACTACAACTCAGCAGCGAAAAGACCTTAACGAACTTCGCAGCAATTCTACGTGAAGCCATGGCGCTATTTTACTCGTCAGAATCTGAACAGAGTTGGGATTTACTTAAGCTTGAGCAGATTATAGAGAATATCGAAAAACACCATGAAAATGGCGATATTCAAGCGCCAGTCTCAGCAAAAATATTAGCGTATTTGGTTAAGCAAGGCGTCAGAGAAAAAGGGGTTGGGCAGCGCTTTTTAGCCGGAGCGGTAAACTTTTGTACGCTGATGCCGATGCGTGCTATTCCATTTAAAGTGGTGTGTATGCTTGGTCTAAATGACGCGGACTATCCTCGTACCGTGCAGCCTATTGGTTTTGATTTAGTCGCACACTCCACGAGACGTAAAGGCGATCGCTCACGAAAACTAGACGACAGATACTTGTTCTTAGAAGCCTTACTCAGTGCTCGAGAAAACTTGTATATCAGTTATATTGGCCGCTCTTGTTTTAACAACGAAGCCCAAGTGCCATCCGTTTTAGTCAGCGAATTGACAGAATATTTAGATCGCAGCTTTTACTTCGAAGACATGCCAAAGCAGTCTTTAGTCACTCGATTAACTTCACAGCTGCCATTACAACCTTTTAATCCCGAACATTTTAAAGCGGGCTCACTACAGAGCTACAATCGTACTTGGCTTTGGCAGCATAGGGCGGCGCATGCTGATGAGGTAAAACCGTTAGTACCAGTTTTAGACGCAGAAATTGAGTTTAGCGATTTGCTGCGAGGCGTTTGCGAGCCGCAAAAGTTATTTTATCAGCAAGCGCTGGGCATTAAACTCAAACCAATAGAAGCGTTAACACTTGATGAAGAGCCTTTCGCCTTAGATGCATTGGAGCGCTATCAATATTTAGATGAAGTGCTGGATGCTCAGCTACAACAACGGTCCTTAAATCTTGAACAGATTTTACAACGAGGCTCGCTGCCACAAGCGAACATCGGCAAACTACAGCTAGAGGGGCTGCTGACCCGCGTTGAACCTATGGTTAAGGTACTAACGCCTTTGCTTAATGAAGCAAAGGAGCCTCTAGAGCTAAAACTTGGTATTGCAGAGCATTTGCTGGTTGGCTGGCTTGATTGTGTGTATGAAAACAGGCAAGTGTACTATCGCAGCGCCAGTATTAAAGCGAAAGATTTAATTAAAGGGTTTTTACATCACTGCGCGGCTTGCGTAATGGGGCATGAAGTCACGACTTATATTGTTGGGCTAGATCAAAGCGTGCACTTTACCGCTATTTCACAACCACAAGCTCAGCAATATTTGGAGCAGTGGCTGGCTTTTTATAAACAAGCGCTGAGCGAACCTGTGGCATTTTTCCCAAGTTCTAGCATGGAATACGCCAAGACACAGGATATTAAAAAGGCCGCATATAAATTTAAGCCGCAATATGTTGGTCGAGGAGAGGGAGAAGATCCCTATGTTCAACTATGCTTTAGCGATTTGTCAGCTCATGAAGCGCGTTTTTGCGCACTTAGCCTTACTTTGTTAACACCTATTCTTAATGCCGCTGAGGAGGTACGTCATGGAGATGCTTAACCCCATTACTATGCCTTTAAGTGGCCAAAACCTAATTGAAGCCAGTGCAGGCACGGGGAAAACTTACACCATCACCGGTTTATATCTGCGTTATTTACTAGGCTTGCGCACTTCTGATCAACAACATGAGCCGTTAAGCGTTGAACAAATCTTAGTGGTAACTTTCACAGAAGCGGCAACACAAGAGATCAAAGACCGAGTGAGAAAACGCATTATTCAAGCTCGAGACGTGCTACTAGGTGAAGTCTGTAAAGATGAACTGATCAATGCCATTTTGGCGCAAATTGAAGATAAAAAGCGCGCCTTTGATCTCCTTGATGCTGCCGCTAAGTCAATGGATGAGGCCGCGATATTCACCATTCATGGCTTTTGCCAAAGAATGCTGAAGCAACACGCTTTTGAGTCTAAGGTGGCATTTAACCTCGAATTTATTCTCGATGAGAGCGAGCTGATTGATGCCGCGATGGCAGATCATTGGCGACGTTTTGTCTACCCGCTAGACACAGAAAAAACACAGGCTGTGATAGAGCAATTTGCTACGCCTTATGCACTGGCGAAGCAAGTTAGACCGTTATTAGCAAGAGAAAATGCCGAAATTAAACCCTCTGTTTCCTTAGATGCAGTGTTTGCCGCACGTGAAAAATACCAAACATTAGCACTGTGGCTAAAGGCCGAAATAGTCAAAACTGACTACATCAATGTGTTGAAAAAATCGGGGCTGGCAGGCAATCGTGCACCAGGGCGAAAGGATAACCTTCAAGCTCTTGAAAATTATGTCAACAGTGAGCAGTGGTGGTTTGAGTTTGGTAGCAGCAATCACTCGTTTGGACTTTGGGGCAGTGAAAGCCTTGCTGATGTTGCTCAATATAAAAAGAATACAACGCCGCTGGAGCACGAACTTATTCGTCACTTTGATACCTTGGCAGAGCTCCACCAATTGGTCGGGAGTGGGCTTAAAATCGCGTTAGTGCAACAAGCGGTGACTGAGGTAAGAGCTTTGCTTCACGCCCACAAAGAAGAATATGGCTTGATCTCTCCCGACGATTTACTTAAGCAGCTGTATCAAGCGCTGATGGGCGATAGTGGTGAGCGCTTAGCCGAAAAAATCGCACTGCAATATCCGGTTGCTATGATAGATGAGTTTCAGGATACCGATCCCATACAATATGGGATCTTCAGCCGAGTTTACGCAAAGGAAAATACGGCATTAACCTTGATAGGCGACCCAAAACAAGCCATTTACGGCTTTCGCGGGGCGGATATTTTTACTTATATCGGTGCAAAGCAAGGAGTCGCGCAAGACAGGCAGTATACGCTTGCAACCAATTATCGCTCCGATAGTGACGTGGTTGCCGCAGTGAATACGATATTTACTCGTCACCCCAATAGTTTTATCTACAACAAAGATATCCCTTTCATTGAGGTGAGCGCGCAAGGTAAAGCCGAGGATGCGCAATTTACTATCGCGTCTAAAAAGTCGTCAGCTCTGCGCTTTAGTGTATTACCAAGTGAGGATGAAGCGCTTAACAAAAGCGCCGCGCAAGCGCGGCTAAGCCAAGCATTCGCTGGTCGAGTTGCAGCGCTTATCGAGCAAGGGCGGTCGGGGGTTGCGAAGATTGGCGAAAACCCAGTTGTGCCAGCGGATATCTGTGTGTTAGTTCGCGACCGCATAGAAGCGAGCTTGATAAAACGAGCCTTAAATCAACTCGATATTGCCAGTGTATACCTTGCCAGAGATAGTGTATTTAGGCAGCCGCTAGCAATCGCGTTGTATCAACTGCTTGATGTACTGCACGGGAGTTACGACGAAGCGGCGCTCAGAGGCGTGCTTGCGGGACCATTATTTTATTTAAACAACCAAGCACTGTACGACTTGCAGTTTAATGAACAGCAGTGGCAAGGTTATTTGCAGCTATTTAGTGAGTTAACACAGCTGTGGTATCGCTCTGGTGCAATGGCGATGCTGGAACACTTATTGATAACTTGTGAGCTGCCAGTGATTTGGCAGCAGCAGGGAATGGAAGTGGAGCGTTGGCTTACTGACTTCCGTCATTTGGCTGAGCTTTTACAGCATAAGCAATTAGAGCTTGATGGCACGGGTCGTGTGTTACGTTGGTTTTTATCGCAGCTAAATAATGCTCAGAGTGGCAGCAGCCAAATTCGCTTAGAGAGCGATGCCAATTTGGTGAAAATTGTGACCATGCACGCATCAAAAGGTTTGGAGTATCCGATTGTCTTTATGCCATTTGCACTTGGGTTTCGTGAGCCTGATACGTTAGTTTATCACCAAGGGGATAAGTTAGTTGTCGACCTTGAAGCCAGTGATGACGCGAAAGAAAAAGCAGAGCAAGAACGACTGGCTGAGGATATTCGCTTACTTTACGTTGCGCTGACGCGAGCGGTGCATTATTGCGAGCTTGGGCTTTACGACATTCAACAAGGGCGTAGTAAAAAGTCTGCACTGCACAAAACGGCCTTAGGATTTGCCTTGTTTGGCACGGAAACTTTCGACAGTGCCGAGGCTTGGCAAAGTGCCTTAAGCCAGTTATGTAAAGCACATGCGGCAATGGAATGTGTAAGATTAGATGAAATCACCACGCCACAGCAAGCGATAAACACCAGACTTGAAGACAAGCCTTTAGCTCTGTCTGCGAAAACCTTCAGCGGTCAGGTTGAACGACATTGGCGTACCACAAGCTTTAGCCAGCTAAGCTACCACACGCATCATGGTGATAAACCAACCGGGGCCGTGGACGAAAACCATTTACTGGACTTGCCTGAGCAGCGCCAAGAGCGGGAAAAAACCTCTTATACTTTTCCTAAGGGGGCCAAGCCGGGCAGCTGTTTGCACGAAATCTTTGAGCTTATAGATTTTACCGCGCCGCATTCCCCCAAAAACGAAGATAAGTATACCCTGACCGAAGCGGTCACTAAATCTTTGGATAAGTTCGGTATCGCGACTGAATGGCAAGAGACAGCTGAGCGTTGGATAACAAGCTGCTTGGCTGCATCTCTTGCGCCACATCCTCATTTACAACTTGGTGTGCTGCCACCGGACGACTGCATTGTTGAAATGGAGTTTTACTTGCCACTAAAACCACTCAGTGCGGTGAAGCTGAACAAGATCCTCAGTGACATTACTGGACAAAAGTCGTTTTTAAACTTTGATGATGTGACAGGCATGTTGAAAGGGTTTATTGATTTAATCTTCAAGTGGCAAGGACAGTTTTTTGTTCTCGATTACAAGTCCAACTACCTTGGCGATAGCCCAGAAGATTATCACTACGATAACCTCAATGCTGCGATGTCGTCTCATCAGTATCATTTACAGTATATGATTTATACCGTGGCACTTCACCGCTTGTTAAAGCAGCGCCTCGTGGACTATAACCCTGAGCAGCATTTAGGTGGAAACTACTATTTGTTCTTACGTGCATTACCGGACAATCAGGGGATTTTCTTCAATCAGTTAAGCGTAAAGCAGGTATTAGAATTAGATGCATTATTTGAGGAGTCTGTATGAGCCAGTTAAGTATGGACTTTGAGGCATTTGACCATCACGGTTTCAAGGCGCTATTGCTTGAACACAAACGAGTTGGTAAAGCCGATATCGCGTTAGCCAAGTTGTTGAATCAGCAAGGCTACGACGATTACTTCTATGTATTTTTACTATTATTAATCGCTCATGGACGTCAGCATAGTTGTTTAGAGTTAGACAGTATTAATTTTCAGGATCCGTTTGAGCTCAGCTACGCGATTGCGGATGAATCTGTAAAGTTGTCGCCATTTTCAAGCACAGGTATAGCCGTTGCTGCGCTCGCACAGCATCCTGCGGTCGGTGAAGATAAGCCGCTTCGGCTATACGCTGATAAGCTCTACTTGGCGAGATTAGCAAATTATGAAGCAAGGCTTGCGGGACACTTTGAAATGTTGGCGAAAGCCGATGTAACGCTGGACGAAGCAAAACTGGGTGCACTGTTGGCATCGTTTTTTCCAGCCAGTGAAGAAGACATTGATTGGCAAAAAGTGGCTTGTACGCTTGCTATCATTAAGCGATTTTGTGTCATCACGGGCGGCCCCGGTACGGGAAAAACCACGACGGTCACAAAACTGCTTGCGATTTTACAATCGCTTTATAACAGTGCGCCGTTGACCATCAAGCTAGTGGCGCCAACCGGCAAAGCGGCTGCGAGGCTCAGTGAGTCAATTATTGGTGCGAAAGCGAGGTTAAACCTGCCGCCAGCGCTTGCCGACTTACTGCCGGAGCAGGCGCAAACTATTCATCGCTTATTAGGCGTTATTCCTAATAGCGTTCACTATCGTCACAATCAAGATAACCCGCTGCATGTTGATGTGCTGATTGTTGACGAAGCATCCATGGTGGACTTATCGCTTATGGCGAAGCTGGTGGATGCACTACCAAAACATGCACGGCTTATTTTGCTCGGCGATAAAGATCAGCTCGCATCGGTAGATACCGGTAACGTACTCAGCGATCTATGTGAAAACTTAACGCTTGGACAAGCACCACATTACAGTCAGGCACTGAAAGCAAAGCTAGCTGAGTTGAGTAAACAAAACCTGCCTGAGTCGGGTGATACCAGCGCTGACTTTATGTTGGAAGATAATCTGGCGTTTTTACAAAAAAGTCACCGTTTTGACAGTCGAAGTGGGATAGGTCAGTTAGCATTTGCCGTAAATAGTAACAATAAGCGGCAATTAGACAGCGTGCTGGGGCAAGGTTTTAGCGATATACAGCATCATGAATTAAATAGTGAAACCTACAATGCCTTAATTGCCAGAGCGGCGGAGCAATACCAGCGATACCTGCTTGCCATTCATCATGGTGAGAGTGAAGCCATCATTCATAGCGAGTTTGCCAGTTATCAATTGCTTGCGGCCGTGAGAGAAGGGCCTTACGGTGTGAACGAATTAAATCGCAGAATAGAGCTCAAGCTTAGTCAAATGGGATTAGTGCAACCGACAGGACGGTTTTACGTTGGTATGCCCATTATGATCACCCAAAATGATTACCAGCTGAAACTGTTTAACGGCGATATCGGGATCATTTTACGCGACGAACAGGGTGAGCTACAGGCATCATTTATTGATGAACAGGGCTGCGTTAGGCGCTTTTATCCTGCCAGATTGCCGAGCTTTGATAGAGTATACGTGATGACGATCCACAAATCGCAAGGCTCTGAGTTTGCTTACACGGCAATGATACTACCACCCATTCAACGTGCGCAGCAGGGGATAAATCGCCAGCTTATTTATACTGGGATAACCCGAGCTAAACAGCAGTTTGAATTGGTGGCGCAATATAAAGTGATAGTGCAGGGTATGAATCGAAGTGTAAGTCGCAGTAGTGGTTTGCGAAGTCGGCTATCAAAATAATGAATTTTTTGTTAAAAACTTGTTTTATTTTGTGGTTTGGCTAAGGTTAAAGTGAGCTTGAAAGCTAGCTCGCCCAGTGAGTAGACTTGCCGTCAGTTAATGTGTTAACTGACGGCGTTTTTTTATTCCGTTAGTATTAGAACTTCAGTTTATCAATAAGTGTGTTAGGGTCGATTTCAAGTTCATCCATTAACGACCAGCGAGTTTGCTTTTGTACACTACCTTTTCCTAAGATCCAGTAATCATAAGTTTTTTCAATACGGCCATTGGTATGCTGTATAGTCAGCCACGCATTTACATAACTCAGTAAATCTTGATTACGCTTGGCGACAGCAAATCCAACGGGGTATTTCAAACTCGCCCCTTCCGGCACCACAACACCAAACTCAGGGTAAAACATGCTCCATGCAAAGCCCGCCTCTGCGCTGATCACTAAGGCGTCATATCTTTCTGGGTGCTTAAAATAGCTTTGCAAATTGTTAATACCGGATACTTTTACCTTAGGGTTTTGCTGCGCCAATTGTTTGAGTAACGGAGCATACTCAACGTGAGCTAAATTCAGCTTATCAAGCGTAAGTAGGGCTGACTTGTCAGCAAACTTCTTCAAATCATGATCTTTGGCCAAGAGCGCTAGTTGCAGTTCCAATACCTTGTCACTAAAGCGCACGCTTTGTAAGTCGGCAATATTAATTTCAAGGCCGGACATTGCAATATCGAAATATCCCTTGTTGAGATACTCTGCCAGTTGTGGCTTT
This sequence comes from Pseudoalteromonas sp. OF5H-5, assembly GCF_021530695.1. Taxonomy (NCBI): domain Bacteria; kingdom Pseudomonadati; phylum Pseudomonadota; class Gammaproteobacteria; order Alteromonadales; family Pseudoalteromonadaceae; genus Pseudoalteromonas; species Pseudoalteromonas sp. OF5H-5. The sequence goes on from NZ_JAKGBF010000005.1 coordinate 110,362, forward strand.
TTAAAAGGAATAAACTCGATTTTAACCCCAAGGTCGGATGCGAGCCTATGTGCTAGGCTGACATCAAAACCCACTAACTGGTCTTTTTGATTAAAGTAACTAAATGGCACATTATCGATAAGATATCCGACACGCAGCAGGTTACGTTTTTTAATCACATCGATATTCGTTAAAGACAACTCACCACTTTGGTATGCTTTAGGGACATAGCTAAGCACATGAGCAGGGACGGTATCTGAGATCACCATATTAGCAATGGCCTCATCGGCCGATTTAGTTTGTTTACCGAGGTAATTATTTGCCGTAAAACTCAACAACATAAATGCTGGGAGTAGTGCAGATAGTAGCGTTAAATAATAAACCGAGCGCACGCGTTTTAGGTGTAATTGTCTGCGGTTGATGAAAATACATAAAAATACAAATGCGAAGATATACACCACAGTGGTCGGTGAAACCACCTTTGCGGTGAGTACTGACATTGATAGATATAACTGATAAGTATCAGCCGGGACACGCAAGGTATCGAGCAAATAGGGAATAGCGATATGTACGTTAGCAAAGTAACTTAGCATCGCCGACAAAGACACATTAGGAATTTGTTCGATGCCGATTTGGTTGCCGGTAAGCCATGCTGCAAAAGAGACAAAAATGAGGGTCGTAAGCTTTCCTAAACTCGGGAAGGTATAAGCGATAGGCACTAACACCTCAGCGATGTGATCAGAGCTTTCGTCGCTTTGCTTAATTTTGCGTAAATGATCTTTGATCCCCTCGGTGATCACTGGCAATACAATAAAAACGTTTCCGGTACTAAATGCGGTTATCCATGCATTACGCATAACCATGATGAGGTCGCGGTATTTAACAGGGGTGAGTGCGGCAACAAGCATAGGGAGTAGTACTAACATCAAATACACGCCGACACATAAAACGACAACCCAGTATACTTGCAATTCAGACAGTTCTTCTGCACTCATGGTGCCAGCGGTGCTTGCTGTCATCGCAAAAATGCCGATAGGGAAGATGGCAATGATCTTCTTGGAAATCACCGACAGACCTTGACCAACGACTTCTAACACATCCAGTAAACGGTTTTTCTTTTGATTGGAAATAAGCGCCATACCTAGCGCAATACAAAATATGACTAAGGCAGGTACATTACCTTCCGCCATAGAAGCAAATGGATTAGCGGGAATATAATGTTTGACGAAGTCTACTTCGGGAGCAGCGGCGACCAGTGCCGGGGAGAAAAAGGTCCCGGCATCATGCGCTGGTAATGTCATAATAAAGCACCAGATCACAGCAAGACCTACCACCCAAATGGAGATCATGACTAGCGCCGCTTTTGCAAGAATACTTTTAACCTGTTCGGGATTAAATTTGCCTAAACCCACGATAAGGCTGACGACAATATAGGGGAGAATGGTGATTTGCATCAGGTTTACAAAACCTGTACCGATAGGTTTTAAAAATGATAACCGTTCACCGAAAACTAAACCAGCAAAAATGCCAAGTATGAGCGCCCAAAGCATCCAGTTAATGTTTTTTAGAAAATTAAGCAATTTAGTCATGTGCTCAGTCGAAAAAAGAGCGGTATTTTAATTAGCTTAGCTTAAAACTTACTGAATGTTTGAGCGATTTGATTACAAATTATCGAGTGTTTACTCAAAGTTCATAATCATCCCCATTTTTGGCACGATAACAGGCTTTTCCTGCTGGTTGTTGCACCCCGTGATAAAAGCTCATCCATAGTTTTTGTAGCTGGGTTTTAGTCTTTTTACCAACCACAGACGCCAGTGGCGTTTCGACGATGATATCTTCGATATGGGCGCTATCAAATTGGCCGAGCATTCCGGTGCGATTGAAGGTAATTTCAATATGTAAGCCATCGTCCTGTTTTAGCAAAACAGCCTCAGGCGTTTCTCGGTGACCGCAAAGCGCGACGAATTGGCTACAATTTTTTAAACCACAATGGGTGCCGTTGGCAAAAAACGCAAGCAGGTGATTGTAGTAAACCACATAGTCTGTCACCTCCATGTGTGAGCCAAACTCTAAAGGACATTGTTCATCAAGATACTGTTTTGCCAGCATTGACTGTTGCGCTTTCGTATCGTCAATTGGTTGCTCTGTATGCGGTTGTAATTGCGCTGCCATGATCCACCTCACTTGTTCATGTTGTCATAAATTGGGAAATATATTCTGGTTGTTTCGTGTACATTTTGAGTGTAAGTTAAATATTCAAATAATTTCACAAAAAGAATTTCACAGTGTGAATTTCACAAAAATGGGGTGTGAAATCATGGCAAAAGTTGCAAGCTTAATTAGAAAGTCTCACTTTTTGGGTACTAAAATAAGAAATCTAAGAAAGCGTAACCATCTGACTTTAGAAGATTTGTCGGCTCGATGTGTTAAGCAAGATCCAACCAGCGCGCCTTCCGTTTCCTACCTGTCAATGATTGAAAGAGGCCAGCGTACGCCAAGCGAAGCGATGCTCGAAAACTTCTCTAATGTATTTCAAAAACCGATTGAGTGGTTTTTAGACAGTCAACCTGAAGCACCGGAGATAGCGCCAGATAAAGGCAATTTCGGTGGGATAATGGGGATGGCTTTAGAGCCCAACTTTCTATTTGCCAAAGAGATATTACAAATTGCGATTCCAGAAATGCTATCCCAAGCGGGGATCAGTGGTAGGCAGTTTGCGCACCTTTTGATCCGTGCCCACCAAGAACACCATCAAAACCACTTTCCTGATTTAGAGCGAGCAGCCGATGAAGTGGGAGGTAAAAATCTCTATCTCAGCTGTGATGATCTCATGGCAATTTTGATAGCAAAAGGTCGAAAAGTGGAGTGGTTTGAGCAATCATCGCCTGACGGAGAGGGGATGATCACTTCTTATTTCAAAGAGCCAAACATGGTGTTTATAAATCGCGCATTGCACGCACATCCCGCGAGAATGAAATACGATTTAGCCGTTCATATTGGCCATGCCGTGCTTCACAATAGTGAGGGTTTAGAATGTGTACTCACTACTGGAGAAAGTCGTAAAAGTAACGATAACCCCGATCATGATACTCCAAATGCTCAGGATATTTTGAGCGCGTGGCAGGATTTTGAATCGAGCTTCTTTGCAGGGGCCTTATTGTGTCCCCGTACACCATTTCGGCAGTTACTCGAAAGCCGAGGTTACGATGTGCGCGTCCATGAGCAACTTGGTATTTCTGCTTCCGTCGCAATGCGCAGAATGACATCGGTTTCACCTTATCCACATTGGCATTATTTTGATGCTTATCAAGCCGGTAAACTCAAGGCGGTGTATCGGGGCAATGGCATTCCTTTACCTTGGGGCAATATGCGTAGCGTTGCCGATCCGTGTCAGCACTGGGCCGTATTTCGTAAATTTCATGATGATAGCAATAGTGCCAGTGCTCAGCTTTCGATCCTGAACGTCAATGGCAAACCGCGTCTGTATTGCTGTGAGTCAGTAAAAATTGTTGATGTTGCGAATCGTCCAAGGGTGCTGTGCGCGGGTCTTGATCTCAATCCTGCTATTAATGCACAAGGGATTGATGCTGACGCCTTGATTGGAGAGTTACAAAAAGCTTGTATTAGCCATGGTGGCGCGAGCGTGGTGCCCTATCATATGAAAACCCAATTACTCCGTGTCGCCAAGATTTTAAATATCCAGTGGATTGAAAGAGGACTTGAGGGCTCAGTTCGGGTGATTTGTACTCGAGGAAAAAGCTGCCCGAGAAAGCCTAGTTGTTATGCGCTCTCCTCCGTTAGCAATTGATATTGAAATTCTACCGTGTAATGGGCGTATAGCGCTAAGGCATAATATCTAGATCTAGGTGATGTTATGCCTTAGCCATTATTAGATTTTACTTCTAATTAAATCTCTGACGAGCAATCTGGCAGGGTGGATTGCCTGATGTACTCGCTCGCTTAAAGGTCTTGCTTCGCCAAGTAGAGTTGCAACTAAATGCTCAGTAACCAGCGGAGCGCTGCACAGTCCTCGTGCGCCAAAACCGGTAACAATATGAATTCCTTGATAGGGTAGTGCTGGATTTCCAAAACCATAGTGTTTTCCCTTTCTTAAATTGGCAAAGGCCGAGCAAAACTCATCGTTATGTTGGACTTGACCAAGCATAGGCAAATGATCGTTAAAACAACAACGTACAGCGGCTTTTGCCGAGGTGACTTCGCCAAGACTCGCGGCTAACTCCGTGTCTTTGTAAAAGCGTTCAAGCTGGGCACGGTTAGCTACATCATCTTCGGCTTTTACCTCTCGGCTTTTGCTGTTTTTTTCAAATGTCGCGCCCATACAATGTTGCCCATCCATTGCAGGAGTAAAGTACCCTTTATGGCAAAGTACGGTATTGAGTTTTTGTGATTCTTCTCCAGCATCAACATGAGAGACCTGACCGCGGACGCCGTGTAAAGGAACATGTTTGGTTTGCTCGAATCGGTCAGAGTGCTCACCGCCACAGACAAATACATCTGAAAACGGCCCAAACGTATTATCTTCACTGTGTAACAGCCAGCCGCTCTCGGTTTTTTCGAGCTTTTGTATGTCAGTATTAAAATAAGTCGAAACTGCTTTTAACGCGTGAGCTGCATCAAACACTGCTTGCGTTATCTCTGCAGGGTTTAGCCAACCGGCCTCTGGAATATAGAGTCCACCGTAGGGCAGCATGGTGTTTGCGATAGCTGAAGCCTGCTTGGCGTCGACGGCATGAATTAAATCATGTGGCCAAGTTGCCTTTTCGGCTAGGTTTTGATGTTGCGCTCGTTTGGCCTCACTAACGGACTGCAAGAGTACGCCACACCAATCGTGTGCGAAGTGGTAGCCTGTATTTGCAATATGCTGATAAAGGCGCTTTGCATATAAAAAGCTGTGAGCGTATAGCTCGCTCGATGGCGTGTGATCTGCTTGCAGGTTTGGATATAGCGCGCCTTGACGATTGTGAGAAGCGCCTTTGGCTAACGCGTCGTCTTGGCAAAAAAGTGTTGCGCCAAGATCACGTTTACTAAGGTGATACAACAAACAACTTGAGGCAATACCGCCGCCAATAATAGCGATACTCTCTAGCTTACGCGGTGTGGTGCTGTAATACGCTGGAGTATTGGAGTTTTTATTGGCACGGCTCAGCGTTCCGACCACCATTTCGCGTTTGCGACCAAACCCTTTGACTTTTTTGCACGCAAAGCCGGCGTCTTGTAGTCCCCTGCGGACAAAACCCGCTGCGGTAAATGTTGCTAAAGTAGCGCTATCCCGGCTCATATTGGCCATGGCATCAAATAAGCTTTGTTGCCACATATCTGGGTTTTTACTCGGAGCAAAGCCATCTAAAAACCACGCATCGACAAATCCGGCTTGTTCGAAACTTAGTTGTGGTAAATTATCGTGAATATCACCAAACCATAAATCTAAGGTCACTTGACCATTATCAAACTCTAGGCGATGGCATCCTTCAAGGGCCATCGGATATTGCTGGCAGAGTTTTTCGGCGAGCGGGGCAAGCGTAGGCCAAGCTTGTAGCGCTTTAACTAAATCATCAATATGGATTGGATATTTCTCAAATGAGACAAAGTGGAGTTGGTTAACGCATGCGTCTTTGCTACGCTGGTTGAAGTGATACCAAGCGTTGAGAAAGTTTAATCCAGTACCAAAACCAGTTTCTGCGATGACAAATCGGTCTTTGCCATGATTTTGTAACCGCTCGTCGATATGGTTCTGAGTATAAAAGACGTAATGTGACTCAGCTAACCCATCATCGTTGGAAAAATAGACATCGTCAAAACTATCGGCAACAGGGGTACCAGCATCGTTGAAGTGTATTTGAGCGTTTTTTATCATGAAAGACTCTATGTTCGACTATTTGGGAACTATTTTACTGTCTTTCGACTCAATAGTCTGGTTGCATTTTTAGTTATTTAGGTTCAGAGTACATGTGTACGCTGGAAAGCTGACCACTTGGCGCTAAAATTCAGCGTATACTACGCATAATTTGTAATATCGAAGGGAATAAACCCATGAGAAGAGCCGTTATTACGGGGATCGGTGTTGTTTCGAGCATCGGCAACAACAAGCAAGAAGTTTTAGAGTCATTAAAAGCAGGTAAGAGCGGTATTGCTTTTAACCAAGAATTTGCAGACTACAACCTACGTAGCCAAGTGTCTGGTAAAATAGATATCGACGTAAAATCTCTCGTTGACCGTAAGGCACATCGCTTTATGGGGGACGCGGCAGCGTTTTCCTATATCTCGATGGCGCAAGCAATTGAAGATTCAGGGCTATCAGAAGAGCAAGTATCAAACGAACGCACAGGCCTTATCGTAGGTTCTGGTGGTGGTTCGTCTAAGTACCAAGTTGAAGCAGCTGATATTCTGCGCGAAAAAGGCGTAAAGCGTGTAGGGCCTTATATGGTTCCACGCACCATGGCAAGCACGACTTCTGCGTGTTTGGCAACACCATTTAAAATTAAAGGTGTGAACTACTCAATCAGCTCTGCATGTGCAACATCAGCACACTGTATTGGTAATGCTGTTGAACAAATTCAACTAGGCAAACAAGATGTTATCTTTGCTGGTGGCGGTGAAGAGCTACACTGGACATTGGCGATGGAATTCGATGCCATGGGTGCGTTGTCAACTAAGTATAATGAAACGCCTGAGCGCGCATCACGTACGTACGATGCAAATCGTGATGGTTTCGTCATCTCTGGCGGTGGCGGTATTGTGGTAGTTGAAGAGCTAGAACACGCACTTGCTCGCGGCGCGCACATTTATGCTGAAATCGTTGGTTATGGTGCAACATCAGATGGTTACGATATGGTAGCACCATCAGGTGAAGGCGCTGTACGTTGTATGAAACAAGCGATGCAAGGTCTTGATGCACCGATTGACTACCTAAACACGCACGGTACCTCAACACCAGTTGGTGACGTGAAAGAGTTAGGTGCTATTCAAGAGTTGTTTGGCGATAATTCTCCGGCTATTAGTGCAACTAAAGCGATGACAGGCCACGCACTCGGTGCGGCTGGCGTGCATGAAGCGATTTACTCTTTGCTGATGCTAGATAATGACTTTATTGCACCATCAATTAACATTGATGAATTGGACGAACAAGCACAAGGTTTAGACATTGTAACCGAGCGCCGTGATGGACCGCTTAACACCGTGATGTCCAACAGCTTTGGCTTTGGTGGTACTAACGCAACACTTGTGATGAAAAAGTACAAAGGTTAAGCGCTTTACACTTAACTTGATATCAAACACAAAAAAGCAGGCTAAGCCTGCTTTTTTCGTTCTGTTCGTATATTAAAATAAATTAACGTACATTGTGTTTCATCAAACGTTCTTTATCCCGTGACCAATCACGGTCTTTAATATCAGCACGTTTATCGTGTTGCTTTTTACCCTTCGCAAGATAGAACTCGAGTTTTACCCAGCACTTTTTCCAGTACATTGCTGTGGCTATCAGAGAATAACCATCACGCTCGGTTGCACCGATAAGACGTGAGATTTCACGTTTATTTAGTAACAGTTTACGATAACGAAGCGGATCACATATCACATGTGTAGAAGCACTATTTAACGGTTGAATTTGACTGGCCAACAAATAGGCTTCGCCGTTTTTGATATGGATGTAAGTATCTGAGATATTGACTTTACCGGCGCGGATACTTTTTACTTCCCAGCCTTGTAATTCGATACCTGCTTCGAACTTTTCATGTAGTGAATACTCATGACGCGCTTTTTTATTTAGCGCTATGGTATTGCTATTTGATTTACTTGAATTTTTCTTTGCCATAATGGCTTAGTCTACCTATAAATCCTGTTTTAAGACAGCGCTTTTTCATTAATGTGACGTATTTTTACTTAGTCAGTGGCTGCAAACAAGATAAATCTGCAAAACCTTGGTAAAATCCTTGTATTAAGATTTGGAGTGTCTATGCCACAGATAGAAAAAAGTGCTTTGGTGATGTATAGCACCAAGGAAATGTTTGAATTGGTCAATGATGTTGACGCTTATCCCGCATTTCTACCGCATTGCTCAGATGCAAAAGTTATCAGCAATGATGATCAAGGGATGACCGCGAGTCTAGAAATTTCGAAAGCCGGCCTAAAAAAGTGGTTTACCACAAAAAATGAATTTGACGGCAATCGAGTAAAAATGTGCCTAGTAGATGGACCATTTAAGTCTTTAAATGGTTATTGGGAATTTACCGCGCTTGATGAACAGGCTTGTAAGGTGAGTTTAAAATTAGAGTTTGAATTTGCGAGCAAATTAATTGAGATGGCGTTTGGCAAGCTATTCAATGAAGTGGCCAAGAATATGGTATCTGCGTTTACCCAGCGAGCCAAAATTGTTTACGGAGCGAGATGATGATAAAGGTTGAAGTGGTATTTGCATTGCCTGACAGCGCGACGTCATTGTCGGTTGATGTGCCTGAGGGGACGTCAGCTGAGCAAGCGGTACTACAGTCAGGGATATTAGAAAGATGCCCAGAGATAGATGCGAATGACTTGACGCTTGGGATCTGGAATCGCACAGTAAAATTACATCAAGTAGTGAGTGACGGTGACAGAATAGAGATCTATCGTCCATTAATCGCAGACCCAAAAGAGGCGCGCAGACGCCGTGCGGAAAAAGCAAAAGAAGAGGGCCGTGCAAGCAAAGTTACCGGTGGGCGACCTGTCTCTTTAGGAGATAAGGAATAATTAACCTGAACTTCGGATAGTTAATGCCTTTCTAGCAGCCAGTTTTAGCGCTAACTGCGTTGAATTCACTTCCAATAGCCAACTATTGGTGCGTAAATTCGCCTTGCCTACAGGATGTAGGTACCTTAGCGAGAGCAGGACGCGGAAGCGGTGTTATCCCTAAAACTCTCTGGCTAGATAAGGGTATAATTTAATGTGGTATTAAAAACAATGAGTTAGCTCATTCCTTATCCAAACCTCAGGCTAATTAAAAAAGGGGAAATACCTTTCCCCTTTGACTACGAAACAATGTGTGCCCTTTGACTTTACGAGTCTAAAGGGGTGTTAAATTCTTCCGGCTCTTCGAAGTCGCCGCTCACGCGAACTAGTTTGTCATTTTCGAAATAAACGCTAAATGACTTTCTGACCTCTGAGTCTCTATCAATATTAAATACGTACTGGTAATGCCAGATATTGTTGTTAAAAGTATCTTTAGCAAGCGGTGTACCTAGCACATATAGCACTTGCTCTCTGGTCATCTGCACGCGAAGTTTATCTACATCTGACTGCTCTAAGAAATTACCTTGTGGCACGTTGATGCGATAAATCCAGCTTGAACAGCCAGACATAAATACCGTCATAACTACAGCACTGAGCCAAACAGAAAGGGTTTTATTAGACAGCATGAAATTGTGTATCCTTATTATCAGTTATTTGCATGATACCGATTGCACAGAGAAGGTAAAGTCTCTTAGCGGAATTGGACTGCACTAAGTGTAAAAAGTTCGCAGATAAGTTGCAAGAGCTGCCATGTGTGGTAGAAGTCATTGATAAGATTTTGAGGAGAGCCTGTTAGTGCTAGGAAAAATGTTACTTAACGAGCCCAATAAAACGGATCACCAAGCTATTTGGAGCTTATATATCCTAGAAACGCGCTTTGGTCATTGGTACACAGGAATAACAACCAATGTAGAGCGGCGCATAGAGCAGCATCAGGCTGGGAAGGGGGCAAAAAATTTAAAAGGTAAAGGGCCCTTAACGTTAAAATTTCAATGTGCTGCAGGTACTAAATCTCAAGCTGCAAAACTTGAGTGGCATGTTAAGCAGCTGACAAAAGCACAAAAAATTCAGCTGGTAGAGTCAAAAGGTGAACGAGTTAATGACAAAATAAAGTCATTGATGAGGTTAACCCCTGCCTGATACTTATTTAGATCCATATTCTCTAGTGTATCCCTGGTGGTGTGATGATGTTTATCTTCACCCATACCAAAATAAATATAGGGGATCCCTTGGCGATAAAAGGCGTAGTGATCGCTTGCTTTGTGCCAATCAACTCTTGGGTTATTTATATAACGCTCAATTTGTCGTTGTGACGATACTATGGTCAATTTTACTGAAGATTGCGCCTTGTTCTGGAGCTCAGATTTATATTCCTTGAAACCCGGTGAAAACAATGCAAATAAACGGTTGTTGTTATTTATTCCTAACATATCAAGGTTGATATTGAGCTCAACTTCTCGTTTAAGGTGCTTGGCATAATGTTTCGCTCCATGTAAGCCGCGCTCTTCTGCATCGGTTGCGACAAACAATATATCGCGAGCGCGATTTGTTTTACTAAGTTGCCTCGCAATGTGCAACATTGCAGCGGTGCCAGATGCATTATCATTGGCACCTGGATAATGTCTTTGTCCTGTGGTTCCTAAATGGTCGTAATGCGCGCTGATAACGATGGCCTTATCACATCGAGGTTGAGTGCAAGGTAAAATCGCCGTGACGTTGTGACCTGCGTCCTTACTAAAAATACCTGCTCTAAAGGTAAAGTGCTGATAGATCGGGTTTCCACCTAATTGCTCAAAAGCAGCAAAAATATATTGGGCACTGATGTTAGGCGATTGAGCACCACTTTTACGGCCTTGGTGACGAGCACTTGTGAGAGCTTGTAAATCTTGCACCAATATATTATCAACATTAGCAATACCTTGATGTCGCGACTGAGCCAATACATTCGTGGTACATATCGCGGCCAGCATCATGCCGATTAGCTTGAAAGAACATTTCTTCATTATTATTGTTATCTCTCATCGTTGTCTGTTAAATTCAATTGGTTACTAGCAACTCCTCTCAATAAGGCCAGTTTGCCTTCGTAGCGCGCTTTGTCGTGTTCGAAGACAGATGCTTTGTATGCCTTGTTGAGGTAATACTCTGCTTTTTTTCTATCGCCTTGCTCATAGGCAACTTTTGCCAGCCCAAAGTAGCTACCATGAACGTTGCGATCAAGTTGATAAGCTTTTTGATAAAAATGCTTAGCGCGATTTAACTCTCCTTGTTTAAAGGCTTCGTTCCCTAATACCAACATGTAATAAGGGTTGCTTTTTCTCAAATTATGGATATTTGCTTCAATAATGCTAGCTTCATGATCTCGTTCCGTCAGGTGGTAGAGTTTAGCAAGGTTACTTAGTGCATTTCGATTATCGTGGTTAATGGCAATGGCCTGATTATAGGCTCGCTCGGCGAGGTCGTACTGGTTTGTTATACGGTATAAAATACCGAGGTTCCCCCAGGCGCCGTCATGATAGGGATCGCTTTCTACGGCTGCCTTGTAGTAGCTATATGCCATATCTAAGTTACCACTAATCATTTCCATTGCTCCTTTGTTGTTATAGAACATAGATAAGATAGTATTTGTACTAATTGGTGAAGTACTAAAGTGTTGAGAGCGGCTATTAGGATCAAAATCAACAGTGACCGCAGTTGGTTTAACATATAAAGTTTTAACTGAGTCCTGTGTGTTATCTACTTCAAAAATTTTGATGTTGACGTGGCCTGTTAGCAGGCTATAGCCTTGGCTCTCATCCCAATATTCAGGTATGTGTACTTGTTGAAATTGGCTGCGTAAGCCTAGCTGCTTAGCAATAGCGTGAGTTAGTATAGATAAGGACAAGCAGTTCGCGTTCATATTATTAAATGCTTGATTTGCAGTTAAATTTGCACCTGAAAGGTAAGAAAGTGAATCATCTCCACTACTTACCAAAAATCTCATCAGCATTTTAGCACGTTTAAGGCCTATCTCTCCGTTGTGAAAGTATTGTTCTAATTTAATGCGAATTTGGTTATTGAGTTGAAAGACATCAGAATACGACTCAACTTTGTGAACAGTAAATTGGTGATTTGCATTAAGAATTGATCTATCAATCGTCGCTTTGGGAGTGCTATTACAAGCACTAAGTAAAATAATGCTAAGCACAATAATAGAGAACTGAATTACTATCTTCATACAACCTCCAGATTGGGCATTCGGCTGACTTTTAGTTATGGCTTAATTGCTTACCTTTGGCCCTTACTATTATTGAATTTAGACCATAATTGCAAAATTTGCGCGGTGTGATTGTTACACCATGTAACAAAGAGACAATTTGAAAGGGTAAGCCTACAAGGAAACATGCAGGCTTACTTTAGAGTTGAGCAGAGGTTAAAAGCTCGCGACGAGATCATCAAGCGCTTTTGCTGATGCAGCAAGACGCTGAATTGCTTGTTCCGTGTCAAGTTGCTCGTTCATCACGGCATCGCTAATTTCGCTAATTTGCTCGATGTTGCGGCCGACGTCCGCAACGACATTACTTTGCTCTTCTGTCGCTGTTGCGATAAGCGCGGTCATGTCATTTATTTGATTTGCGGTTTCCGAGATTTCCAACATTAACTCCACTGACGATTGCATCGTTTGAACACTTTGCTCTGCTTGTTCACTGGATTGTTGGATTTGGTTTACGACAGCGCCAGACACCTGAGTTAATTCAGATATCGTTGCTTGGATCTCGTCGGTAGATTGTGATGTACGACTCGCAAGTGCTCTCACCTCATCTGCAACAACGGCAAACCCACGACCGTGCTCACCCGCTCGCGCAGACTCAATCGCAGCATTGAGTGCAAGCAAGTTGGTTTGTTCAGATATGCCTCTGATCACATCAACGATATTGGCAATTGACTGGGTTTTATCGGCCAACGTAGCGACTTGACCTGCCATATTTTCGATGTCACCTGCAAGCAAGTGAAGTGTTTCTTGGCTTTCTTGCACACCTTGACGGCTGCGCTTGGTTGACGCTTTACTTTCTTCTGTCAATTTTGCCGTGTTGGTCGCGCTACTCGCGATCTCTTGTACTGTCGCGCCCATTTCATTGATTGCCGCGGCAACAGACATGGTTTGAGACTTTTGTTCATCAAGAGATTGAGAGTTTTGCTGACTCTGTTTAAACACGGCTTCGCTCGTCACGCGAATTGAACGGCTCTCTTCCGCAACCATGTGGATAGCTTCTTCGATCTTAGCCATAAACTGGTTGAAGCCGCCAGCCAAAGCATGAAGTTCAGGTTGTGCTGAGTCTGGTAAACGATAATTGAGTTTTGCGTCGCCGCTACCAAGCTGTTCAAATAAATCTGCCATCTTTTTTAGTGGCGCGCTTAAGTTCTTAGCCAGTAGCATACTAAAAAAACTCGCCACTAGCGCAATTACTATCGAAAAACCAATGATTTGCCACTGCAAAGAAGTGATCCCACTATTGATTTCACTGGTTGGCACTTGGGCAATAACAAGCAAATCTGTGTTTGGAATTGGGCTCGCTGCAACTAAATTGGTTTCGCCACCCACTTCCAACTCTTTAACGACAAATCCACGTGTGGAGGTAAAATCGCGACTGTGCTGGCCGTAAAAGTCTTCAATTGAGGACTTTGCGACTTTGCTTGCATCTGGGTGCAATTGCACCGTACCTTGCCTATTAATGACGAAAACAAAGCCACTTTGCTCGATTTTCATATTAGCAAGCATCGCCTGCATATCATCAATACTTTTCGCAAGCCCAGCTAAACCAACACCGCTTAGTTGTTGATGGTTTACAAACATTTTTACATCGCCCGGCGCTTCTTGATAGATACTAATAGAGTATGGCGAGCCGCTAGTGGTAAAGCCGAAAAACCAACCATCTTGCTCTCTATTTAGTACTCGCAGAAAGCCATTTTGATTCCAATATTGATTGGTTTCGCGGTTAGCCCAAGAAGCCGTAACTAAGTCATACTGCGCCGCAATACGTTTGAGTTCGTTGACAAGAAGTTTTTCATCCAAAGTATTTTGCTTGGCACTTTGGGTGATTAATAAATTGCTTGAAAGCTGCTCGGCTGCATTTTTCAACGTGTCTATCTGCTTGCTTAATGATTTATTGATACTTTCTATCTTGCTTGGCAATTCAGATTGCATCATGCGTTCATTAATGAGCGTTTTGGCGCTGTAAAGCGAGGTAAACCCGATTAAACAAGCGACAGCAATCGCAATGAGACTACCCAGAAGGGTAATTCTTTGAGTAATTGTTAAACCTGTGTTTTGCATTCGATTTGTGTGTGTAATCCCGTGGAACCGATTATTCTAGCATAGTAAATAACCAGCTCGGAACAAGTAACAATCCAAGTCACAAAAAAATAATTTTGGTTTATAAAATAAAGTTAATCTCAGTATTTAGTGTTAACTGTATTTGAGTTAAATGGGAGGTTATGTTGAGAAACAGAGATAAAAGGCCACAATCTCAGGGTGGAAAGTGGCCTTGGTTACTAACAAGCGAACTAGTTTGCTATATTATTGACGCAAATTTATTTCTACTTACTAAACAATCTTTTTCATATCTGACATGTAACCGCGAAGGATTTCACCTATTTTTTCTACCGGATGGTTACGGATCGCACGGTTTACAGCGATGAGCTTTTGATTGTCAGCGTAATTGTCACTGTCTAACAAACCTTCACCAATCTCACGTTTTGTGATTGATTCCATAAATGGCTTCAATAGTGGTAGGCATGCGTGATTATACAGGTAACAACCATATTCTGCGGTGTCTGAAATAGTACGATTCATCTCGAACAGCTTTTTGCGCGCAATGGTATTCGCGATTAGCGGCGTTTCGTGTAGTGATTCGTAGTAAGCTGATTCATCAATAATGCCAGCCGCTGTCATGGTTTCGAACGCCAGCTCTACACCGGCTTTAACCATAGCAACCATTAGAATACCTTGGTCGAAGAAAGTCTGCTCTGAAATTTCAGCATCCGTATTCGCTTGCTTTTCAAACGCGGTTTGTGCGGTTTCTGCACGCCATGTAAGCAATTTATTGTCGTTTTCAGCCCAATCAGCCATCATACCTTCTGAAAACTCACCACTGATGATGTCGTCCATATGCTTGTTGTAAAGTGGGCGCATAACGTCTTTTAATTGCTCGCTCAGTTCAAATGCGCGTAACTTGGCGGGGTTAGACAGTCTGTCCATCATATTGGTGATACCACCGTGTTTTAGTGCTTCGGTGATGATCTCCCAGCCATATTGTACAAGCTTTGATGCATATCCAGGTTCAATGCCTTCTTCTACCATTTTGTCAAAGCATAGTAGTGAGCCAGTTTGCAACATACCACATAGGATGGTTTGTTCACCCATTAGATCTGATTTTACCTCAGCAATAAATGATGACTGCAATACGCCAGCACGATGACCACCAGTTCCCGCCGCATATGCCTTAGCTTGCGCGAGACCTTTACCCTCTGGGTCGTTTTCAGGGTGAACTGCAATCAGCGTAGGTACACCAAAGCCGCGCTTGTACTCTTCACGTACTTCTGTACCAGGACATTTTGGTGCAACCATGATTACGGTGATGTCTTCACGCACTTGCATACCTTCTTCGACAATATTAAAGCCGTGAGAATAAGCAAGTGTTGCGCCTTTTTTCATTAACGGCATTACTGCGTTTACAACTGAAGTATGTTGCTTGTCAGGCGTTAAGTTTAGGACCAAATCCGCTTCAGGAATGAGTTCTTCATAAGTGCCAACAATAAAGCCGTTTTCAGATGCATTAAGAAACGATTGACGTTTTTCTTCAATTGCTGAAGGACGTAGTGCGTAACTGACGTTCAAACCAGAATCTCTTAAGTTTAGACCTTGGTTCAAGCCTTGTGCACCGCAACCAACAATGACCAGTTTTTTACCAATCAGAACGTCGACACCTTGTTCGAATTCTTTTGGATCCATGAATTCACATTGAGAAAGCTGAGCTAATTGCTCACGTAAAGATAAAGTATTAAAGTAATTCGACATGATATTTCCTGATTCTGTAGAAATAGATTGAAGTCAGAGTAGGGCGAACTTTTGATTGCGTAAAATGATATATTTGAACTATAGTGTTTCAAAAGGTGAAATACTATGAATCACAAACAACTTAAATATTTTTTGGCACTTGCAGATACGCTGCACTTTTCCCGAGCGAGTGAGCGCTGTTTTGTAAGTCCTCCGACATTAAGTCGTCAAATCAAACAGTTAGAAGAGGAAGTTGGCGCGCCTTTATTCCTACGAGATAATCGCACCGTTGAGCTGACTCAGCAAGGCAAAGCGTTTGTTCATTACGCGCAAGCGACGTTGGCAAGCTGGCGGCAGTTTAAGAGTGAATGCGTTGACGATGATAAGCCTTTGACTGGTGAGCTGAGTTTATTTTGTTCAGTGACCGCGACTTACAGTTTTATTTATGACCTTTTTTCCAAGTTTCGCTATCTGTACCCGCAAGTAGAGTTAAATCTTATTACTGGTGATCCCGCGCATTCAATAGCGGAAGTGGCCAGTGGTAAGGAAGATGTTGCGGTCGCGGTGAAGCCAAAACATCTACCAAACGGTATAGAGTACTTGCCAATCGGCCGTTCGAGATTGGTGTTCATTGGCCCAACGATGGACTGTCCGCTTAAGTCTATTATTGATGAATACAGTCATAGTGAAATGCCGTGGCAGAGGCTGTCTTTTATTATGCCAGAGCAAGGTGTGTTAAAAGATCGAATTGATAACTTTTGCAAAAAACACAATTTTGTTCCTAAAGTTTATGCGCATGTTTCGGGCCATGAAGCTATGGTTGCGCTTGCGAGTTTAGGGTTTGGTATTGCGTGTGTCCCCGAGATAGTAATTAGTCAAAGTCCATTTAAGAATCAAGTTCAGCTTTTGCAGCTTAGATCGGATGAAATTGAAATTGGACTTGTAACTAAGAATAAACGGTTATATGACCCAGTTGTTAAAGCACTTTGGGATACGGCAAAAGGATTATTTACGCTGTAAAGCATCCATTCAGGTTGCGTGACTACACTGTGTTCATCCATGTTGAATGAATGAGGTGCGTCCGTGTCCACTATCTTGGTTGCACAAAGCAATAACAATATATTGACATCACAACAAAAAATGCTTGAAGAGCAAGGCTATACTGTTGAGTTGTTGAGGGAATTAGGTCAATTGAACGGTTTTTCAGGGAAATCTATTAACGGTATCGTGCTTGATCAAGCTATCGCATCCGTACCAACCTGCGATTCAATCAGCCAATTTAGACAAAGATTTAAAGCTCCCGTGATCGTCAGTCTTGACAGCGATGACGAGGATGTTCACAGCCTGTTTTTAGAGCTCGGTGCTGACGAAGTTATTTCCAAAGATGCAAAGCCTAGATTATGGCGAGCTCGACTTGATGCAGTGTTAAGAAGGCAAGCTGCAAACTCGCAGTTTGACGATGAGCCAGAGCAATTAACCTTTGGCCAGCTGCATATCGACAAAAACACCAGGCGCGTGAGTTATGGGCAGGAGCGCATTGACCTCACAACCCATGAGTTTGAGTTGCTATGGTTACTTGCGAGCAATGGCGGCAAAGTAGTGAAACGTGACTTTGTATACGAGCAGATCCTAGGCAAATACTATCGCCCAGATACTAGGACAATAGACGTTCGAATCTCTCGCTTGCGTAAAAAGCTGCATGATAATCCAAGTCGACCAGAGAAGATCAAAACGATTTGGCGTCAAGGTTACCTATTTGTTACCGATGTTTGGAACTAAAAAGTAACAATTTGATTTAACGCAAAGATACTTCGAATTTTTCGAATGCTCAATTCGATGAAATTTGATGAAAAGTTATACGTAATAAAGGCATAAATTCGTACTAATGGATTTATGTCTTTGTTTTAACTGTATTATTCTTATCTCCTCAATGTTTATACAGTCGCCCGCCGCTGAATTTTTGGACCACAAATTTGAGAAAATTGTTATTTATACAATGCAAATAATATTGATTGCTATTTAGGTGTGTGTATACTTTACACCTAGTTATGAAAATATAAACATAATTAGTCTCAAAGGAACAATTCAATGGCACTTAAAAAGTCTCTGTTAACGACTGCTATTCTCGCTGCAAGTTTAGGCCTCACCGCATGTGGTGGCTCTAGCAGCAATTCAAATGACAACGATGATAACAACACAACACCACCTCCAGCCACCAATGCTGCACCTACTATTACCGTAGACAGTGCGTCAGTATCCGAAGATACGCTTGGTGCTGCGGTTGCAAATATCTCTTTTTCTGACGATAGCGATGAAGTAAGTGCATTGACACTAACCATCTCTGACAACCGTTTTGAAATTGTTGACGGTGCGGTTAAGCTCAAAGCTGCAAACGCACTAAACTTCGAACAGGTTGAAAGCGGTAAAGTATCGGTAACTATCACGGCAACTGACAGCAAAGGCGAAAAAACAGAAGTTGAAGCTGAAATTGCTGTTCAACAAATTGCTGAAGAAAACAAAGCGGGTGTAAACCGCTATGCCTTCAATAATGCTCAAGGTGAGTCTTCAGTTTCTTACTCTGGCCAAATCGCACGTCACGCGGCTATGGTTCATATCAAAAGCTTAATGGGTAAGCTTAATAATGAAACTGTAGGTAACGCCTCTGGCCAAAAAACGGCTGAAGCAGCAATTGCAGAGATCAAAATGTTCTTGATGCCGACAGATACAGTAGTGTTGGATGAAACCCTTGATTTCGCTGTTGCGGCAAACGCAGCACAAACCACGTTAGGAGATATTTCAAGCTCGCTTAAAAACGTCGCTGGCGAAGGTGGTAAAATTGCGGGACGTGATACCTCTAATATGCATAAAGCATGGGAAGAGGATGGTGTCATGGCTGGTTGGGTTAACTTTGGTACACAGCCAAAAACACCTGAAGGTTTAGCCCTACACTATTTAGACCTGCTACAAGCGCAACTTCAGCAGTTTGAAAATGGCTCAACAATCAAAGCAGAGCATAATGGCACAGCTATCACGCTGAACAAACTATATGTAACACCGGAAGGTCTTGATCTTGCCCAGCTAATGCAAAAACATTTAAACGGTGCAGTGTCGCTTTCTCAAGGTGCGGACGATTATCTAGATGATTTACTCATTGGTGAAAAGTCAGCTGATAACGCGACATTAGCGGATGGCAAAAGCTACACGGAACTTGAACACAAGTTTGATGAAGGCTATGGCTATTTCGGTGCTGCTGTTGATTATCTAGACTATACAGATGATGAACTTTCAGCTAAAGGTGGCCGTGAAGCGTATGCAAGTGGTTATCATGATTTGGATAATGACGGCAAAATCGATCTACTATCTGAATTTAACTTTGGTAACTCAACAAATGCAGCAAAGCGTGACCGTGGCACTAAATCTAACGCTAACCCAACGGACTTAACTGCTCAAGCACAATTAGCGTTTATTGAAGCACGTAAACTTATCAACGCTAATGTTGGTACTAATGTTGCGCAGTGGTCAGATGAGGACAAAGCGCGCTTAGAAACATTGCGTAATCAAGCGTTGCTAGCATGGGAAAAGTCGATCGCTGCAACCGTTGTGCATTATATCAATGATACAATCTCAAATGATGATGGTGATTTAGACGATATCGCATCAGGTGATTTTGATGCTGATCAATTCTATGCAGTAGCAAAGCACTGGTCTGAAATGAAAGGCTTCGCATTAAATTTTCAGTTTAATCCGTTTTCTCCTGTCACAGATGCAGATTTTGTTAAAATCCATGAATTGATGGGTGATAAGCCTGAATTCGCGGCAGATAAAGTGGAAGCTTATAAGACTGCTTTATTGGAAGCGCGAGAAATCATTGCAACTGCATATGATTTTGATGCTGAGAATGTTGCCAACTGGTAATCTAAATTTTCGTTTATAACGTTAAAAGGTTAGCCGTTAATTCTGCTAACCTTTTGTTGTATATAGATAATAGAGAATACAAATGAGAGTATCTAAACGTTTAAGTGCTGCTGCCGTCGCTGTGGCTTTGGTATTGTCTGGTTGTGGTGAAAGTACTTCAAGTAGCCAAGGACCTGGATTGAAGGATAATAACTCTGGAACGGATAACCCAACTTTACCTACGCAATTTGATGAAGCGGCCTTGGTAAGTAACCTTGTGAATAATGTGCTTACCCCTGCAATTGAGCAATTCAATGAACTCGCGGTAACACAGCAACTTGAAGTTGCGAGTTATTGTAGCGCTGAAAAAGTACAGGCTGAAAATACCGCCGCGTTAAAGCAAAATGCTCAACAAAGTTGGCGCAACGCTATGATTGGGTGGCAGTATGTTGAATTGATGCAAATGGGTCCACTTACTGCCAATAGTAAAGAGCTTAAAAACAACATTTATGTTTGGCCCGCTACAGGCTCTTTATGTGATATCGACTTGGATGTAGTGTATTTTGAAGATGGCGTTATTAATGGCAATGCTAGCAATCCTTATAATATCTCTGAGCGTACTGCAAACCGTAAAGGCTTAACTGCCTTAGAGCACCTTCTATTCAATGCCAATCTTGACCACAACTGCTCGTCAGTGAATGATGCGTTGGCACCATGGAATAGCCGTTCAACTCAGGAAAGAGCGGTTGCGCGTTGTGAGTTTGCGACGGAAGTGGCTAAAGACATTGAAGCACAGAGTAGTTCACTTCTGTCTCAATGGACTGGGGAAAGTGGTTATGCAGCTAAACTTGTTAATGCAGGACAACCAGGCTCGCCGTTTGACACGCCTCATTTAGCGCTTAATGAAATATCAAAGGCGTTATTTTACATGACCGAAGAGCTAAAAGACGGCAAAATAGCGACGCCGTTAGGCCTAGGTTTTCCGAATGCATGTGGTTTAGAGGCTTGCCCAGAAGCGGTGGAGTCGCCAATTGCAGAACATTCTAAAGAGAATTTACTTGCTAATATCAGAGCGTTTAGAAACATCTTCACTGGTAATGGCCAAGATGCTGAGAATACATTGGGCTTTGATGACTTTTTAGATGCAGAGAACGGTAGTGATGTAAAAGAGCGCATGCTTGCAGGGCTTGCGGATGCAGAAGCTACACTGCTTGCGATGAATGCGAGCCTGAAAGCTGAGCTTGCAGGCTCTACAGAGCAAGTGACGCAAACGCATACAGACGTTAAAAAAGTGACGGATGATTTAAAGACTGAGTTTATCGAAAAGCTCGCCCTAGAACTTCCACAAACTTCGGCAGGTGACAATGATTAAGCGCATGAACATGAAGAAATCTTTATTAGCGGTAGCGGTAATTTTTGCACTACCTCAAGTGCAAGCTGCTGATGACAATCAAGATATTGAGCATATCTCTATTATCAGCCACCACGATAAATTGCGAAAAGAAGCCGGTTCTGCAACCTTGTTGTCAGAAGCGCAGTTGGCAGAATACGAATACGATGATATTCACCGTATTCTTTCTAATGTACCTGGTGTTAATATTCGGGAAGAAGATGGTTATGGCTTGCGACCAAACATTGGTTTTCGTGGTGTAACACCTGAGCGAAGCAAAAAAATCACCATAATGGAAGACGGTGTGCTTATTGGCCCAGCTCCTTATTCTGCGCCGGCTGCTTATTATTTCCCGGTTACGACTCGTATGACTGCGGTTGAGGTATTTAAAGGACCAGCGGCTATCAAGCATGGTCCGCAAACAGTTGCTGGTGCGCTTAACTTAGTGACTCGCCAAGTGCCAGAGTTTACAGAAGGCGGTATTGATGTTGCGGTTGGCAGTGACGGTTATTCCAAAGCACACGGTTACTACGGTTCAGTAGTAAATAATGTTGGCTTTTTATTCGAAGCGGTAAATCTACAAGCTGATGGTTTTAAAGAGCTTGATGGCGGTGGTGATACGGGGTTTGAGAAGAACGATATCTTAGCCAAGTTTAATTATAAACTTTCACAAGGCGAGCTAAACCATACGTTTGGCTTAAAGCTCAGCTATGCCGACGAGTTGTCCGATGAAACTTACCTTGGTTTAACGGATGCAGATTTTGCTGAAAATCCGTATCGTCGATACGCAGCGTCTCAGCCTGCAGAGATGGATACCAAGCACACTCAGGTAATGTTATCCCATGTACTTGATGGTAAAGACTTTAACGTTACGACAAGGCTGTACCGTAATGACTATGAGCGAGCTTGGCTTAAGCTTAATAGTCTAGGTAGTAAAAGTGGACCATCCCTTTCAAAAATCATGGCAAACCCAGAGGCTTTCGCAAATGAGTACGCTGTGATCACAGGGGCACGGGACTCTGTCGTTGCAGGTTCAAATATCTTTTTGAATATGGGGACTAATGACCGTGAGTATTTCTCACAAGGCCTTCAAGTCGATGCCAATACGAGCTTTAGCCTGTTTAACTTAACCCATGATATTGCTGTTGGCGTGCGTTTTCATGAAGATGAAATTGAGCGCAAACATTTTGAGCAAGCATATGCAATGGAAGGTGGTTCACCTGTGTTGCTAGAGGGTTCAAAGCAGTTTACCTCGCTGAATACTGAAAATACTAAAGCGTGGTCGGTATATCTAGAAGATAAAGTACAACTTGATGCGTTGGCTTTGGGCCTTGGTCTTCGTGGCGAGCTGATGGACATGTCTTACCAAGATAATAAAGATGCCGATGTTTGGATTGATAAAACCACCCGTATTTGGCTACCTAGCCTAAGTGGTTTCTATCAGCTTTCTGATGATGCCGGTCTTTTATTTGGTGTGCACCAAGGTTTTGTGCCTTCTTCACCCCAACAAGATCCGGATATAGAGCTTGAGAAGAGTGTTAACTACGAATTTGGTGGGCGCTTTAATGATGGTGTGACGCAGTTTGAGATTGTGAGCTTTTTCAACGATTATGAGAATCTGAACGAAAGCTGTGGTCAGTCTAACTGTGGTGTCAATGACCAACAAGATCAGCAATTCAGTGGCGGTGAGGTGGATGTTTACGGTCTCGAAATGCAGTTTGCACAACGTTATCCTTTGAACCTTCAACTGGATATCCCTTATAGTCTCACCTACACCTATACGAAAGGTGAATTCCAGAATGAGCGTGCGACAACGTTCGCACAATGGGGTTATATTAAAAATGGTGATGAGCTTCCGTATTTACCATCTCATCAAGCCACTTTTAACATCGGCCTTGCAGCAAGTGATTGGAAAGTTAACGTAGCCATCAAATACATCAGTGAGATGAGCGAAGCTGCTGGTAGAAGCACTGAAGACTTTGAGCTTGTCCTTGAAGGCGCAAAGGTGCCCAGCACAACGATCGTTGATGTATCCGCAAGTTACGAGCTAGGCCAGTATGGTCAAGTCTATGCTAAAATCGACAACTTGTTCGATGAAGCAGAAATTGTTAGTCGTCGTCCGTATGGCGCGCGCCCAGGCAAACCAAGACAATTTAGTTTAGGTTATAAATACCAGTTTTAACTGATTGTCTATGCGGCTCTTGAGTAAGAGCCGCAGCTTCATGGCGGCTTGTTGCTAGAGCTATGGAGCTGTTCCAAAGATATGTGAATTCATTATTTCTTTTTGATGGAAATGACTATGTTAGAGCAACTATGGCAAAGCATTACTGAACTCCCAGGCTACTTGTTCGATGCCAATAAAAGAGTGTATTTGCCATACTTGTTTAGTGCCATTTTGATGGCTGTTCCTGTTTATATCGCCACAGAAAAAGCGCGCTCTGGTAGAGGTTTTTTAAAGTTTCTGTTTCCCAAGCAAGTCTGGTGGTGCAAAAGCGCCAAGCTCGATTACTGTTTATTGATCACAAATCGGTTGATAAAGGCGGCGACGTTTACGCCTATCGTGTTGACTATGGTACCGGTGGCGCTAGGATTATCCGGTGGACTTGAAGCGCTCTTTGGTCCTGCGTTATATCTAGAAGCGCCAGAATGGGTAGTGATTGGACTATTTACGTTATTTTTGTTTATAGTCGATGACCTCACTCGATTCCTGCTGCATCTGATCCTACATAAAATCCCATTCTTTTGGGAGTTTCACAAGGTTCACCATTCTGCAAAAGTCCTGACCCCCTTTACCATTTATCGCTCACATCCCGTTGAAAGTTACCTGTACGCCTGTCGTATGGCATTAACTCAAGGGATAGTGGTTGGAGTAGGGTATTATGTATTTGGCAGCAGCTTGAGCATGTACGATATTCTGGGTGCGAATGCGTTTGTCTTTTTGTTTAATATTTTTGGGGCCAATTTAAGGCATTCACATATATGGCTGAGTTGGGGTGACAAGCTAGAAGATTGGTTTATTAGTCCTGCACAGCACCAAGTACATCACAGTGACAATCCAATCCATTTTGATACCAATTTAGGCTCAGCACTTGCCATTTGGGATCGTATGTATGGCTCGCTTATTAAGGCCTCGAGTGCGGGTAAAATTACCATTGGAGTTGGGCAATATGATGCGGGACATGATTCACTTACCGCGATTTATTTGAAGCCATTTAAGCAGGCTTGGAAAGCCTTATTACCGAAGAAAAAAAGTAACTCACCACTTAAATCATCTCAGGGTGACTAGATCTTCACTATTCAGAACTACATATTTGCAATGAATTAATTTCGGTATGGGAGAGTTTTTCAAAGGTGAAGCTCGTGCTTGGAAGGGGAAAATAGGCTGACGACGGGCATTGTCAGCCTATGTGGGAGAGTAGGCTCCCTAAATCTTTACTAGTGTAGTTGTGATGAAGGCTTGCTGCGGAAAAAGCCTAGTTCATTTAACTTTTCAATTAGTTTTGGATCGTCCAACCGGTTCGGGGTTTCTTCATCCCTTAAATAGTGATCGTTTGGTACGGAATGCATATCGAGCATTTTATGAAATAGGATATTGCGAATTGCCAACGCTGTCATACCACCGTCCTGAATTGCATCCAGCCTTTCTTGGAGGTCTGAAAAAGGCGCAGCCTTGACGTCATCCACTACTGCAGAAAATTGACCATTAGATTTATTCTTAATCATAAAACCCCCAAAGGTATAGCTTGTTCACAATCCAGTGACACGATGTTCAAAAGGCATTTGGTATCAATTTTTTGTTCATAAAATAGATACTTACGCCATGTCCGATGTGATCAGTTTACTCTGAAGTGAGGGCAAATTACCATCTTGGATGTAAAGCTTTGTAAATCGAATAATGAGTGGAATGAAATAATAAGATGGACGTCTAGATGTAACACGATGATCTGAATATGAAAATAGTTCTCAGTACCAATTATGATACTGAGAACCAATACTAATTTAAGTAAATAATTTCTCTTTTACGTGTTCTGCAAAGCCACTACCCGCTTCTAAATAGAAGTTGTAGGTAGAATTCACACCCATTTCTTCTAATTCTTTCTGTTGATCTGGGTAGTTTGCAATGGCGGTAACTTGGCCGTTGTAGCCTGATGCTTTGAGCTGCTCGAGTGCATAAATATTCTGCATATGTTTAGGCATCGCGAGCATAACCATTTCTACTTCAGAATGATTTACACGCTGCCAAAAATCAGGGTCGGTTGCGTCAGCAGTTAATACCCTGCGCCCTCGGGAAACATGTTTTTCAACTACTTCAGGCTTAATATCTACACCAGCAACGGTATCTGGGAAGCTGGCCTGTATTGTTTCGTAAGCACCCGTTCCAATCCTTCCCATACCAAATATAACGATCTTGGTGTCGGTAAGATTTACCGGAAGCTCTTCTTCTAAACGGTCTTGGTTCTCAAACTTTAATAACCAAGGCTCTAATTTAACGTAGACCTCGTTCGAGCGTTTGTTGAGCGGAGACGCGATCACAAAAGTAATAGAAACAGCAATAGCAACTACTGCTAGCCAGTCAGGAGCAACCGCACCAGAAGCAGATGCAACGGCACACACGATAAGACCAAACTCGCTATAGTTAGTGAGTGTGAAAGCGCTCAATAGCGATGTACGAGCACGCAATTTGAACATATTGGTGAAGAGATAATAAAGTGAGACTTTAATCGGTAGAACAATTACCAGTAGAATCGCTATTAAAAGTGCGTCCAGTGTAATCGTGGCATTCAGACCAATATTCAAGAAAAAACCAACAAGCAAGATGTCTTTTACATTCAATAGTGATTTTGATAACTCACCGGCTTTTTTATGTGGGGCGAAAATCATACCCATGATCAGCGCACCGAGATCACCTTTTAGGCCCGCAAATTCAAAGGCATGATAACCTGCGACTAACGCAAAAAAGAAGCCAAAAAGAGGGAGTAGCTCACCATGCTTTGAGCGGCTTAATACCCAAAACATAGCTGGACGTACAAGCGGTAGCACCACAAGCAGTGCCAGTGCCCAAATATTGGGTACTTTGCCCGTACTGACGGCGAGAAAGATAACCGCAAAGATATCTTGCATAACCAAAATACCGATTGAGATTTTACCGTGAAGACTTGCCATTTCACCACGTTCTTCCAGCACTTTTACCGCAAAAACGGTACTGGAAAAGCTAAATGCAAAACCAACCAATAAAGCGCTTTGCCAGTCTAGATCAGTAAATAAAGGTAGGCTCATCGCCCCTAGCATCAACAACAGGCTAGCGAAAAACGCCGTACTGGTAATAATGTGCATACTCGCAGGCGCCCAAACCTGAGGCTTTATCAGGTTACCAACTCGTAATTTTAAACCTATGCTAAAAAGCAGCAGCGTTACACCAAGATCTGCAAGTTGAGTAAGTAAATCTGTGGTTTTATGGCCAAGTAGATTTAAGACAAAGCCCGCCATCAAAAAACCAATCAAAGGAGGAAGCTTTAATTGATAAACAGAAAATCCGCATGCAAATGCGACAGCAAAATAGAGCAGTTCCATAACTTTAAATTTTTATCCAAGATATGAGCAGTGTACCAAAACCTCCTGATATATAAATTATAAATTTTCGCTGACAAGTTGGAAAAAATATGGTTATGATGCAGGTAAGGACATACCGGACAGGAGACGTAATGTTTAAGAAGATCCTAGCATCTGTCGGTATCGGTGCGGCAAAAGTAGACACTGTATTGGAAACAGAGCATTTGCACCCGGGACAGAAATTTCAAGCGCAAATTGTAGTAAAAGGCGGTGACGTTAGCCAAGAAGTAACAGGTTTAGAACTTGCGCTAATGACAAGAGTTAAGGTTGAAGGGGAAGACGGAGAATATTTTAGTAATCATGTTATTGACCGTTGGCGTGTAGGTAATAATTTCACGATAGGCCCAGGCGAAGAAAAAGTTATTCCTTTTGAAGCTCGACTTCATTCAGAAACACCAATCACAGAAATAAATGCGGGCTTCAACCGTTGTCATGTTTGGATTGAAACAGGCTTAGACATTGATTTAGCCATCGACCCATCAGACAAAGATGCTTTACACATTTATCCAAATGAAGCAGTGAAAGCATGTATGACAGCGATGGAGCGTTTAGGCTTCCATTTAGTGAAAGCGGATGTAGAAAAGGGCTATTTACGAGCGTCCGAGTTTCAGTCTGTTTCTGGTTGTTACCAAGAACTAGAATACCGACCAAACTCACGTGCATTATTTGGACTACAAGAAGTTGAGCTTTCGTTTGTACCTGAAGCACATCGAACTCATGTACTGATAGAGTTGGACAGAGCGTTTCGAGGGGATGGATACGTCGATCTCACAATTGAGCACGATCACGTCAATATCTCTCAATTGTGCGATCAGTTGGAGCGGCTGTTCTCATAATCACTTAATTTACTCTAAAACGCCCAGCTTTGTCTGGGCGTTTTTGTTTTAAGCATAACGATACCAATCAGTCTTAGTAAAGCTAATTGGTATGACAGAGAAGAAAATGAATTGGAAAATTAGAAGTTATGATGCGCTCACTAAAGATGAGCTTTTTGAGATTTTAAAGCTAAGGGTAGAGGTATTCGTTGTGGAACAGGCATGTCCCTATCCAGAAATTGACGATACCGATAGGGCGCCTGAAACTCAACATCTGTTTTTGGTCAAAGATGAACAAATTTTAGCGTATGCACGTTGTTATAGAAAATCCGCAACTACTGCATCCATTGGCCGTGTTATTGTTTCGTCAACGCTGCGAAGGCAGGGCGTTGCACATGACCTTATGCATCGCGCGATTGCTTGTTGTGATACGGAGATTACTCATGAGAATCTAGTTATTTCTGCGCAGTGTTATCTAGACAAGTTTTATACGGGGCTCGGCTTTGTGAAGCAAGGTGAAGATTATCTAGAAGATGGGATCCCGCATCAGGATATGTTATTTGTGAAAAAGTAAAAGAGGCTATGCGTAGCCTCTTTTTATGAGCGAAATTATAGTGAATTTAAAAATACCGCAGCAATGGCAATTGGACAAACGAAGCGGATGTACCAAGGCCATACTTTCCAGAAGAAACTACTGCCAACTTCCGGGCATCCTGATTCAATTTCTTTAAGCAGTTTTGCTCTGTGCCAAATCCAACCGACAAATACACAGCACAGCATGCCAAGTAGTGGCTGACCAAACTTCGTTGTCAGGCTAACAATAAAACCGAACAGCGTCTCGATGTTTACCAAAATGGTGAAGCTCACGGCTGTTACCAAGGTGCCGATGATCCAGGTGGCCTGTACTCTGCCTAGTGCAAAACGTTCAACAGCATAGGAAACAGGCGCTTCTAACATCGAAATAGACGAGGTGAGTGCGGCAATACTCATCAGAGCAAAGAAAGCGAAGCTTACCACCAGGCCAATGCTACCCATGCTATCAAACAATGCTGGCAATACCTGAAACACTAAGGTGTCTTCATTTAGCAGTGAGCCGTCAGCTGCAAAAATCTCTACGCCTTGCGCTTGCGCGACATACATGGCGGGAATGATAAGTAAGCCGGCAACGAATGCGATAAAAACGTCAATTAAGGTAACCATTGCACCAAGTGAAACTAGATTCTCTTTTTTACTTATGTATGAGCCGTAAATGATCATCACGCTGGTACCGAGCGAAAGCGAGAAAAATGCTTGCCCTAGGGCATCAACGAGTAACTGTGGATTAAGCACAGAAGAAAAGTCAGGAACAAGATACACCTTAAGACCTTCAACGGCACCTTCTTGGGTTAATACATACGCAATTAACGAGAATAAAATACCGATAAGTGCGGGCATCAAACGCTTTGACCACTTTTCTATCCCGTTTTCTACGCCTTTACTAATAATGAGCACTGTGAGTGCAATAAAGGCGGCTGTAAAGACGATATTGCGTGACATAGAGGAATCAGCAAGCCAAGATTGCACTTGAGTCATTGAGGCAACTTCCGCGATGGGCTCAAGTGTTGCGCTAAACATCCACCCTGCCACGATTGCATAAAAACTTAAAATAAGACCCGCACAAATTATACCGCCGAACCCGACAACAAAAGCAAGTTTACTTTGCCATGCTGTATTTGTTAGTTTGCGCAGTGAAGATACGGCATTTGCTTGGCCGTGACGACCAATGACGAGTTCTGCCATTAGTGCTGGATAGGCAAGACAAAAAGCCAAAACCAGATAAACTAAAACAAACGCAGCACCACCATTGGATGCCGTTTGTGTTGGAAATCCCCAAATGTTTCCCAAACCTACCGCCGACCCTGCGGCGGCCATAATAAAACCAAAGCGAGAGCTGAACTCTCCTCGGACATTGCTCATAATTATTATACTTCTCTAAAAATTTCTAACGGCGCTGACAATCTACTGTAATTAAAAAGAAATAAAAAGAGTAAATTACCTTGATTTAGCGCAAGTTTTAGCCTGATATTTAGCCGTAATTAAGTTGTTGCACTCAAAAATCAAAGTTTAGCTTATAAGCTAATGTTTTCACGATTATTTCTATATGAGATAAGTCACCGTGTAGCGACTTATTTACAATAATTATTTTTCTTTACAGGGTAGCGAAAGCACAAATTTTGCGCCACCTAATCGCTCTGACTGGTTAACGGTGGCTGTACCGTGATGCCAATCCATGACTTTTGCAACGATTGCAAGGCCTAAGCCGTAGCTTTTACCTGCACGGTTACGGTGAGTTTGCTCTTGAAAGAAAGGACTAAAGACTTTATCCCAATTTTGTCTCGCGATCCCAGGGCCATCGTCTTCAACGGTAATAATGAGCCAATGCTCGGTATGGTGTGCACTTAATAACACACTGGCAGTGGCAAAGTCACAGGCATTGCTGATCAAATTACTTATCGCTCTTGCAAGCCAATGTAAGTCGCCATGGATCATTAATTGTTCAGGAATTTCTACGCGACCAGACAACTGGTTCTTTTGTAGCTTTGGTTGCATTTGCTGCATTAGATCTTGACCATAGCGAGATAGAGTCGTTACTTCATGTTTGAGTAAATGAGACTTTTGTTCAAGCGTCGCAAAAGATAGATAGCTCGAGAGCATGTCCTCCATTTGATCTAAATCTTTTTCCATGCGTGCTAAATAATCGTGAATGGCATCGATATCACTTTCATCTAAAGCTGCATCTAAGCCAAACCTTAAACACGCAACAGGTGTCCGAATGTCATGAGAAAGACTGGAGGCCATTAGCTTATTCTCAGCCATCAACTTCTCTATTTGGCTTGCCATTCGATTAAAGGTATTTTCCAAGTCGCGGATATAGGTGAAATGATTGGGGGCGATGCGCGCGCTTAGGTTACCGCTGGCAAAGTGCTTTGCTGCAGTATTGAGAACGATCAAACGTTTAACTAACGGAGAGAGAATGAACCATAATATTGCGCAAATTCCACCGTAGAAAAATAATGTTAGCAATACGTCGTAATCAGCCTGTTCAACCTGAGGTTGCCATTCAAGTTCAACGTAGTCAGGCGCCATTTTAGGGGTTGTTTTTAGAAGGTATACATTCTCGTTTTCTATTACTAACCCATCAGGTTGTAACATCTGTTGCTTTAACTCGAGCGGCATGGCTAGCGTTTCGCCATCTTTATAGCTAATATTGATGTCAAATTGTTTGGCAATCAAAGCCGTTGCGTCTTCTCGTTTTCCCTGTTCAATATCTGCAACTTGCTTGGCAAGACCTGTAATCAGTTTGCTTTGCCACTCAAAACTATCTTCTAAGGGAGCGGTTTGCTGATTATAGGTGTCGATCACCCAACCCAGAGCGAAGATCGAAATTAACGCACCAGCGAGTAAGTAGATATAGAGCTTTTTCACGATATTAGCTTGCGACCTTCATTACCAAGCTGATGGCACGAGTAGATACCCTTTACCCCACACCGTTTTAATTTTTTCTGGGTTTTGAGGATCATCATTAAACTTTTTACGTAGGGCAGAAATGAGCACATCGACGCTTCTGTCGAGGCCGTCATATTCTCTCCCTTTTGTCGCTTTAAAAACCGCATCGCGAGAGACAACTTCACCAGCGTGACTGGCTAAAAATTGCAGTAGTAGGTATTCGGCACTAGAGACGATGACTTCTTGACCTGCAACACTGACTTTGCGAGCTTGAGTGTCGATACATAAATGTCCCACCACGAGTTCGTGATTGGCAGCTTGATGATCTTGTGGTTTTTCTTGTGCAGCGCGAACATTCGCTTTTATACGAGCGAGTAAGGCGCGAGGACGCACAGGCTTGATTACATAATCGCTAGCGCCAACTTCCAAACCGATGACTTCATCCATTTCTTCATCTTTGGCTGTGAGCATAATAACAGGCTTGCTATAAAACTGACGTAAGTCACGGCATACGCTGATACCGTCCTTACCGGGGAGCATAAGGTCAAGTAAAACAAGGTCGGGGTCTAGTGACTTAACACGTTCAACGACTTCATCACCGCGGTAGCAGCAATGTGTTTTGTAACCTTGATTATCAAGATATTCAGCGACCCATTGCGCTAATGAAGTGTCATCTTCAACCAATAAGATTGTGCCGTATTGCTCCATGTCTTTACTCCGAACTTTTTATTTTTCTGCGTCGAGTATAATTCTAAAAGCGTCATTGTCTGTAAATAAGTGTAGCGCCAGCCTGCAGTTGACCTCTGTCAAACTGGCGAGTACTTATGTTACTTAACGTTTAGCTTTTCAATTAAACTCTCGGCCAAGTGTTTTTGCATATCCGCTGTTAGCGCTGATACTTCGGTTTGGGTACATGCACCAGCGGTTTTCTCGAGCGGCGAAACCGTTTTAGTTACCTTGTAAGGAGGAATATCAACGGGCTTTTCGCCACGTTGACGGCGCGCCTCGTCGGTATTTTGGGCCACAATAAACGACAGTACATCGTGCTCGTTTTCTATTTTTTCCACTTCAGTAAATGTGAATTGTAAAGGGATCCCTTGAAATCCAGCGCTATCTACTGATGATTTGGCAAACCAGACAACATCTGACGAAGCTTGGTGTGCTAGGCGCATACTGACTGAAGCCACAATATTAGTGCATTGAAATGCTGGCGAATTTTGAGCAAGTTCAGCAATATGTGGATGTGGGTTTCTTGGCCTATCCAGTGCGTACGTTTTATTGGCTGCAAATTCCAAATCAAGTTGATGAATTGTTAGCGTGTAGTTTGCGTTTTTAGCTGCAACAACTTTCAGGCCTTTTTTCTCAAGTAAAGCAACAATCTGCTTTCTCAGTGTATCAGTCAAGCTTACCTTATCGGCATTGATGTAGACTGTGTCACCTTGAGCAAGTGGGTGAGCGGGCAATTGCACTGATTTAATTCGTGCAGAATTAAGTTCGGTACTATAGCTGATTTGATAAACAGACTTTTTTAGTAGTGGCTTCTTAGGTACATCTAACTTTGGCGCTAATGGCGCTGTGGTGACACATCCAAAAAGTAGACTTGTACATAGAGCTGCTAGCACTAAACGCATTAAAATACCTCAATTAAACAGTTATTTTCTTATATTTAGTGAGTTCCGCCAATTCATCATGTTAGTATGGCGGGCGAGTGTTAATGAAATGAGTCATTATGAAGTCGCTAATTCTCACATTAGTTTGTTTTTTTTGCATTAGTTATCCAAAAATAACGATTGCAAAAACCCCAAACCAGCAATGGTCACAATTTTTAAAGAGCTATTCTAAGCAAGTCGAGCGCAAACTAAAAGAAAAATCGGTGCCCGGTGCTGCTTTATCCGTCGTGCATGTCGAGCACGGCAGCTACGCAGAAGGTTTTGGCAAGACAAAAAGTCGACAAGGAAGTGTGATCAACGAACAAACTCGCTTTCGCTTGGCATCGGTTTCAAAAACGTTTGCAGGAAGTCTAACGGCTAAATTAGCGAGCGAAGGGCATTTTAATATTGACGATCGAGTGGCCAGCTACTTGCCGCAAGTCGCCAAAGGTGATTATAGCCAACTTAAGCTCTATCATTTGTTAAGTCACTCGAGTGGCTTAGTGCCCAATGCCTACGATAATTTAATCGAGTCTCGCATGGACTACCCACAAATTGTTGAGCGCTTACTGCAAGTCAAAGCGTTATGTCAGCCCGGTGAGTGTTATGGTTATCAAAATGTCATGTTTAGCTTGATTGGAGATGTTATCGAGCAGGCGACGAATATCAGTTACAAAACTTGGATGGAAGAGTTTGTTTTCGCGCCACTTAATATGCATGACGCCGGCCTTGGCTACGAGCAAATGACAAAAAATGATAATTTTGCGTGGCCGCATGTCAGAGGGCGAAAGCGTTGGCATACCGCTAAATTAAAGCCGCATTACTATAAAGTACTCCCTGCAGCTGGTGTAAACGCTAGTGCTGCTGATATGGCGCAGTGGTTAAAAGCACAATTAGGTCTGTATCCAAGTGTCCTATCACCGGATGCTCTGAGTAAGCAATCAGTGCCGTATACGTTGACGAAACGAGAGCTACGCAGACGCGTTTGGCGTGGTCATGTAGAAGAAGCCTATTATGGACTTGGCTGGCGAATTTATCGTTACGATGGCAAATTGCTCTATTATCATAGTGGCTGGGTGCAAGGTTATCGTACCGATGTGGTGATTATTCCAGAGCTTGGTATTGGGTTTAGCCTACTGTTAAATGCAGAGAGTGGCATTATTAATCAGTTAACAAACGACTTTATTGTTGACGCATTGGCGCTTGAGAAGAAATTACTGCCTCAGGTGAGTGAGCAGGAAATTAAGAAAGTAAAAGCAGAAGAAGCGAGTTTATTACAAGAGATTGCGACGTCTTCTGGTGAAAACGTCGCAGACAACAAAGGTTAGTTACGAGGTAACTGGATCTTTTTGTCTTCGCTTTGGCGGTACAACACAATGATATGGCCAATGGTTTGTACTTTATGTGCATTTGTTTCACGAACAATTGCTTCAAAAATCAGTTTCTTAGTTTCACGATCATTGGTTGGTACTTTTACCTTGATAAGTTCGTGAATGTTCAGGTTTTGCTCAATTTCAGCCATGACGCCTTCGGTTAGGCCGTTTGCGCCTAGAAGAACAACTGGGTTTAAAGAATGAGCTAGCCCTTTTAGGAACTGCTTTTGTTTATTTGATAAGGTCATATTGATACAATCTTATTTATTAAAAGGCTTGAATTATCGATATTCTAACGCCATCTAGACAATATTACTAATGAGTTGTAGTTAATATGGCAAATAAAAAACATTCCGCCAGTTCGAAACGTTGGTTAAAAGAACACGTAGAAGACCCGTATGTGCATGAAGCCCAAAAACGTGGCTATCGTTCACGAGCGGTTTTTAAGCTGGAAGAAGTCCAGCAAAAGGATAAATTGATCCGCAAAGGAATGACGGTAGTTGATTTAGGGGCTGCTCCGGGGAGCTGGTCGCAGTATCTCGCAGAGCAGGTAGATATTGGCGGACAAGTTATTGCTTGTGATATCTTACCGATGGACTCATTAGCGGGTGTCGATTTCCTTCAGGGAGACTTCAGAGAAGAAGCGGTATTAAATGCATTATTGGATAGAATAAACGGCAAGAATGTTGATGTAGTTTTTTCTGATATGGCACCAAATATGAGCGGAAATATGTCAACCGATCAATCTGGCAGTATGTATCTGGTCGAGCTAGCATTAGATATGTGCCATCAAGTGCTAAAACCCAACGGTGCATTTGCGGTTAAAGTTTTCCAAGGAGAAGGCTTTGATCAATTTGTACAAGAGGTACGTAATTGTTTTAAGGTCGTAAAGATCCGTAAACCAAAAGCGTCTCGTCCTCGTTCACGCGAAGTATATGTAGTGGCGACGGGCTACAAACTGTAGTACAGTTGGAAAGCATCAAGTTGAATTTGAATTTTTTTGGATACAAGAGGTTAACTCCTTGAGCGATATGGCTAAAAATCTAATACTCTGGTTAGTGATTGCAGTAGTGCTAATGACTGTGTTCCAGAGCTTTAACGGTGGCGAACAATATGATCGCCAAACGAGTTACACACAATTTGTAAAGGATGTGCGCAATGGCTCTGTAAGAGAAGTCAGTATTGATCGTCAAACAGGCGTAATTAGCGGCGTTCGTTCAAGTGGCGATCGTTTTCAAACAGTAATTCCATTAACTGATTTGGATTTGGTTAATGACTTACTTAAGAACGACGTAAACATCAAAGGCGTTGCACCTGAAGAGCAATCTTTCCTTGCAAACATCTTTATTTCTTGGTTCCCAATGCTTTTGCTTATTGGGGTATGGATTTTCTTCATGCGTCAAATGCAAGGCGGTGGCGGCAAAGGCGCAATGTCGTTTGGTAAAAGTAAAGCTCGATTAATGAGCGAAGACCAAGTTAAGACAACATTTGCAGACGTCGCTGGTTGTGACGAAGCGAAAGAAGATGTTACTGAGCTAGTCGACTTTTTGCGTGACCCGTCAAAGTTCCAAAAGTTGGGCGGTAGCATTCCGAAGGGCGTGTTGATGGTTGGTCCTCCAGGTACGGGTAAAACCTTACTTGCTAAAGCCGTTGCTGGTGAAGCAAAAGTACCATTCTTTACCATTTCCGGTTCTGACTTCGTAGAAATGTTTGTTGGTGTTGGTGCATCTCGTGTTCGTGACATGTTTGAACAGGCAAAAAAAGCTGCGCCTTGTATCATCTTTATCGATGAAATCGACGCGGTAGGCCGTAAACGTGGCGCTGGTATGGGCGGTGGTCACGATGAGCGTGAGCAAACACTTAACCAAATGCTTGTAGAAATGGACGGCTTTGAGGGTAACGAAGGTATTATCGTTATCGCTGCTACTAACCGTCCTGATGTACTAGATCCTGCATTATTACGTCCTGGCCGTTTCGACCGCCAAGTCGTGGTTGGTCTTCCGGATATTCGTGGTCGTGAACAAATCTTAAACGTTCACATGCGCAAAGTGCCATTAGACGATAATGTTGAAGCGTCTGTAATTGCACGTGGTACGCCGGGCTTTTCCGGTGCAGACTTGGCAAACCTTGTGAATGAAGCCGCACTGTTTGCCGCTCGTGGTAACAAGCGCAAAGTCAGCATGGCGGAGTTTGATGCCGCGAAAGATAAAATCATGATGGGTGCTGAGCGTAAGTCCATGGTGATGAGCGAGCAAGAGAAGGAAATGACGGCATATCACGAAGCTGGTCACGCGATTGTTGGTCGTTTAGTGCCTGAGCATGACCCAGTGTATAAAGTGTCGATTATTCCACGTGGTCGCGCATTAGGTGTAACTATGTACTTACCAGAGCAAGACCGTGTAAGTCACTCTAAGCAACACCTAGAATCTATGCTTTCGAGTTTATACGGTGGTCGTATCGCTGAAGCGCTGATTTACGGCGATGACAAAGTAACGACAGGCGCGAGCAACGATATTGAGCGCGCGACCGATATTGCTAAGAAAATGGTTACTCAGTGGGGCTTAAGTCCGAAACTTGGTCCACAGATGTATTTGGAAGAGCAAGGCGAAATGTACATGGGTGGTGGTTCTCACCGTATGTCAGGTATGTCGGATGAAACCGCCAAGCTTATTGATGCTGAAATTAAAGATTTCATTGATCGCAACTACCAACGTGCGGAGCAAATCCTAAAAGATAATATGGATATTCTTCACACCATGAAAGATGCGTTGATGAAATACGAAACGATTGATGCATTGCAGATTGATGATCTAATGGAGCGTCGTGATGTTCGTCCACCAAGGGATGCACATGACATTAAGCCAGAGAAAAAAGTAGAATCTGCAAAAGTAACAGACATAAAACCTGAGCCTAAAGCTGAAAAACCAGCAGAAGAGCAGTCAAACGATACATCATCAAACTCAGAGCTTGATGACAAATCGTAAGATTAGGTAGAATACGACAGCCCCGAGCAATCGGGGCTTTTTTGTATCAGTTGATATAAGTTTTATGACATTCGATGCGAGAACTTAAATCAACTGCTATAAGCCTTTCGTTATCACCAAACTTAGACTATAGAAAATAGGTATAGAATGTACGAGTTACGTTTACCCAAAGGGCGCACCCTTAGTTTAGATAAGCCTCAGGTTATGGGGATTTTAAATGTTACTCCCGACTCATTTTCTGACGGTGGACATTTTACTCACCTTGATAGTGCGATCGAGCAAGCAAATTTAATGCTTTCACAAGGCGCTACCATCTTAGACATAGGTGGAGAGTCCACTCGTCCCGGCGCGCCAGACGTCCAATTAGAAGAAGAATTACAGCGCGTGATACCGGTTATTAAAGCAATTCGCGCACACTCTAACTGTGTGATTTCGGTAGATACCAGTAAAGCCGAGGTGATGAAACAAGCAATAGAGGCAGGCGCTGATATCATTAATGATGTTCGAGCGTTGCAAGAGCCAGAAGCGCTCGAAGTCGCAGCTCAATACAGTGATGTACCAATTTGTTTAATGCATATGCAAGGTCAACCTCGCTCAATGCAAAATAACCCTCACTATGATGACTTATTTTCAGACATCAGTCAGTTTTTCGAAGCTAGGATCAGTGCGTGCAAGCAAGCTGGGATTGATACCAATCGGCTGATTTTAGATCCTGGTTTTGGCTTCGGTAAATCTCTAGAGCATAACTTTCAGATATTAGGTGGGTTGGACAAGTTTCACGCTTTCAATTTGCCTATTCTGACAGGCCTTTCTAGAAAGTCCATGTTTGGACAACTACTCACTCGGGAAACGCATGAGCGTGTAGCTGCGAGTCTAGCCGGTGCGCTGATATGTGCACAGAAAGGCGCGCACATAATTCGTGTTCATGACGTAAAAGAAACAAGCGACGCGCTTAATGTATGGCTAGCGTCGGTTAATGGAGTTACTCAATGACAACAAGAAAGTACTTCGGTACGGATGGTGTAAGGGGCATGGTGGGCGAGTTCCCAATTACGCCTGAGTTTGCAATGAAACTAGGCTGGGCGGCTGGAAAAGTGCTGTCTGAGCGTGGTACCAAAAAGGTAATTATTGGCAAAGATACCCGCATTTCTGGCTACCTTCTTGAAACCGCGTTAGAGGCTGGGTTAATTGCCGCGGGGATCAATGTGATTTTATTGGGGCCTATGCCGACACCTGCTGTTGCTTACTTGACGCAAACGTTCAGAGCTGAGGCTGGTATTGTGATCAGTGCATCTCATAATCCATACCATGACAATGGCATCAAGTTTTTTGGTGGCGATGGTAAAAAGCTCCCTGACGAGGTGGAACTTGCAATAGAAGCAAAGCTGGATGAACCAATGACGTGTGTCGAGTCTGAAAAACTCGGTAAAGCTAAGCGCCTAGAGAGTGCGGATGGTCGCTATATCGAATTTTGTAAAGGCCAGTTTCCTAAAGAGCTATCGCTTGAAGGGTTGAAAGTGGTGCTGGACTGCGCAAATGGCGCGACTTATCACATTGCACCAAGTGTCATGCGTGAACTAGGTGCGGATGTGATCACAACCGCATGTGAACCTAATGGTGTCAACATCAACGAAAAATGCGGTGCAACGCATGTCGAAGCGTTGAAAAAAGCCGTGCTTGAACATCAAGCGGATGTTGGTATTGCTTATGATGGTGATGGTGACCGAGTCATGATGGTCGATCACGACGGTCATGTATTTGATGGTGATGACATCGTCTATATTATCGCTTGCCAAGCTCATGCCGATGGCACATTAGGTGGCGGTGTTGTAGGTACGGTAATGTCTAACATGGGGCTCGAAAACGCCCTTAAATCACGCGGAATTGCGTTTGAGCGTAGTAAGGTCGGTGACCGCTATGTAATGGAGCTTCTTGGTGAGAAAGGCTGGAAAATCGGCGGCGAAAGTTCAGGTCACGTTTTAAATCTGGATCTGATCAGCACCGGTGATGGCATTGTCTCTAGCTTACAAGTGCTTGCTGCCATGGTTGCACAGAATAAAACATTAAAAGATTTGGGTGAAGGTTTTAGCAAATACCCAATGAAGATGATTAATGTGCGCTATAGCACTAAAGATGATCCAACCGAGCAAGACGCTGTTAAAGCGGTTGTCGCTGAAGTTGAAACTCAGCTTGCCGGAAAGGGCAGAGTGCTATTGCGTAAATCTGGTACAGAGCCAGTGGTTCGCGTCATGGTTGAAGCTCAGCAACAGAAGCAAGTTATCGATTTTGCCCAAAAAATCGCTGAAGTTGTTGAATCTGTGAGCAATTAAACCAAAAATTAAATTTATTTCTTGTAACTTCGGGTGAGTAGAGGTAGTATCTCACCCGCTTTCTACTGCGGAGTATCGTATGACAACTAGAAAGCAAATTGTTGCTGGTAACTGGAAAATGAATGGCTCAAAAGCCCTTGTTGACCAAATATCAGAAGCAGTAAGCAATCAAGCATTTCAAGCAAATGTTATTATTTTTCCTCCTGCCATGCTTATTGAGCAAGCAGCAAGTAAAGGGCTTACTGTCGGAACTCAAACTGTTTCGGAATATAAAGAAGGCGCATATACTGGAGAAATTCAGGCGTCCCTAGCAAAATCGCTAGGTGCAACATATACCTTAGTTGGTCACTCAGAGCGGCGAGCTATTTACGGCGAAAGCGATGAAGATGTTGCGAACAAATTTGCACATGCTCAAGAACAAGGTTTGACACCAATCTTATGTGTTGGTGAAACCGAAGAAGAAAGAGAAAATGGGCAGACAGAGCAAGTGGTTGCTAGGCAAATAAACGCAGTTATCACCAAATTAGGTGTAGCAGCGCTAACAAACTCTGTGATAGCATACGAACCTGTTTGGGCTATTGGTACTGGTAAAACAGCATCTCCTGAGCAAGCGCAAGCAGTACACAAATTTATACGTGATTTGCTTTCAGACAATGACAAGCAAATTGCACAATCACTGCAGCTCCTTTACGGTGGCAGTGTTAATGAACAGAACAGTGAATTGTTATTCGCACAAGACGATATAGACGGTGGACTTATAGGTGGCGCAAGCCTAAAACCTGAGAGTTTCGCAGCTATATGTAGAAGTGCAAAAGGATAAGTAAATGTACGAAATTCTAATGGTTGTTTACTTAATTGTGGCATTAGCATTAATTGGTATGGTGTTAATTCAACAAGGTAAAGGCGCAGATATGGGCTCTTCGTTTGGTGCAGGTGCATCGGCGACAGTTTTCGGCTCATCAGGCGCAGGTAATTTTATGACCAAGACAACAACAATCTTAGCAACGATATTCTTTGTACTAAGTATTGTTCTAGGTAACCTAACTACGGGTCAGATTAAAAAGACTAATGAGTGGGAAAACCTAGAGGCACCAGCTGCTGCAACAACAGTTCCAGCAACAAATGATGTGCCAGCGACAGAAGAAAATCCAGCTTCTGACGTACCTAATTAATCATTAGGAAATACACCGAATTTGCGAATGTGGTGGAATTGGTAGACACGCCATCTTGAGGGGGTGGTGGCTTCGGCCGTGGGGGTTCAAGTCCCCCCATTCGCACCAAATAAAAAAACCAGCTTAGGCTGGTTTTTTTTCGTCTGCCGTTTGCCACTAAGCCTAATACCAATTAGTCTTATCATTCACAGCTTCGCTAATAGAAGCTATTTCAAACAAACTAAAACCACGGCAAAAACCTAGGCTGAAGTTTCACTTTAGTAACATATAATCCTACGATCTAGTATAATCAATTGTTCTGTAACGATTTTTTATTAAAATTAATTTTCTAATATTGGTTTTATTATGGTTACAAAAACCCTAAAAGTAATTTTTATTAAATAAATATTTCAATTTACTCTGGTTGTGACTATAATACCCCTCCAGAGGAAAGAGATGCCCCTAGTGCATCTTTTTTTATGCCCAAAATTTGTAGTGTTTAAGTCTATTTAGATTTAACGGATTACTGGGCTAGAGGTAATGACACTTAGCTTGTTACTTCTCTAGTTGCGACCTCTCGCAACTAGCACACACACGGTGATTCCTTTGGAGATTATATGATTACAGTTTTACCTCGCCTTGGTTTATCTGCGATTTCAGCTGCAGTGTTAGCAGCAGTAGCCCTTCCTAGTACAGCATTGGCTGAACAAGCTAATGTAGAGCAAGAAAAACAAGTTTTTGAAAAAATAGAAGTGACTGCTCGTAAACGTACTGAAAGCTTGTTCGAAACGCCT
The DNA here is from genome assembly GCF_021530695.1 of Pseudoalteromonas sp. OF5H-5. NCBI lineage: Bacteria > Pseudomonadati > Pseudomonadota > Gammaproteobacteria > Alteromonadales > Pseudoalteromonadaceae > Pseudoalteromonas > Pseudoalteromonas sp. OF5H-5. Next base: position 151,631 of record NZ_JAKGBF010000005.1, read on the forward strand.
ACTGCGATTACTTCTATCGGTGCTAGTGATATTGATAAAGCCAATATCAGCAATCTAGACGATATTGGTAAGTTCGTTCCAAACTTAAATATTACTCGCTATGGTGTAGGTAACGCTGCACATGCTTCTGTATTTATCCGTGGTATTGGTCTACAAGACCATGTGATCACAACGGACCCAGGTGTTGGTGTTTACGTTGATGGCGTATACCTTGGCCGTCAGATGGGTTCTAACCTTTCACTGCCCAATGTTGAACGCGTAGAGGTACTACGTGGTCCACAAGGTACACTGTACGGCCGTAACACATTAGGCGGTGCGGTAAATGTGATCACTAAACAACCTGGCGCTGAAGAAGTTGCACGCGTTGAAGCTAAAATAGGTTCTCGCGGTCGTTTAGCGACTGACCTGTATACAAGCCAGACGTTAACAGACACACTGAGCTTTTCTGCAAGTGCTTCTTATAAAGAGCGCGACGGTGTAGGTAAAGCAATCAACTTAGCAAATCCTGAAAAGGAAATCGGCGAAGAGCAAGAGTTTAGTGGCCGTTTAGCACTTAGATGGCAAGCAACGAATGATTTAGTTGTCACCGCTGCATTTGACGGCGTTGAGAACGAGTCTGGTCAATCACCGTATACTATTGAATTAACAGGTCCACTTGACTCAAATGACCCTTTCAATGGTGACTTCCCATTGCTAGATGAGTCTATGTTGCCAAACAATCCTGATGATTTGGCAACAACGGTTGCTGGCATTGAAAGCACAGATTATTCTGGTTGGGGTGGGTCAGTGACTGCTGATTGGCAAGCAAGTGATGTTTACTCTGTTAAATTTATCGCAAGCAAGCGTAGTTCTGAATATACCGGTGGCCTAGATGACGATGCGGTAGCACTTAATCTATCTGAATTCCCAGAAGAGGGCGGTGCAGATCAGTACTCATTTGAACTACAACTAAACGGTACTTATGACTCTTGGGATTTTGTATCGGGTCTTTATTACTTTAACGAAGACGGTTTTACCAGCTCTGGTCCGTTCGTATTTAGCCCGTGGAACACGCCAAATGGCTTATTAAACGATGGTCAGACAGCTTCTTTTGGTGACTACGGTTACTTTGATATCAACCAAGAAACCGATGCCTATGCGGCTTACATAAATGCAAGCTTTGACGTGACTGAGCTGTTCAGCATAGGTGGTGGTTTACGTTACTCTGAAGACAAAAAAGAGGCAAACGCACTATTCCCAAGCTTTGGTGCTCGTAAATATGTAAGCGCAGACTTTGACGAAGTGACGTGGGACGTGAATGCGTCATACCAGTTAACTCGTGACATCAATGTTTACGCGCAGGTCCAAAAAGGGTACCAAAGTGGCGGCTTCCCACCACGTCCATTTGGTGGTCCAGATCAATTCGCTGCGTTTGATGAAACTAAAGCGATTAACTACGAAATCGGTTTCAAAGGCCAAGTGCATGACAACGTATCTATGATGGTTGCTGCATTTGTAACGGATTACACTGATCTGGCGCTACCTTTCAACGACCCGACTGCTGGCGGTGGTTTCGTCACTATCGTGGAAAATGCAGGTGAGTCGAAAGCACAAGGTATTGAACTTGAAACGACAATCGCAATTACTGATGATTTCTCAGTACGCAGCTCAATCGGTTACCTAGACTCAGAAATTACCCATGTTGATGAAGGTGTTATTGGTATTGGTAAAGGCGATGCGCCAGCACTCACACCTCGATGGACTGTGATGGTCGCACCATCTTACTTCCATGACTTAGAGCATGGTGCAACGATTGCAGTTAACGCAAGCTACTCGTACCGCTCAGACATGCAAGGTCAGTCTGTAACACGAGCAAGCGAGCATATTGATTCTCGCGAATTGTTAGGCTTTAACATCTCATACACCAACGCTGAAGGTGATATGGAAGTAACGCTATACGGTGAAAACGTGCTAAACGAAGTGTACGATGTAGGTCGTCTACAGCAAAGTGGCTTTGTTGGTGTCATGCGCAGCAATGACCGCAGTGAGTTTGGTATTAAGTTCAAAAAAGAGTTCTGGTTAGATTAATCCAACCCTAGCTTGAATATAGAAAAAGCCGTTTAGTTTCTAGCTAAGCGGCTTTTTTATTGTAGCTACCCCGTCCTAAATTATGTGGCAACATTTCAAACTCATTCAGAATACGTAAAATAATTGATATAGCTGCTTGTTTACATTGTAGTTGACCTATGGGAGTTTAGTGATAGGCGGTATTTCTAGCACAGTTTTTAGTCGTGTTGAGCTAATCATATCGCGGTTTTAATTAACTATGATTGTTTACTATAACGTGAAGACTATTCGCGACGTCGAGTCTATTTGAGCGTTGATATTTTAAATATAATTAAGGAGAAGAAGTTGAGCAATACTATGTTAGAGGAAGGAAAGGAGATCCTAGCACAGCAGTCTTTTAGTTTGTTGTTGGGCGCTGAGTTGGAGGTGTTTGAGGTTGGCGTTGCTGAGTTAAGTCTCGCTATTCGGGATGATCTTAAACAAAACTATGGTTTTGCACATGGCGGCGTGGTTAGCTATCTAGCTGATAATTGTATTACTTTTGCTGGTGCATCGGTGCTGGGCAGCTGTGTTACCTCAGAGTATAAAGTGAATTATGTTAGACCCGCTATTGGCGATAAGCTAATTGCGAAGTCAACCGTGTTGTATTCGGGTAAACGTCAGGCGACATGCGAATGTAAGGTATATGCGCAAAGCGGTGACGAAGAAAAGTTGGTGGCGGTTTCTCTTGGCACAATAACTAAGGTTTAGGGTAGCAGGCGGTGTTCTGAAGTGTATTTGATTAGGTCTTTTTAGCGCTACCAGCCTTAGGCATTTGATATAAGCGGGCAGCGCTATGTTAAACGCTTAGTTACAGCAACTAGAACGTATACGCAACGCTAAACTTTACACTCCTTGGCATGATATAGCGGCCGTTAGGTGAATCTGGGTTACGTGGATCCCCCTCGGTGATCCCTTGTTTATCAGTAAGATTATCTACCGCTAGTTGTAATTTTACGCCCTCTGTTGGCTCTACGATAAGGCCAATATCAAGCTTTTCGTAGCCCTCTAACACGACAGTATTTTCATTATCGCCAAAACGGTCATCTACAGCTGAGAGTGTGCCATACAAGGTGGCATACATACCTGACATTTCAAAGTCGTAGCTTGGTGTAACGCGCAGCATCCAATCTGGTTGGCGCTGTGCTTTATTTCCCTCATTTGTTGGGCTTTCAGTAATTTCAGAGTCTTGCCAAGTGGCATTCAAGTTTATCGATAAACCCGATTCATGGTTGTAGCTGTAATCAAGTTCTACACCGGTTGCTTCATTGGTTAGAATTTCCGCAGGTATACCTGGGCGTCTTACAAACGTGTCGCCTTTTACTTCGTTGGTAAATAAAGTAACAAAGAGGTCGCCGGTTTCACCCATATATTTATAGCCAAGCTCAGCTTGTGTGACTTCTTTAATCAGCGACTCGCCCGATTCATAGGTGCTATAGTTGTCTCTGAAGTCGTCGAAATAAGGCATTTTGTAGCCTTTGTTCATACGCACAAAAACACCTGAATCTAAGCTCAAACTATAGTCAGCGCCTAAGGTCCATGAAGTCTTGCGCTCATCATAGTCAACCGCTTTTGTGATCACTCCGTCTAAATCTTCATCTACAGAGTATTCTACCTCGTGCTGCTCACTACGCAGGCCTAAGTCTAATTTAAGCGCTTCAGTAGCTTGGTAACTATGAGTGGTATAAACTGCCCATGTCGTGGCATCACCAGAACTGTTAATGTCGTAGTTGAAGGCGCAACCGGCAACATCGCTATTACACGCGATACCATTCAATGCTTCGCCACCTTGTTCCAAAATGTGGTAGGCGGTATTGCCTAAGCTCCACCAGTCTTTTGCAGAAGTAGTTGCTGTATAAATACCAAAGGCACTTGACCAATCACCAAAGGTTTTGCTTAAGGCTAAGTCATTGGTGAAAGCTTCGATATCTTTTAATACAACCCAGCGACCATATTGTTGTACCATGGTATCACCCGCGTATTCATCGCCCGTGACGCTACCTGTTGCGGTTTCACCATTGTCCGCCACTTCACTTAAACGCATGGCACTGCCAGCAGGCACAAGGCCTAGTGTATTTGCATCGCCTTGCGTTAAGCTAAAGCGGTCATTTAACTGCCAACCATTTTTGAATTCTACTTTTAAGCTACCTCCAGAAACATGGCCTTTCCAGCCGCGACCATCACCCATATCTACGCTCATCGGTGCATTTGCATCACCGACATAAATAATAGCTTTGCGATTATTCGTTCCCAGCTGAGTAAAGCCCGCATCCACACCCTCAACATTAAGTGGGGTTGGCAGATACCATGCGCCTCTGTCATCAGTTTGACGGGTATAAAGGTTAAATTCACCATCAGCAAACTCTTTGGTTAGGTTTATGGTAAATTGATGGCCTTTTTCTGAGGTAAAGCCCGCATCACGGATCCCAGAAGAGCGTTTGATATAGCCGCCAACCATGTAGTAAAGATCATTGGAGATCTCACCACTTAACACGCCGTCAATGCGGTTAAGACCATAGTCTGTGGTGGTATATTTAAACGTCCCTTCGGTGTCGGCTTGGCCGCGTTTAAGTTGAAAGTTAGTTGTTAAGCCCGGCTGACCATTAGACACCACGGGGTTTGGTCCACCACGCAGGCCTTCCATCATACTGATGGTTTCATCGAGTCTGAAAATCGAGGTGTTTTCTAAAAATGAGAGCGTTGGCGCGGGATAGATAGGACTGCCTTGCAAACTAACCGTTAAGAATGGTGCATCCCCACCGCCTGGAAAGCCGCGAACAAAAACGTTGGCACCGGATTCACCTCCTGAACTTTCAACCCAGATCCCAGGCACCGCTTTAAGCAAGTCAGCGGTACTTTTGGGGGCGAGCTTATCAATTTGCACGGCATCGATGTTAGTCACAGCAAAGCTTGCATCAATTTTTCTGATCCCTGCGCCACCAGGTGTACCTGACACAATGATGGTTTCTACTTTTTCTTTGTTATTGTTCGGTTGTTGTTCAGCCTGAGCTGATGCGCTTAACGCAAGCGTTATAGCTGCAGCGATCAAGCTTAAGGAGTTAGTTTTTATCACGGCTAAAGCCCTCTTGTTGTTGTCATAGACTGGTATTTAACGACTGTCTATTTTTTAAAATAGATCTTAATGCAAACGTTTGCAATGATGTTGTTTAAAAATTTGTCATAAAATGATGGAAGGCGTTACAAATTTACAGTGATTGCTTATCTTTTCTGCTTGGTTAGGGTAGGAGATTCAATTAGTTATGGTTTAAGTATCAAAAAATTGTAAGAATAGCGATGTAATAACGTGTGCTAAGAAGGGGTTTGCGATGGGAACAACACAATTAAAGCTATCGGATCTAGCAAGGCTAGCTGGAGTCTCTACCTCCACAGCTTCCCGTGCACTCAATGATAACCCTCTGATAAAAAAGGAAACTCGAGAGCGCATTCAGGCGCTTGCAAAAGAGCATCACTTTAGCGTTAACGCGGCGGCTAGTCGCTTACGGATGCAAAAAACCAAAGTCATTGCCGTTATTATCAATCTCGAAGCCGAAACCAAACAATCCGTCGACGACCCATTTTTACTTAAAGTAGTGAGCGATATTAATCGTGCGGTGAACCGAAAAGGGTACGAGTTATTACTCTCTAATTCTTATATGGCAGGGGAAGACTGGCATGGTTATTTTATTTCTGGCCGTCGAGCCGATGGAGTTATCGTTGTCGGGCAAGGCAAGGAGCAAGCACGAATTGAACGTGCTGCAAGAGCTGGCACGCCGATCGTGGTATGGGGCGACCCTAAAACTTCTGCAAATTATCCTATCGTTGGGAGTGACAATTTTATTGGTGGCCTTAGCGCAACGGAGCACTTAATTACCAAGGGAGCGTCTAAACTTCTATTTTTGGGCGATCCGGGTCATGCCGAACTCGGTGAGCGCTATCGCGGATTTTGCCATGCGGTGGAAAAAGCCAAGGTAGAAGCGCAAATGATTAAAATCGACATTACTTCAGAGGCTGCCTACGCGAGTATAAACGCTTTGTTGCGAGCACAAGGATTAACCTTTGATGGGATCTTTGCGTGTAGTGATATGGTCGCGCTTGGGGCACTAAAAGCGCTAAAAGAGCGTTACGTTAGCGTACCAAATGACGTACGAATAGTCGGATTTGACGACATAGCCATGGCACAGATCAGCTTCCCTGCGCTATCTACGATTAAACAAGACACCAATGCAGCGGCACAGTTATTGGTGGAAAAGCTGCTCTCTCAGCTAAGTGGTGAGACATGTGCGTCTCAAGAGGTGCCGTCATTATTAGTGATCAGACAGTCTAGTTAAAGCAGCACAATATGCGATAACAATCATTAGCTTAAATTGTTTTGATGTGATTTGAAATGCAAACGATTGCAAAAATAAGAAAGTCTGTCTAGACTAAAAAGGAATCACAGTGTTTTAACGAGAATAACAATGAATCGAGCACGTATCATACTTGCCATGGCCGTTAGTTACTTCCTATTTGCTATTTTGCTCAATAGCGTAGGGACGGTCATCTTGCAGTCTATTCATAGCTTTGGCATTACAAAAGCGCAGGCCGCCACCTTAGAGGCATTTAAAGATCTTCCCATCGCCATCGTTTCATTTCTGGTTGCGTCGGTTATCCCCAGGGTTGGATTTAAAATTGCTTTGACCGCAGTGCTCGCGGGCGTGGCATTGATTTGCAGTATCACACCTATGGTCGCTGAGTTTTGGATTCTTAAACTAGTATTTGCTTGCGTGGGTGCGGCATTTGCGGTGGTCAAAGTGTCGGTTTATGCGCTCGTTGGCCAAGTCACTGAAGGAAGCAACCAACATTCAAGCCTGCTTAATTTTATTGAGGGCGTGTTTATGTTAGGGGTCCTCGGCGGTTATTGGATTTTTGCGGCGTTTATTGACAGCGGCGATAACTCTCTTGGCTGGTTAAACGTCTATTTCGTGTTAGCTGTGCTGAGCGCGTTCACCGCATTTATTGTTTGGATCTCCCCAATTGCAAAGCCAGAGCCAACGCAAGCCACCGAGTCTAGTGTCTCTGCATTTATAGCGATGTTAAAGCTTGTGGCTAAGCCCCTTGTGCTGGTATTTGTGATTTCCGCATTTTTATACGTATTGATAGAGCAGAGTATAGGCACTTGGCTGCCTACTTTTAATAATGAGATCTTGTCATTACCGGTGAATATTAGCGTGCAAATTACCAGTGTTTTTGCTGCTTGCTTAGCACTCGGTCGGCTCGGTGCCGGCGTTGTGCTCACCAAAGTACATTGGTATGTGGTGTTAAATGTTTGCCTTGCCGCTATGGCAGGATTAGTGATTTTAACGTTACCGATGACTGAGGGTATTGAGAAAACGCTTATTTCTTCGTTATTTGACGCACCCCTTGTGGCTTTTCTCATGCCGCTGATCGGTCTTTTTATGGCGCCTATTTATCCAGTGATTAATTCGGTAATGCTAAGTAGTTTACCCACTACACAGCACGCGTCGATGACAGGGCTAATCGTTGTATTTTCAGCGCTGGGTGGTAGCACGGGTTCAATGATCACAGGTTTAGTATTTCAACATTTTGGTGGTCAACAAGCGTTTTATGGGGCACTTATTCCCATGCTGGTGATTGCAGTGTGTTTATATTTCTTTAAATCGATGAGTGAGTCTAGCCAATCAAATCATGCTCACACGCCAAGTCAACAAAAGGTGAGCTGAGGTTTTACATGCAGTACCAATCAAACTTTTATTCCACAGAGATTTTTAAGGCGGTGCAAAGCGCTGGCCTGTTTTCAGACAGTAAGGTTTTTGCAGATGCCATCGCAAAAATTCCGCTTGCAGAGATAGAAAACCAGTATGTGATGCAAAAGCCGACGGGAGAGGCATTACTTAGATTTGTGCATGCGCATTTTGACTTTGTTGCCAACAAAGAATTAAATGCCTTACCCGATTTTACGAGTGCGCAGCAGTATATCAGTGCGCTGTGGTCGCGTTTATCTAGAAAGCCGAGCACCGTTGCTAAGGGCTCCTTGCTACCTTTACCCCATCCGTATGTTGTACCGGGTGGACGTTTTAATGAGATTTATTACTGGGATAGCTACTTTACGGCACTCGGGCTTTTGGATGCGAACAGAAGCGATCTCGTTGAAGGAATGTTAGATAACTTTGTGAGTCTTATTGATCGTATTGGACATGTACCTAACGGAAATCGAGATTATTACCAAAGCCGCTCCCAGCCACCTGTAACAGCATTAATGGTTGATTTACTGTGGCAGGAAAAATCTCATGATAAGCAGTGGCTGTCACGAGTTACTCAGGCATTACTGAAAGAACATCAGTTTTGGCAGACTGGAGAGGATTTGAGTTGCACGGATAAAAAAGCGCATTACCGAGTCGTCAACATGCCATGTGGGGGCAAACTGAATCGCTACTGGGATCCGCTTGCAGCACCGCGCCCAGAGTCTTTTATTGAGGATATAGAATTAGCCGCAGCGGTTACGGACAGCGAAACGTTTTATCAGCACATTCGTGCGGCTTGTGAGTCGGGGTGGGACTTTAGTAGCCGTTGGTTAGCAAACGCTGACGATTTAGCGAGCATTCGTACAACAGACATTATCCCTGTGGATTTAAATGCACTACTAGTATTGCTTGAGTCGCAAATCGCACGTTGTTTTGAGAAATTAAACGAGCTAACGCAAGCGCAGTACTATGCCAATTTAGCGTCAAATCGCAGTGCACTGATACAGAAATATTGTTGGTGTGATAAAGAAGGCTGGTTTTACGATGTAGATCTTAATGATTATGCGCGTACCTCCGTTGAATCTCTAGCGGGCGTTGTGCCTATGTTTGCAGAGCTGGTTACACCTGAGCAGGCAGAGCATATTGGCAAAAAACTCGAGGCAGAGTTTTTGCAGCAAGGTGGATTGGTTAGTACCTTAGTCACTACTTCACAGCAGTGGGACAGTCCTAATGGCTGGGCACCACTTCAGTGGTTTGCGGTGTCAGGTTTAAGGGCATATGGTCAAAATCAACTCGCGAATAAGATTATGCAAGCATGGCTTTATGCTGTTGAAACCGGCTTTGAGCAAACCGGCTGTTTGCTTGAGAAGTACAATGTGGTTGAACCGGATAAACAGGCTAGTGGCGGAGAATACGTGGTGCAACAGGGTTTTGGCTGGACTAACGGAGTAACCAGTCGTTTTTATCGGCTTTTAGTGCCTGAAGTTGATAGTCCTTCGGCGTGATATTAAAGGCTTGTTTAAACGCTCGACTGAATTGACTTGGATGCTTAAAGCCGAGTGCAAAACTAATTGCGGTGATCTGAATTCCTGCTTTTAGTTTTGCCTTTGCTTCAGTTAGTCTCCGTGCTTGGAGCCACTGCTGTGGCGTCGTCGAAAATGACTTTTTAAATTGATTGAAAAAGCGACTTCTACTCATGCAGCTAAGTTTACAAAGCTTCTCTACATCTAGTGGTTCGTCTAAATGAGTCTCCAAATAATGCATCGCTTGATACAAACCGTTATGATCAGGCGTTTGTTTTACTGCGCCTAACAGCAGATCTCGGCTTTGTTGCTGTAGTAGTCTTGCAATTAGTTCGTCCATTGCCAAATCGATAAAGTACCCCCGCTCAGCCTCATTCTCACTGAACAGATGGAGCAATCGCCCCAAACAGTGCTGGGTTTGCCAGTTATGCTCAGTGTGCACCAGCTGCTTTTGATAATTAAAATCACTAGGAAGCGAAAGCGCTAACTTCTCGCTCACGGTATTAATTTTCTCTCGACTGATCTCAATTGCTAAACAGGTGGTGGGAGCGGATAAGCTGGCGTCGGGAAAGTCTATAAATACGGTTTGTTCTGGTGCCAATACGAAGCTTTGATGAGGTAAAAAGGGTTGGTGATAGTCGCAACTGTCTACGTGCATCACTTTTTTACCAGTGATCATCGCACAAAACAACACTTCATTAGAGGCGAGTTTGACTCTATTGGTACTTTCGTATGTGTCATAGACGCTAAGCTCTACCTGATTGGCGGCAAAACTTATTTTGTTTTCAACTAAGCGTTCGATACGACTGCGATGTTTAGAGATCTGCAAACAATGCACTCCTTCTCGGTTACTTTTGGACTGTGCGTATACATTCCGAGACCCTAAGTTAAGTTTTTAAAGGTGAATTTGACTAATGTCAAATATTAGTAAAAACAAAACTGGGACGAATGAAGCCCAAATAAATAACACAAGTTGCAGAGGTAAAAATGATATACGCAAATCCAAATACTGAAGGTGCAGTCGTCAACTTTAAGTCGCAATATCAAAATTTTATTGGTGGTGAGTGGACGCCACCCGTTGACGGCCAGTACTTCGACAATATTAGTCCTGTTAATGGCGAAGTGTTTTGTCAGATCCCGCGTTCAAATGATGCAGACATTAAACTGGCACTTGACGCCGCCCATGCTGCAAAGACGGCGTGGGGTAAAACTTCGGTCACTGAACGAAGCAATATATTACTCAAAATCGCAGACCGAATAGAAGCAAACCTTGAATGCCTAGCGGTAGCCGAAACGTGGGATAATGGTAAAGCTGTACGTGAAACGCTAGCCGCTGATGTTCCGCTTGCTGCTGATCATTTCCGCTATTTTGCAGGTTGCATCCGTGCTCAAGAAGGAGCCATTGGTGAAATTGATGAGTCAACCGTGGCCTATCATTTTCATGAACCTCTGGGCGTTGTGGGGCAGATCATCCCATGGAACTTCCCATTACTTATGGCCGCTTGGAAACTGGCACCCGCTCTCGCTGCTGGGAATTGCGTAGTGCTAAAACCTGCGGAGCAAACGCCTGCGTCTATCTTGTTGTTGATGGAACTAATCGCTGATTTATTACCAAGTGGCGTGGTTAATATCGTAAATGGTTTCGGGAAAGAGGCGGGTGAAGCGCTTGCTACGAGCACACGTATCGCAAAAATTGCGTTTACAGGCTCGACTCCTGTGGGCTCTCACATTCTAAAATGTGCTGCTGAAAATATCATTCCCTCAACGGTGGAGCTAGGGGGGAAATCGCCCAATATCTACTTTAGTGATGTGATGCAAGCTGACGATGATTACCTAAGTAAGTGTATTGAAGGCGCGGTGCTGGCCTACTTTAACCAAGGAGAAGTATGTACTTGTCCATCGCGATTGCTCGTGCAAGAAGATATATACGATGACTTTATAGCCAAAGTCATCGAACGCACTAAGGCGATTAAACGCGGCAATCCGCTTGATACAGAAACCATGGTTGGTGCACAAGCCTCACAAGCTCAATTTGATAAAATTCTTAGCTATATTGATATTGGCAAGAAGGAAGGGGCTGAAGTGTTAATCGGTGGCGAAGTCGCAGAGCTTGGCGAGGGTTATCATAAAGGCTTTTATATTCAGCCGACGCTGTTAAAAGGGCATAACCAAATGCGGGTATTCCAAGAGGAAATATTTGGTCCGGTGATCTCTTTATGTACTTTTAAAGATGAAGCGGAGGCGTTGGAATTGGCGAATAGCTCTGAGTTTGGTTTAGGTGCTGGGGTGTGGACTAGAGATATGAATCGCGCATATCAATTTGGTCGCCAAATCGAAGCGGGTCGCGTGTGGACTAACTGTTATCATATGTATCCTGCACACGCGGCATTTGGTGGTTATAAAAAATCAGGTATTGGCAGAGAAACTCACAAAAAAGCGCTGGATCATTACCAACAAACCAAGAACCTCTTGGTGAGCTATAGCACCAGTCCTTTAGGCTTTTTCTAATTTAATTATTATAGAAGTATTGAGTACTGACCATTGTGACAGTACTCAACCAGTCACCCGGTTAAGAAACGACTTTTAATGGCGTCGCTTGTTTATTAGCAAATGCTATCCTATATTCGAGTCCTTTGCCGGGCTCGCTGACGGTGTGTACATCTCCATCTAACCCTTGAGTCACCAAGTTATAGATAATATAAGCGCCAAGTCCCATACCGCCACTTCCTCTTTTGGTGGTATAAAATGGCTCGAATAACTTACTTAATTCAAGCTCCGACATGCCTTTACCATTGTCTTTATAAATAAGCTCAATGTGTTCATCATGTTTAAAGAATTCAATGGTGATCTCACCTTGTTCCGACTCTTTAAAGCCATGTGCAATGGAATTTGCGACTAAATTCGAAATGATCTGAAAAATAACACCGGGATAGGTCGTGGCGATAAGGCCGGGATCGCAATGAAACTTGATTTTATGGTCATGCTTTTTAATCTCTGGATTGAGCGCCGCGATGATCTCTTGAACATAATCATGGACATTAAAGGCCCTCACTTGCTCGCAAGATTGATCGACAGCGACTTGCTTAAAGCTATTAATTAAATTCGCGGTGCGTTGGAGGTTTTTTAATAGCAATTTGCAAGCGCCAGTTGAATCTGAAATAAAGTCCTCCAATACTCCGGTAGAGAGCACTTTGGTTTGGTACTTCATGGTGAGGTCGTCTAAGTGCTGCTGTAGATAAGTGGTGGAAGTGATGCCAATCCCGATGGGGGTGTTGATTTCGTGTGCAACACCCGCAACCAAATCGCCAAGCGATGCCATTTTCTCTCGTTCAAGTAATTGCGTATGAGTACGGTTGAGATAGGCAACGGTTTCTTCTAGCTTTTGATTGGTCTCGACTAGTGAGCGAGTGCGCTCACTCACTAACTCTTCTAACTGCTCTTTATGTTGTTTTAACTCTTGTAAGATTTGCATTCCTTCAACTAGTAAAAACCCTAAAGCGACGATATAGGCCATTAACCTTAAAATATGCCAGCCCCACCAAGCGGTATCCCACAACTTGGATTGCTCGAACATAATAGCGGCTGCGCCAAATAGGAAACAATGTAAGCAAAAGAGCAAATCGCTCACATTATGAGAGTCGCGATATACAAGGAGAATTTTAACTGCGGCGACAAAAAACATAGTACCGCCAATGACGTTGAGCGCCATCGCCGTACCAGTAAAGTGACCTTGCTCAACCATGTGTGGTAAATCCGTAGGGTAAGCTAGGCTCATGGTGCCGATGATGATAGCGGCTGTGCATGCGCTGATCAGCCAATAGCGGTTTTTAAACCAAGTAAATCGGCTGTGAGCAAGCAGGGTGATAAAAGTGAGACCACCAAAGAAAGTCGCGATACTGTGAAGCCAAACGAAGGTTTGGCCAACATTTACGGCGGCATGGAATCCATCTAAGATCCCCATTACCAGCAGCGCCGTGGCGATTTCGATATTAAAACTTGTACCGGTGTTGTACTTTTCAAAAAATAACAACGCCAATGCAATGAAAAGGGCGACAGCGGAGCCGAAGGTTTCAGCCACTGCATGCGCTTCTATCAGCGGCCAAGTTATATTATTAAGAAGCGTATTGCTCAGTAAAAGGGATGCGCCGTGGATAGTTAAGCTGACACCTATGATTATCCAGATCACAATGTGGGTGTTTTTATTTATATTCATGGAGGCTATTCCTTCGATTCACCTCCTTAAATCTAGTACATTTATTATGTAGATAAAGCATGCTGAGCATTTTTATCAGCTGGTATCAAGGTGCCAGCTGATACTTTCCAATGTTACTCGTTTCCAGAAGTGATGAGCTCGTCAGCCAAACTTGTTAAGTCAGGTAGCACGTAATCTGGTGTCTTTGCCAGTGGGTAGAGCTGCTTTTGTGGTCTTGCAATAAATGCTGTGTGCATGCCCGCGGCTTTTGCGCCGGCAACATCCCAGCCGTGAGCCGCCACCATTAGCGCTTGGTCTGGACGAATATTTAATTGCTGTAACGCCCATTCGTAGGCTCTAAGGTCGGGCTTATACACTTTGATGTCTTCAATACTCAAGCGTTGGTCAAAATAGGTAATTAGACCGGCATTTTCAAACTGCGCTTTAACCCCCGCATTCGATGAATTGGTTAAACTCACGAGTTTAAACCCAGCTTGCTTGAGCCGTTTTAGCGCGGGAATGACGTCTTTATACGGGGGCAAAGAGAGCAGGGCGGGCACGATTGCTTGTTTAGCTTGTGCGTCAGTTATCGTTAGGCCTTTGTTTTTTGCAACCATTTGTAGCGCGGCAACGCCTATCTTGCCAAAATCTTGATAATCACCACTTACTGTAGTCACTAACGAGTGATGTAGCATAGTGGAAAACCAAAGGGCTAATAGGGACTCATCGCCACCTAAAACTTGGCTAACCGGCTTATTCATTGACTCTAAATCAAGTAAGGTTTCATTGACATCGAAGAAAATAACTTCCGGGCGTTCAACCTTTGAGTTGGCTTGGCTAATATTCGGCATTAGGCCTCCTAACATAACGAATAGACTAATTAAGGTGCGTTTCATTGATAATTCCAATTTAGTTGCGATGAGAAGCAGTATATTTATTTGATAAATTTAAACAAAGCGCGCATATTCGAAAGCAAGATTCGAAAAAACTAAATCGACATGTATTCAATCGCTGAACTCGAAACATTCTTAGCTATTATTAAACATCAAGGAGTGGTTAATGCTGCGAAGCAATTGAGACTCTCGCCTGCGACAGTTAGTCATCGTCTTAACAAGTTAGAGCAACATTTAGGCATGACTTTGCTGTTTAGAGATAGTCGTACGCTTACATTGTCCCCAGCCGGAAGTACTTTTAGAGAGCGGGTGGAGCATATATTAGAGGCGCTTTATGATGCTGAGCACGAAATAGGTGCAAGGGGCTCAGCGGTGAGCGGGTTACTTCGTGTCACTATGCCGCCTTGGGTGTTTTCACAATTTGTGATGCCAAATCTAAGTCAATTTGAGCAAGCGCATCCGCAATTAGCACTCGATTTCCTGATCAACGATCAGTTTGTAAACATAGTTGAAGGTGCTCAAGATGTAGCGATACGCGTTGGACAATTGGCTGATTCTGGGTTGTTGGCGAGAAAACTATGCGATAACCATCGGATATTATGTGCAGCGCCGAGCTATATTGACCGCTATGGCATGCCTGATAATATCAGCGAATTACAAAACCACTTTTTTGTATGCTTACCTTGGCAACGAGAATTTAAGTTAAAAGAACCAAACGGTAGAATTGTACACTTTAACGCAAAAACTCGTTTTACGATTTCAAACTCAGACAATATGACTTCTGCTGCCCTAGCTGGGCATGGTATTACAGTTAAATCTCACATTGCCATCAGAGATAACCTAAAAAGAGGTGAGTTAGTGCCTATAATTCCAGGTTGTCTCGAAAGTGACGACGCACCTATTTGGTTTGTCAGGCCTCAGCACTCGCTGAAGACACGCAAGGCAGAGGCATTCTATGAATTTATGAGGGCATTGTTCGAAAATAAGGGCTAATACTTTAGTCTGCTTGTGCTTTTAAACTAATAACTCTAAACTCCGTATTAAAATTAGAAACTAGCCAGCTTGATGATTGTAAAATCGAACTGGTAACACTGATAGCAAACGGAGCTGCTATGTTCAAATTCATTTCTTGGATTTTTTCTGTCACCGCATTTTCACTTACTCTATTCTTTATCGTGCAAGGTAGTTATATGCTTTGTTTAGTCATGCTACTTGCTGGATTGATAGCATTGCCAAAACATGAAAAAGAATTGCAACCACTAGGTATGAGATTACATGCTAAGCATTTTTCTCGGGAGTCTCGTTCACTTAGCTCAAAAGAGGTAATGAACTTTTTATTAGCATGCTCATTGGCTGGCGCTAGCCTTGCGTATCAATGGCATGTGGTAACAATATAGACTTTACTGAACTTAATATCTTGAGTGTTTATATACAGCCATGATCCGAGTTTCTCTTAATGGGATACTCGGATATTTTTCAATGCTACCCCCGAGATAGGGTTAGCCTGATATCACAAATAGTATAAAACATACATGATGTTTAAAATCCGCTCACTAGCTGTTAGATTGGTTTTAACTACCATAGCATGGAAGAGCAATTGAATGTCACAGCCGTTAAAATCCTCATCAATACGTGTTCAAGAGTTCCTAGCCAGCCATGGGCATAACTTCACCGTTACAGAGCTTGCAGACTCTACTCGTACCGCGAAAGATGCTGCAAATGCGATTGGTTGCACTGAGTCTCAAATGGCCAAGTCTCTGATATTTAAAGATAGCAATACTGAAAAGGCGGTCTTGATAATTGCTTCTGGTAGCAACCAAGTGTCCGTGAAAAAAGTGGAAGCAGCAATTAGGACCTGTTGAGCTTTCAAGTTTGTTTTTGCAGCAGTTTGATTGGTATTTATACAAGGCAGAGCCAGCGTAGCATAGTCATTCTATGTAAATCTGGCGATAAAGACTTTGTGCTCCTGCAAAGTCACCTTACCCCACATCCTTGTGGGGCAACACAGAGAAAATGCTAATCAAGCGCTGCCCTTTGGGTTCATCTGAGTGCGCTTTGTTCATTGTTGCTCGACTTGCCGCCTAGATTACTAGGCGGCAAGTCGAGCGTCGCGATCAAAACACACTCAGAAGAACAAAAATCAAACAGCAAAGGTCTACAAGCCCTGATGTAAAGCTCGAAAAAGCGAATGCAAACCTTTGTACGGGAAAAAACCGGTTTTGCCATTGGCGGTGTGCCTCCTGTGGCGCACACTGACTCTGTGTTGACGATAATTGATAAAGATTTAAAGCAATACGATCGTATTTGGGCTGCTGCAGGCACGCCCAACTCGGTTTTTGAGTTAAAAGCGCATGATCTAGATACGCTTACGGGTGGCACTTGGTTAGATATTGCGAAGTAATCCTCAGTTCGTAATCGACCTTGTGTCTATGTGATCCATCTATCAGTCAACTAGGGGTGGTCATTAAGGTTTTCAACCAATAAAGTGCTTTCTAGATGAGAACAGCCCGATAGTCATTCAAAATAATCGTATTAATACCGCTCTCAAGGTAGTTGAATTTAAAAAAGTAAAGACACAGAGATACATGATAAACTTACCGCCAATAATTCAGTAGTATGACTATCTAAGATAATCGAGCTACTAGTCATAAGTGTGACCAAACGTGTGACCTTTTGATATTTGTGATGTGTATTTTAATCATAACTTTATGATATTTAGGGTTTAAGTGATTTATGTGTGAGCTTTTGGGGATGTCTAGAATAGCTGTCTTATTTAGAGTTATGTTGCCAGAAATGCTGCTTTTAACCCACTTTATTGCCCTTTAAGCTGTCTATACTGTCTAAATTTGTTATTGTTATCAGATACCAAACTGTGACCAAAACTGTGACCAATGTGCTGGTCACAGTTTTGAACAATGAAAAAATGAATTTTACAGACAAATCAATAAAGGCATTAAAGCCCAAAAAAACGCGCTATGTTTTGACCGAGAGTGGCAATCATGGAGAGGGGCGTTTACAAATTCGAGTTAACGAAACTGGCACTAAAGTTTTCAGAGTGCAGTATCACCTTAATAATGCTCGAAAGGTTATTGGGTTGGGAACATTTCCTGACACAGATCTCAAAACAGCTCGTCAAAAACACGCTCAGATAACCAAGTTACTACTGCAGAAAATTGACCCAAAAGAATACCTCGAAAAACAAAACGCAGCCAACATTGCATCTGAAGCCGAGAGAACCTTTCTTGATATGCTAGATGACTTTGATGTGTACATTTCAACTCGGTGGGCTGAGAGCACAATCAAAAGAACGCGTGGCTTGGTCGCGCGTAATATCACACCATTCATTCCAAAAGATTTAAAGCCAGATAAATTTAATATTGATATGGCACGTGAAATTATCTTCCGAGTATACAATCGGGGTGCAAAGGAACAATCCCGTCTGGTTCGTTCAACACTAATGAGCATCTTAAAATTTGCGATAGACTACGATAACTCGCCTGAGCAATTTAAGAAGCCGCCAAAATATAATGTTAAAACCAATTTCATTAGAGACATCAACTACGACACTCCCAAGAACGTAGGTCAACGATGGCTGTCCGAACTGGAATTAAGGCAGGTTTGGTATGCTGATGATTTACCGTTCCACACGCATAACTATATTAAGCTCGCGATATTGTTAGGAGGCCAGCGTGTGAATGAGCTCTACGCTGCCAAATCGAGCGAGTTTAATTTTCAAGAGAAGATATTTACGATCCCAGTTGAGCGTATAAAGATAAAGCATAGAGGTGAGCATATTGTACCTGTCTCCCGTGAAGCGGAAAAGATAGTGAAAATACTGATGCAACACCAAGGCGAAAGCGAATACCTATTTCCTCATCGAGACTCAATTTATGAGAGTGCGCATGTATCAACTATTAGGATGGCTATATTGCGTTGGTGTGACAAGCATGGTATTGAGCGCTTTGCACCTAGAGATCTTAGACGAACATGTAAAACGTTAATGGGTAAAGCCGGCATACCAAAGTCACAGCGTGACTTGTTACAGCAGCATGATAAGTATGATGTCTCGTCGGTGCACTATGATCGCTACGACTACCTTAAAGAAAAGCGTGAAAGTATAGAGGTGTGGACTAAGTATTTGGGTGATGTCCTGTGTTAGATATTTATATTGAATATCTAACAGGGAGACCGTCTTCGTCTAACACCAAGTAAACACAAGATTTGTAAATCACAGCAAGGTGTGGCTGCTTTGGTAGGTCAATCCAGTCACATATACCCAACGCATCATAAGTAATCGCGGTCACACCGTCTAATGCAATATGTGGTAAGTTGCGATGATCTCTGCTTGCTTTTGTAAAACCTCTAAAAGGTAGTACATGCACACCCCCATCATAAGTAAATCTAACACGGTCTTGTATCAACGCGGAAGTGCGCTCTGCTAGTCCTCCACGCTTCAAGTAAGTATTACCATAGTGATAGCGATATCGAATAATTGGCATAATGAAACTGTTTAAATATACAGTTTGTTATTGTAGTAAGCGAAAAAAGAAACCTCAATGATGTGTTAGTAATAATAGCAGAGTACTGTTTAAATCCTCAGATTGTTACCTTTGAGATAAATAATTAACATCAAGTTTTGCTCAAAGGATCTGCAATGGATTACAACTACTTTAGAAATGATAATGGTGTCTATACTGCAAAGCGCCTACCAAGCTCTAATAAAGCCAGAATAAAAATTAAAGACGAAACCGACCTATTTGATCTCAAAGATGAGCTTAAAGAGGAACAGCCTAAATCTGAACAGGATTTCAAGGAGATTTATGAGAGGTTGTTTGACGATGAGGGTTGTTATGAGGTTGAGATAGAAAGCTTTGAGCGCGTTATCTGTGCCAACCGAAATAAGCTTCTTGGTCCCGATACATGGATTAAAAAATATTGGCACGATTTATACGTATTTGCTGGTGACTTTGATATTGGTGAGCTAGAGCTAAACGTGGAACCTCAGGTTATTGAGGATGATTTTGCTAATGCGCTGATCAAAGCTGGCGTTATTGAAGAAATTAAGGAGCTCGACTATGAGCTGTGGAGTGAAGCTTTAAGCTATGAGAAGTTACCGCAAATAAAGGAGCGCTGTAAGTCAGTTGGCATAAAGTTATCCAAAAAGAATAAAGATGCACTCATACACGAATTAATAACATATGAAGAAGAGAACCCTAACTCTGTAAAGCCACCAAGACTCGTTAAAGCGCTGCCTATACTAGAGACTAAGATTACAGAGTTATATAAGCTATATGCTCAAGAAATAAAAACAGCGCTCACAGAATTTGATTATCCACTTGCATTTAAACATGCCGCATGGGAATGGGCCAAAGATGAAGCTGAAAGTAAACTGGAGCATGTATTACAACAAGAGCAAGATCAGCTCCCGGAGATTAAAAAGCCTAAAAAAATAGTCAACGATGTTCGTGCTACAACCACAATTAAGAGTACAACCACAATAAAGAGCAAAACGACGCAAGAAAAATATGAGTACGAAGAAAACTTTAAATTGCCTAAGTCTTTGGAAATTGCTTTTGAATATGCAGATTCAAATGGGCAGATAACATTCAGGGAATTACGGCTAGATGCAGTTAAAATGGATGGCAATGTCGTTTATTTCTACGGTTGGTGCAGGCTCCGCAATAGCCATCGTCACTTTAGGTTAGATAGGTTTCAAGATGGTATCACGCTAGTAGAAACTGGCGAGCACTTTAGTGTAAGTACATTTCACAAGAAGTATTTACACAAAAATTTAGCAGGTGAAATTCGCTCACAACAACGGCAAAACGACAGAACTAATAACCCGCAGCAAGGAACTGGTTGCTTGGTTGCAAGCGTGATGATACTTGGAGGGATTATATCTGTTCCTATAGGGGTTATAAATTTGTTCATATAGCAAGTTTGATGGCTGTATATATGAACAGTGTCTGGGCTTGAAGCCCGCCTATTGATTGCGATAAACTAACTTTGCTTGTTGTCATGCAGTGTTAATTATATTAACATTGCGTGAACAAGTGTAAGGATTAATCAACTTTAATAAAATAAGGATCTAAATATGAACTCCAAAACACTTGATGTAAAAGAATTGAAACGCGTAACTGGTGGTAACGGTGGCGGTGGCGGTGGTGTAGTTCCACCCGAGGTTAAAAGCCAATACTCTGGAAGTGCTCGTAGTGATACAGCTATGCTCTACTCTACTCAAGGCTTAAATAACTAGAATTAATTTGCTGTAAAGAAGTTTAAGGAAAAGCATGAATGATTTTTTTGTGATTTCAGACTGGATGATAAGAGCTCTTGAGGTTCTTATTTGTCTGTATTTGCTGTTTAAGTTCAAAAATAGGCGCTGGAGCTTGTTCTTTGGAGGTAAAAATAGCTTGAAAACAATCCAAGATCACGAATTGCATTCATGCTTTTTATCTGCGTTTACAGTAATGGTATTCCACTTTACAAGCTCAAACCTCGCACAGCATATAGTGACGATTCAAGGGATGGAAAAGCTGGCCTTACGCCATTTCTTTTATTTTAGTATGTTCTCTTGCTCGATGGCTTTTGCTGCTGCACTGTTCTTTCTGCATAAAATAAGGGGTTGCTCATTTTCGCCAACAGCAAGGAACTGCCTCTATATCACATTTTTAATGTCGACATTGCAAATGTTGCAATTTGTCTCACATGGTTTGCTCGACTCTAATCGTTTCACTCTATTTTATCAGTATGGCGTAGTTGTACTTAATGTAACTACACTTGCAGTAGTAGCAAATCATCCAATAAGACACATGCTAAGAAAACTAAACAGAAAGGAGGCATAGGATGGGGCTGCTAGCATTAATGAGTTTTTTAAATCTTATATTGGTTGTTGGGTTATATATTGCCTCTCAAGGTGGTCATATGCCCAACAAGTATGAGTTAAGGTTGCTTGATTTAGTAGAGCAGCATAGCAATAACGGTGAAGACGAAGTTTATGAACAGCCGGGAATGACATCACATAACATCCTACTTGAAGTACACGACGCTATTACAGAACCTAACAAATTACTTTCATACGAAAAAACAGTAGTGGCACATCATAAAGTAAAAAACTACGTGTTAACCATGGCTGGTAAGCCTATTGAACTAAGGCCTATACCTGAACGGCCAATACTTAAAGCTGTAAAGTAAAATTGTTCTATAAAAAAGCCCGCTTCGAGCGGGCTTTTTTATGCTGTCTTACTTGAGCTTTGGTCGTCTGCATACC
This sequence comes from Pseudoalteromonas sp. OF5H-5, assembly GCF_021530695.1. Lineage (NCBI taxonomy): Bacteria > Pseudomonadati > Pseudomonadota > Gammaproteobacteria > Alteromonadales > Pseudoalteromonadaceae > Pseudoalteromonas > Pseudoalteromonas sp. OF5H-5. Next base: position 173,335 of record NZ_JAKGBF010000005.1, read on the forward strand.
TTGCGGCTAGCAAGGGCTTAACGTCTTTTAGAATTAACTTTCCACAATCATCAAAGTCGACCTGCTTTTCAACATTCGGTTTAAACCAGTCTAAATGACAGAACATTAAAAGTGACTGGGAAACTGTCTCTACAAATTTTTCTTCAAATTGTTCAGTGGTTATCGTATTTGCTAATTCAATTTTGTCGCTTGGTGAATATTGTCCTGCTTCAGGCTTCGTATCCCCAGTAATAAGCCAGAGAGCATACTTCTTAAACTCGGGATGATTAGCAATGGTCAATAACGGTTGCGAGCCCACTTCAGAGTGACCACCTTCATATTTTTTATACGAGCTTACGCTGATACCAACCAGCTCTGCAAACTTTGGCTGACTTAAGCCTGTTGTACTACGGATTAATCGAAATTTTTCGCCAATAGTATTTGACATGTATCCACCTGTGGATCTATATTATTCCAAGAGCGTCCTTTTAAGGGTTTGAATGGATCCTTACAAGGTCGCTTCTAGTTTTTATTAATGAAATCAAAGTATCTATAAACAAGATTAGCACATGCGAGTAAACAAAAGGAACCATGCAAGGTGCTAACAATAGTTTCGAGGTGATCTATGGAAGATGCAAAGTTTAGGAAAAATCTGCTTGGTGAAGTTGTTGGCCCAAATGAGGTGTTCTTAAAAAGACAGCAGGTGCAGGAAAAGTGCGCTATGTCGCGCTCAAATATTTACAAGTTGATGGGAGAAGGAAAGTTTCCACTACCGCAGAAGGTATCTCACCGCTGCACTGTCTGGCTAGCAAGCGATATTGATATCTGGCGTTCGATGACTACAGAGTCGTTTTTCGCTAGATATGGAAAACAAATCCTTGAAGCCAAGGAGCAAGCAGCATGAGCAGCTTAGTGCCAACCCCAAACTATAGAACCAATGTTCGTGGTGATGTGGTAACGATTAACGATAAGTTTTTACGTGCAAACCAAGTTGCAGATAAGTGTGGAATAAGCCGTTCAACGGTTTATACGCTTATGAATAAGTCTCAGTTTCCACCAAGCCATAAGATCACCAGCGACAGAGTGGTGTGGTTAGAGGCTGACATAGAAGAGTGGATGCGCCTAGGTGCTGAGCAGTTCTATTTAACCTACGGCCAAAATACAACGCAACAAGCGAGTTAAGGAGAGCGAACATGGCAAATGCACAGCCTCAGGGCTTACTCGAAATACGAGCAATGATTGGCGATCACCGTAAAAAGCCTGGCTACATTTTTACAAACGTACTTAGCCAAAAGCAACGCCAACTGGTGCTGTTTACAGCAGGTTTCAGCCGTTTAGACCTAGATAAGCACTGGAATGATATGACGCTAGACGAGCGTGACAAAGTGCGCAATGGCTTGATGTTTTTGAACAACATTGTGATTGAGTTTATCGACGCGAACGCCATGCAGCCAGAGTGTTTTTATCATGGCGCCAAGCCAAATACACCACGCTACAGTGCCGACAGCGTAGTCACACCAATTAAGCAACATTAGGAGTGGTGAAATCATGAGCTCAACTAGCCGTGGCTACGAACGCCATGCCGATGATTATTACGTTACCCCGCACTGGTTAATTCACGAGTTTCTTGATGAATTTAAAAAAGATGGCCTCTGGGATTTTGATTCGTGCGTTGACATACTCGACCCAAGCGCAGGCGGGTGCGAAAAGTACCCAATGAGCTACCCAACGGTGCTAAATAATCGCGGCTTTAATGTGGAAACCTGGGACCTAAGAGAAGACTCCCGCGCTGAGCGCAAAGGCATTAATTTTTTGCAGCTAAATACGGGCCTTGAGCTAAACCAATACGATATGATCATTACCAATCCGCCGTTTAAACTGTCTCAACAGTTTGTGTATCAAGCACTCAACATGGTGCGTCCGGGTGGCCTGGTGGTTATGCTGCAACGACTAAACTGGCTTGGCAGCGCTAAGCGAAAAACCATGTGGCAAACCTTGCCGCTGGCCTCGGTGTATGTGCACAGCAAACGCCCGGGCTTCAACCCTGAAAAGCCAAGTAAAACCGACTCCATCGAATACGCTCACTTTGTATTTTGCAAGGGTTATCCTGCAAATGCTGAGCTGCTCGTAATCTAATTTAATTACCCAAAGGAATAGTAAAAATGTACCCCATCAAAGACCAAGATCTATCTAAAACACAGCGCCTAATTAGCAATATTGTTCATCACGCAGTTGAACAGGCCAATTTTACAATCCGTTTGCTCAATCAAAGAAGCACTGTGCATATGCTAATGCAGTGCGAAGACACGCTAACTGATTTACTCCCAATCATTGAAATGATCAGCGAAGAGCATGCCGAATTTTCCCCCATTTATGACCAAATGAAAACAGCGCTAAATACTGCCCAAATGGGTGGTGAGCCTTTACCAATTGAACAAGTAGAGGAAGCGTATGGGGCAGGGCAGTAACGCTGCAATAGTTGCAATTAGGCCAAAGACGTATCAGTAATTTATAAAGCACTAGCCGGCTAATAAAAATCTCCATGTATTGGGGCGAAAGCCCCTTTTTTAAGGAAAAAATGCCAGTGAGCATATGGCCAATAAAAACATTTGAGGTTTGCAAAGCTGTAGTAACCATCACAAAGCAAGTACAGGACAATGCGCATAGAGCGACATTGTTAAAAGGCTTGCAGCGATTTACCGTTTATATCCAGTACAAATTAGCCAAACAATACATCTCTAAAATAACACCTGAGCCAGACGCTTGGTATCAAGACGAGCCTACAAACCCAAGCGAACCTGCTAACGCTTGGTTTTGTAACGTGCTTGCAACTACACCTCATAGAATAGATTTAACCAGTTTAGGCTTGAGCAAACAGGCTGTTGCGGCCTTAAATAAAGTACACAACAACCGCCATCATAATTATATTGCTGCCGACATAGTAGCCAGTAAGCGTGCCAGAAGTATTCAGGCTAGCTTTGTGAGGCAAACTGAGGAAACGCTAAAAGCAGCAGAGGTAGCAAAAGCAAAGCGTGTTGAGCTGTTTGAGCGTGACCGTTCACAAACAGAATTAGACGCAGAGAAAGTCATTGCAAAACAATCTGGCGGTTTGGTAACTAGCAGTGCAATGGCCCTAGTTAATGCCTTGGGCGACCAAGCTGAGATTGACTTTGTATATGACTGTTTAAGCAAAGTACCAAAGCCACTACAGCTACGTTTTGCCAAGCGCTTTATAGTTAAGTATGACTCATCACTTGAAAGCCTAGCAAGCGCTGGTAAGGATGAGCTACTAGAGATCAGTAAGCGGTTATATGAGTTTGGTAAGCACCCGCAACGGGGCGTGCCAGAAGATTTTAAAAACCACTTAAAATGCCAATACCAAGCCAACGCTTGGCTTAGACGTGCTGTAAACACCCTTAAGCCCCGCCTAAAAACACTTAAAAAGATAACAGACAGCATGCCGCTGCCTTGGCACATTTTAGCCAATGCAGAAAAAACCAAGAAGCACGCCAGCGAACTCGCGGCCAAAGTGACTGAAGTATTAACTGACTTAGCTGCCGAGCAATCAAGCTGGGGTATGGTTGATTTTTATAACGCCATTGCTGACTTTACTGAGCAGTATGGCGTTACGTTACCTTTTGAGGAAAAAGGTGAGTATTTAACCGAGCCAGACGCCGAAATTGCACTATTAAAAGCCCAGTGCCACAAGTGGTGGGCGCGCAAATTAAAAACCATCAGGCGCCGCTATCTAGAGCATTTAGAGATCGCTACCGGAGAGGTGGGCCGGGACCTATTTACCACACATAACAAAAAGACAGGCTCGGTCACCAAAAGAAAGGGGATTAATGCTTATTGCTCTAAACAAGCGCTTAAAGAGTACCAAGCAGACCGTGAAAGGGGTAGGCGATACCTAGAAAGCTTAGAGCTAGTAAATGAGCATAACGACGTAATTTCGTTGATGAAAGCCGTTGAAGCGGGTGTGGCTAACCCAGAAAACATGCGTAATGAATTAATGCTACGGATCCGCGAGACTGAAGAGCTTGCGGACGAAATGGGCTATGTAGGCGGGTTTTTTAACATTACAACCCCGAGCCGGTTCCATGCGAACTCTCCTAAATGGGACGGCTCAACACCGAAAGAAGCAAGCAATTACCTCAATAAACTGTACTCACAAGCACGGGCTAAGCTGGACCGCGAAGAAATCCCATATTTTGGTATTCGCGTTGCTGAGCCACATGCCGACGGCTGTACTCATTGGCATATGCTGCTGTGGATGCCAGAGCGTTATTACCATCAAGTTAATCACATCCTGCGTAGGTACTTTACCAAAGACGATAGAAAGGTCTTTTTTGAACGGTTCAAAAAGCGTAAATCTCTGCGTGCCAGGTATGTGCGCGCTCGTAGAATATGGGGCCTTAATAAAAAGCGCAAAGTGTATACCCGAGAACCCAAAAAGGATTACACCCCAAGCGGCCCTCGCTATACGGCCATTAGAATGGAGCCACCAAAGGTTGATAAAGATGGTAACAAAACAGGTGGTGCCGCGGCATACATCGCTAAATATGTAAGTAAGAACATAGACGGGTTTGCGTTGGCCAACGAATACGACGCGGAAACTGGTGAAAAGCTCGTTAAGGCTGTTAACCCGGTAAAAGCATGGGCGAGTACGTGGGGCATTCGCCAATTTCAATTTCAAAAATCTCCCTCAATTACCATCTGGCGTGAGCTGCGCAGGGTGCGCGAAGAAGTTAAAGGCAATGAAGAGCTAGAGCAAGTGCGTAAAGCCGCTGATGAAGGTGACTTTAAGACATTTGTGAACTTAATGGGTGGTTTTGGCATTGGCCGCGAGGCACGGTTTAAACCTGCCTATCAACATACGGAGTTTGGCAATGCGTATTCAGAGTGTACAAAGCGCCTTAAAGGCGTGGTTGATGAACAAAGTAGATGCACGCTAATAACTCGAGTTCACACCTGGGACAAACAACCAATTGGTACTGCCGCAGCTAACGACAACACCTATGATGCGAGTATGCACGATGCCAACAACGTCGGCGCAGCCGACCTATCTTGGACTAGTGGGAATAATTGTACGCCTTGCCCTACGGGGCATAGAGACGGATTATTGCTAGATATGATCGGATATTCAGAAAAAGAGATCGCAGAGTTTAAAAAGGATCTAGCGGACGGTAAAAAGGTGCATCACAATGGCCGAGTTTACGTAATTCGGGGAGGTCAATTGCTCGTTATGGATGAAAAAGACCAGATAAAAGCGATCAAACATGACTATGTGGTTCACGTAGCGCAAACGCTTGCCCAAAAACAAGCTGAAGAACGCAGGAACGAAGCTGTAAACAGCCTAGCGTATTGGGATGCCCTAGAAGATGATCAGCTTAAAGTGTTAGAAGAAGATGGAACCGTTATGGCTCATGGGCGGGTGTTCTATAAAGAGGGTGATAAGTTGCGTTCGTTTAAACAGCTCGACTTTAGCGATATGGACCGAGCAATTTCAGCTACACCAGAAAAGGATCATTGGCGTGAGGCGAGAGAAATTGTTGATTTGGCATTCAGCTTGGCAGAAGCCGAACAGCGGCGTTTGCCGTCGAACTGCAGATATAAGAAGAAGTTGCAGTTAGTTGGAGATATGGAGCTAGCCAGGTTGATCGTTAGTGGACTAGCTACTGATATCAATGCGAATGATTGGTGGGATATTGGGTTCAGTATGGCATAGCTGACAGTTCGTATTGGCTTGCACGCGTAATGGATGACGTAATTTAACTATTTCTTTTAGGGTTGTGTGAAATGTAATCCTGAAGCTGCTCTACATCTAACAACTCAAAGTAGTCTTCAAGCGTGATTCTCACTTCTATAAGCGTATCACCCAGTCCAGGAATTGCCACAACCATGCTAGCGTTGGTTATTCCATTGTAACAAAGAGAACCTTGTTCATCCTCAATCTCATCGTAAGAACCTTGAATGCTGAACCATTCTTGCGGGATTGCAGAGGTATAGCTTCCAGATTCGATTATCACGTTAGGCCCAGCATAAATACTGTCATTTAGCGTCACCACGCCCCCGCTTGGCATATTGATCTCATAAACAATCCTACCTTTAGCGTGGTCATTACCAGATTCAATTATTCTCATGTAAGTTCCTTCAGTTGTTTTACTGTATGATAAACCTTCACATAACCCGAATGCAAAATTTGTATTGGTTTCCTCTGGTATGCAACGAAACCACCCCAAAATCCCATCGAATAAAAAAAGTGCAGAAAGTTGATTTGTTTGTATTGACAAACAAATCAACTAAGCCTATTATCTAATCATCAACTGACGGACAGTTGACCGACTAGGCGGAACCTAGACTAAAAAGGAAACTTACCATGACTACTATCAATTCTACTCTAACAGCACGTCAAATCGCAGAACAAACTGTTTCAATCCTTGAGCGCTTTTATGTCGGAAACACTTCAGGTCGAAACGATATCAGTGTTGGCCTTACTCTGGACGGTGACGTTGATTATACCCACAACTGTTTCAATGAAGACGATATTGCCGTTGAGCTATTCAACACGCAAAACGGTTTTGATTCACTAGGTGATTACGAATCAGAATATGACGAAAGCAAAGAAGAGTTTTGGACTGACGAAGTGAAAGATGCGATGGCTGAATGTTTTGTTGAATGGAATCTAGAGCAAATCAAATTCAACGAAGACTACACCGTTAACCTAGCTGAATAACCCAACTAACGAGGCGGCTGAGGTCGCCTTTTTAAGGTGTCTTATGAATCAAACTAAATTTAATGCTTTTATCAAAGCCGCTGAGTCTATCAATAGTGACTATGCCTCTGGCTATCGTAGAGGGTTAAACCGCTTTAAACATGGTGATAACTTTGGCACGGAGCAAGAGCATGAAACATGGCAAGCGCTTGGGTTAAATGGCGATCCTCGTACTGAGCTTGGTGAAGGTTATCGCGATGGTGTTGCTGGTAAAGCTCCGCGAGGATTTCATGCGAACTTGGGTAACGTGAACGCCAAAGGAGAGCTGGACTTAGATACGAAAATACAAATGCGCGCTAATAGCCAAGTCAAAGCCACTTTGGTGAAGAAAGCCCAAAAAGAGGGTATGAAACTTGGGCCTTGGATGATAAAAACATGCCTAGAAGCACTGGATAAGTAACATGGCCAAGCAGTATGACTTTCAGGACAAGGTCGAACTCAAACGCATCTACAAACTTGCCTTTACGCTCAACGAACAGCTAACCGGGGTAGCGCTCGCTCAGCTTCACGATGTCAGCAAAAAGACCGTTGAAAGTTGGCTGTATGAGAAAAGAAACAGCCCGAATATGGGTCATTTGGTACAGCTGCATCATGCTCTTAAAAAACTGAAAGCAGTGGTCCCTGTGGCCTTGAACAACATCTGTCGAGCTTGGCTAAATAGGTATGTAATTCTACAAAAAATTGAAACAGGGAAAGATGAGTACGAAATCCAAAATGAAGATGGGGTCATGTTTCAGTATGGAAGCTACCTGTACAATGGGGAGATTGTAACACGAGCCCAAATAAAGGATATGTTTTCCCTGACAGACAATCAGCTAATGGGTAAATTTAGCAATCACAATGTCTCTACAGGCGACGACATCAGTGATATTGACTTTCTTGGCGGGTTAGGCAGAACGCTTGCTTATACTTACATTCTAGATGGCAAAGAAGTTGGCCGCGCTGAGCTGGCTGAGCGTTATGGAATATCCCCCCCTACTCTAGTTAAGCGTATGGAGGAGCTTGGCATCAAAGAAGGAGAGGACGTTACAGGACACGACCTTACGCTGAAAAAGCGTGGTCGAAAAAAGGAAGTGATGATTAGCCAAAAAGAATACCACCGACTTTACAGAAAGATAAAAGATCTTACTTCGCCTGATATCCAAATTAATGTACAGGATATTGCCAATAAGGCCGCAGATTTAGGATATCAGGAGGGGGAGTTTAACATTGAGATTAGAGATGGTGATATTGTTACTTTGGATAATGTCTTCTTTTCTAAAAAGAAAGCTTATATGTTGGATGGGGAGCCCATTACGATGAATGTGTTGGCGCTGAAGGCAGAGGTAAGTTTGGGTATACTTAGGCGCTATGTAAAAGAGCATAATCTAAAGCTTGGAGATAATGTGAGTTTGCAGGCAATAAAAAGATTCTCTGAGACTCAAAAACACCAATTAAAATACATTTATCATGGTAGGTTGTTATCAAAATCTGAAATTGCAACAGCAGCAGAGCGGGATTCCGGTACTATTTCAAAGTGCTTACAAGGTGTAGGGCCGAGAGAGGATGTCAGCTCGCTGATTGATAGTCTGGAGCGTAGAAGCCGTAATGCCCAGTATGTTTTTGAAGGGCAACCCCTAACGCGTCCTGAATTAGCAAAGCGCTTGAGGGTAGATTACCAATGGGTGGCCAAAAGGATCCGCGACTCCCAAGTCCAGCCCGGAGAGGACGTCAGCGCATTGCTAAACAAAGAGAAGAAGATACAACCGAGTAACTAAAAAGCTGCTGAACAAAGGGGCGCAACCCGATGATAATGTTACCGACCTATTTTAAAATTTCAGCGCCAGAACCACGTCTTGACGTGGTTTTTCTCATTCCCACATTTCCAATATCTCCTCTAGCTTCTTTTCTTAATTGCCTTGTTATTGCACTTCGATAGTGCAATCTATATTGCATATATTAAATATTTGGTTATGCAATTACAAAATGTTGAGACAGATATTTGTTGATAGCGACATCGATTCGCTTTTAAATTCAGCTTGTACTGGCAAGTACGCTACTAAAGACAGGTATTTAATAAGCTAGCTCGCTTACGTTCCCTTGTCGCTCACTGAGCACAATTTACTGCGCTTGCACCAGTTAATGAATGACAAAGGTGAGGTTTATCGGAAATGGGTTCTACCCGCAGCTTATAGCAGAAATAAAAAAGACAGGATCATTGAAGTGCCAGAAGTGTTTTGTAAAGCACTTGAAAAGTACCTTAATTGGTACGAAAAGCAAGAGTTACCAGCAAAGTACAGGCATAGTTTAAATACTTATAGAGGGTTTAGTGAATACGCCCCAGCCTTGTTAAATGATCGACTTAATGAGTTTGCAATGAGCGAACGAACTGTTAAAAGCGGCATAAATAAACAGCCGACAAACTTGCGAACCAAAGTTAATACGCTGCTTAAAAAGGCTGGTTTAGATTGGGCTACAGCTAAAACCTTTGAAGATTCGCTAATTATCCACTTAGCAAAAAATGTTGACCATGGTGTAGTTGCTGATTTGTTTGGTTTTAGTTCGCGGCAGGTGGTAGCCGACAAGTACAACGGTAATTTATTGCAGCTATCAGACGCTATAAACAACGTGTACTCAAGAATTAAAGTGACGGGGCACTAACGGGCCTAATCTTCTAGCCCACAGTCTTTGTCAGCCAAGGCTTTCAGCCACGCACTCAATTTCAGCCCCTGCGCTTTTGCTTGGGCTTCATAAATCAATTTTCGTTCGGGCTCTACTCTAAACTCACATCGAGCGCTGGCCGTTACGTTTTTTCTGGGTCTGCCAACCGGCATTTTCTTATCATTCATCACCGCGAATTTTAGTCCGTACAAAAATTTAAAGCAATCTCTATTTTTTGTACGTACAAATATTGACTTTACATTGTTTTTAATTAATTATTGTACGTACAAAAAATGACGGAGTGAATTAACTATGAAGACAGGCGCACAACTCATTGCGGACGAAAGAGAACGACAAGTTGAAAATGAAGGCTACTCAAGCGAGCGAGACGATAGCTATAAAAAAGGCGAGTTAACAATGGCTGGAATCGTATACGCAACAGCCGCAACTAGCTCAACAGGTATTAGGGCTCAGTTTAGAATTATGGCAGAGAACAACGAACCTATTCCGCATTTTCCATGGGAGTCAAAACACCTGAAGTTAGGTGATGACTGTTACAGATCAAGAATAAAGGAGCTTACAAAAGCGGGCGCGTTAATAGCTGCTGAAATTGATAAATTACAACGTCAATCTAATTAACCATTGGAAAACAAGACTCATGGCAAAAAATTCATTTGAAGTAGCTGGTAACGCCATTTTTAAAAATGGTCAAAAGTTAACAACTAAGCAAGTAGGTGAAGAATTACGCAAGCTTCAAGCTCTAGCGGATGACCTAGACACAGCAGTTTGTGAAGAAATAGAAAACCGTGATCGATGGGAAGAAAGAGCCAGCAAGTTAGCCTATGCGGTTGGAGAGTATTTTGGTGAATCAGTGGGTGAGCATTCGAGCGCGAATTGCCCGATAGAAAACGCTCACGAACTGTTAAACCAAATCTAATTTTGACGTTGGAATAAGTGAAATGGGTATCAAACGCGCACTTGTGCGTTGGCTAGCGCCTAATTTTGACCGCAAACCTGAGATTGCTGTAGGAATGAGCAGTGCCGGTGCTTTGAAAGTGAATGTTTCATCATTCAGGCAAAGCAAGGTTGTAAAGCGCCAAATTTCCGCTTTGCGAAACCAAAAACTTTAATTGGAATACGGGATTAAGCCTTGTTAAACATTACCAAGCTTCGCAATCAACTAAATTACAACCCTGAAACGGGCGTTTTTCAATGGCGTGAAAGCGGTTCAGGAAGGCGTAAAAATCTGGTGGCTGGCTGTGTTAAGTCACAACGAAACGAGCGCAATGTTTGGCGTAGGATTGTTTTTGATGGTCAAGAATACACATCAGGTCAGTTGGCATGGGTTTTAATGACGGGTGAGTTTCCTGATTTTATTATCGACCACATTGATCAAGATCCCCTAAATGATAAATGGTCTAATTTGAGGCGTGGTGATGCTTGTATTGACCAGCGAAATAACAAGAAAAGCATTCGAAATAAAACGGGTGTTGTTGGTGTTAAATTTCACAAAACATCATCGAAGTATCACGCTTTCATAGGTGCTGGCGGTAAGCAAAAATATCTAGGCAGTTCAGCCGATTTCTTTGAAGCGGTTTGCATGAGAAAGAAAGCTGAAATTGAGTATAACTACAGTCCCAAACATGGGCTTTAAGGTATTGGAATACGGGTGAGGGCAAATAAATGATTGAAAGAAAGGCGTCTTACTTCGGTAGTCAGAGCCATCAAAATACAATTTTCTGTGGTCGATCGGCATTTGAGTTGTTGAGAGAGCACTACTCTATTCTTTATGGTTCTCGATTCAAGGTTCAATTAGGCAGTGAAGATGTGTGGTTCGTCTTGTCACCGGAACTAGGTGAAAGGGCACTCGTCACGGTTGAACCGCGATTAGTCAATATACTCAAAGATCTTGATTCGAAATTTAAAAGTATGGAGAAGGAGGCTGTTCATGAAAAAGATTGATTGGAACGAGATATCAGAACTTGGTTTGTTAGTTGAGATTAATGAAAAAATAATGCATCCGCTTGGACTAGCGATTGTTCGCTGCAATGAGACTGGCACTAGTGAAGGCGCATTCGTATCTACGAATGGGCCATTTACATATAATCATGACCGAATAGAATTACCAAAGTTTGATGAATCCACGGTTAAAGAGTATCTGCAAAATCTTAACAATATTAAGTGATGGGCAATGGATTAACAGCAACACTCCTGCCAGCAGAAAGGCAAAGCGTTATGGCTGCATTATTAGCAGTAGAATAGCAATTAAAGCCCAAGCAATTCTAACTGCTGATCTCTTGGAAGATTCTTAATAAGCCCTGCTGCAATTTGCGCTGTGCTTTTGCACGGGGGATTGATGAAATGATCAAATGATTGTGTCACTCGAAATGTGGCACCACACTCACGAGTATTACTGCAAGAACAATACAGCGTAACAACGTGTGCGCTTTGTTTATCACGAGACGTGACGATAGCTTTAGCCTCACAGTTAGGACACGTTACTCTAGCCATCAAAACCCCACTTCAAAACAATTAAGACACTGTGATTCTATACAGTATTCACTGCCTCTGCAAATATCACCCAGAAATGAGAGCGAGAAAGCAAAAGGGCGAAAAATTCACTCCTCCTCGCCTTCCGCTTTCGTGCAAAAAACGCGTCAGATTGACAAGGCTTGTGACACAAATCATTTTGCTAGCCTAAGTAGATAAAGGATCTAGAAGAAGTTGTGAAAGGATCTGAGTGTCAAAAGTGTGACATACAGTGACAGCAAAGTGACAACAATATCGCAAAAATCATTGTAAAAATTGAAAATCAAAATATACTAAAATTATTATGGCTTAACTCATAACTATTTTATGAAATATCTTTTTAAAGGCATGCAAAGCCAAGAGCGCTTTGAATTGCTTTTGTCTCTCACTCGAATTCAAAGTGAAAACGTTATTAGTGCGCTTTTTGACTATTTGGTAAAAGGGATGGATAAGAAAGCCGCAGCAATGATTAACGGTGTAGAATTGCCTAATCTTTCTGTGGCCTTAAATAAGCTAGAAGAAAAAGCCTTAATAATTGAGCTTATTAAAGAGATTGACTTGAGATAGCAAGAATCTCATAGCAGCTCAGACGTTAACTGAACAGGAAATAAGATGTCTAAAGTTATAAAAGAAAAGTGTTTGTTGTGCAGTGAGCCGTCGACATATGTTGAAACTGACCATGGAAACCGACGCCATTATATTTGTTCTGGTGTAGAGTGTGGTGAATATGAAATCTCACTGAGTGCGATAAAACGTGTAAGTCAAAATGAATTTTCCAAATTGGATTTAGCGCCTCTAGCTAAAGAGGCAAAAAGCAAAGGGTTATTGCTAGAAATTATAGTAGGAAGCAATAATGAAATTGAGCTTAAGGCAATAGAAAAAGCTTAAGCTCTTAGGTCTAAATAGATTAGTACTTACGCTTTTCGTTTGGTCCAAAAAGCCCTAAATAATCGCATAAGTCCAAGCGTTGAAACGGCAATCCCAACAATGACAAACTCAAAGTACCAAGGTGCACCGGTGTAACCCATGGCCTTCCAACCAGCAGCCATGAAAGGTTGCATTTTTGGTATAAAGTGGCAGATAAACAAAGTCAAAAAAAATAGAATAATCACTTCATCCATAAACGTTTTGTCGCGGTTCTTGAGCACAAGTAGGTCATAGTCGGAATCATTTTGTTCCGCTTGCTCGCAGCGTCGGGCTTTAGCATTAAATTGTGCAATCTTAAAATTAGCTTCAGCGCTTGCCACGGCAGCTGCTGTTTCAGCTGCTATTCGTTTACGCTCACGGTAGCCGCCTGTTAAGTCCGCCACAGGGTTGGTAAAGAACGATAGTACTTTTGATAGCAAACCCATTACTTTCTCCTTAATTGGTTTATGACTTTCAGCGGATCCTTGCTAAATCGCTGACCTAAATTATTTAATCCATTGAATAGGTGGGGAGCTAAATATGCTCCTACACCAATAAAGCCTGGTCGAGCGCTTTCGGCCACTTGCCAGAAATCGCAAAAGCTCGATACCAAATAAGCCGCAAGTAATGCCATTAGCGCATTAAAAAAATAACGTGCAAAGGTAAAAGCATGCGGGCTCAAATAAAGTTGTATTGCGGCAGCGACCATGCTGATCACCACAAACTGTAAAATGTGTTTTAGATATTCCATATCTATCATGCGGCCTTGTCCTTGTTAGGGTATAAATCGGAGTACTCCGGAATGTCAAAAGCAATGTGCAAATGGGCTGGTAAGTAGCGATTAATGCCTGCCATCGTTTGTTGAAGAGGCACTACTTCATTGTTGTAATACGCTCGAGTGATTTTATCCAAATCACCAAAGCCTGGGCTATCGCCGGAGCTTTGGCCGCTCAATGCTTCTTGCGCACGATGCATACTCAGCATGTCATTAAGTGTGATTTTTTTAATTCGCTCAAACTCATCCTTTGTAGAGATATCGCCTACAGGCGTGATCTTAATAGACTTCTCAGCGTCCGCTTTATTACTCCTAAAGTTGAAGAACAAGCTTCTAAAGTTACCCACGCCCTTACTGTCTTTAATTGCATCTTTGAGCTTGGCTTCATCATCAGTACTTAAATTAGGATCGGCCATACTAAATATAAAACCCATGTGTGCGCCGTTCTTGTAGTATCTGCGCCTGAATAATGTGGCATCCTCATTGAGTAGGGCGCTTTGAATTCCACCGTAATACTCAGGTATGCCGTAAATTCCTTGAGCTGGGTCGTATTCCTTTACATGTAATATTTCACCCGCTTTAAAGCGAATGGGTTCTAAGTGGTTATTACTGAGCTGCGCATATACCCCGCGCTCAGTTGTGTATCGCATAGTTAGTGCAGGCAGGTGGCGCAACCGGATTATTTGACCGAATGGGTTTTTAATGATCTGCAGGTACGCGTTACCAGACCATAAATAATCATAAGCGAATTTTTTGAATGCGTCATTGCTAAGCACTGAATTGGGTTTAAACCACTTTAAAATCATGTTGCGCTTAAAGCCTAAAATAGGCCCATGCTGGGCATTAACTCGCAACAGCTTTACCAGTCCATATAAACTAACGGGTGGTGCGTAAATGCCGTTACTGTCTGCAAATACTCCGGTGTAATCGGTCAACCGGTTATCTAAACATGGTTCGGGATCGCCAAAACTAAATACATCGCTCATTGCTGTATAGTTTGGCGTCTCGCCACTTTTTACATTTATCCTTGGCTTATCCATTAAGCTGCTATCCCTACAGATGTTTGACGGCCCATTGTGTTACCGTCTAAAGGTTCAAATTTCATGGCGTGCATAATTGCCCATGCAATATCGGCATGGCCTGTGGTCGCTGTGCGGTTGGTGGCATACGTGATCTGGTCGCCAGAAACTTTACGGCGAATATTAATAAATGAGCTGGCAATGTTTACCGCGTCTTCGTCAAATTCAAAGCGGCGGTTTTTAATCACGTTGATGGCTTTAATAACCAGCTGATTCTTGATTATTGGGTTGTAGTGAATTGGTTCAGCATTCGGGAAGAATTTGGTGATCATTTCCCACACGCCATAACCAATACCAGTGGTATCAACACCGATATGTAGAACGTTGTATTTTTCTGTAAGTAGCTTTATCTCAGCGGCCATGGCTTCAAAGTCATTGCCGCTTAAATCGATTGCTTCAAGCAGGCGGAACTTTTCACCTGGTTTCATCGGGCAGCTTAATACTGCAACACTGGCTTTATCACCAAAGCGGGCAGGGTCAAAACCAATCAACACAGGTTTTAACGCAAAGGGGCGTTGCCACTCTAAATTAAAGTCAGTCCATTTTGTTGAATCAACTACACATGCCATGATTTGATTTAGGTTAAAGGCGCTGTGTGCATCATCAATAAACTTACACATAAACAAGTTGTCGAACTCGTCTTGTGAGTATTCGTTTTCAAGTACCTCAATATCAATGCGGTCAAAGCCAGAATTAACCACATCATGCACGTTAAGCATCTGGCGCCAAATACCGTCTTCACATAAGCGGCCTTCTTTTAACGCTTTATGGCTGCAATCAATGGCAAATTCAGGGTCGTTACAGGCTTTGGTTTTACGAAACCATTTACCATTCCAATGATCATACGCTTCATGGCTGGTAACACTGGGTGTGCTGAAGTAAGTAATGCGTAAATGTTTATGTGTTGCCATTGCCTGGGCAAGGCTACGAAGAGTTTTGTATTTGGGGATCCAAAACACTTCATCTATATATAGGTCGCCACTCTCCGATTGCGCTGTTCTTGCATTGGTTGATTTGAAAATAAGCTTAACTGTTTTGCCACCTTTGAGCGTTAGCACCATAGGTGAGCCAGTGAGCTCAATATTAAAGTGCTCACGAACCAGAGCGATGATATTGGCTTTGAATACTTCGGCTTGGTCACGACTTGCTGAGATGAAAATTTTATTGCGGCCATTTACAACGGCATCATAAAACGCTTCGAATGCAAAATAGAATGTGGCCCCAATTTGGCGCGGTTTTAAAATAAAGCGGCTTCGGTGGTCTTGGTTCTCAAACCAATGGAGTTGGTGCGGATAAAGTAACTTTTCTTTTAGTTCGTCGAGCATTTCAACCGTGATGGCTGAGCAGTCGTTCTTCTTTTTCTTCTTCTTTTTGCTACCGCCTGCGGAGCTATTACCTTCTGGTTGCCCGTCGTTGGCTGCTCGTTGTTTAGGTGCCGGCGCAAGTTTACTTTTGTTTAGTGCACAGAGCTGGCGAGTACAAAACTCTAGCTCTTTATAATCAGCGTCGGTTTTTTCAGGTTTGTCGGTTAGGATATTAATACGGCGGCTAAATGCCATTTCTGCATTGTAGCTCGGGCACATATCTGCCCATTTACCATCATCAGCCCAGCGGCGAATACTGCGCGCACTCGGCATGTTTGGCAAATCTGCTATTTCATCAAACGTGTAGCCTTGTACCACATATAAGTCTTGCGCTTGTTTGCGTACCTCTGGCCCGTACTTTGGTTGCATCCTGCACCATCATTCATCCTCTAATTCGTACAGTTTAAGGGCTAAAAGTAGCTAAATCGTCCAATTAAAATCCTAGCTATTCCTAAAAGCTAAATATAGGAATTTCAAAAAGTTAAACCATTAGAATTAATCATTTATTGTGTGCAAACTTGGCCTAACTTAATAACGCAACGCATTAAACAGGTTAATCAATGCCAGGTCAATTACGCACAATACCGCTTGCTATTGCAGCTGCTGGTTTAACAGTAGACGGGCGAGAAATCGAAGAGCAAGACATTAACGATATTGTTGAGACGTACAATCCTAAAAAGTATGGCGCCCGCATTAATATTGACCATTATGCAGATTGGTCTGGCTGGAAAGCCGAAGCACTATCATCGGTTAAGCTCACGGGCGGTATGCTAGGCGATGTGATTGAGGTGAGCACCGACACTAACGAAGATGGCGTGCAAGTTTTAAAAGCGGTTCTAGCGCCAAATGCTAGCTTTGTGCAACTAAACCAAGCCGATCAGCACGTCTACTTTTCTATTGAAATTGACCGCAATTTTATGGGCACCGGAAAAACCTACCTTACAGGTTTAGCCGTCACTGATTACCCAGCAAGCACCTACACATCAAGAGCCAAATTTAATAAGGGCGCAGATAACACGGACGTTTCTTTTTTACGCGCAGACCTTGGCCTACATAGCCAAAGTTCAAAGCCAGCTAAAAAACCATTTTTTAGAAACCTATTCAGCAAGGATGATGAACCCATGCCATTAACGAAAGAAGATAAAGCCGAAATTGGTAACGCAGTTGCCGAGGCGCTTACCCCTGTATTTACTCAGCTTACGTCGAGTATCAAAGAGTTTGGTAAAAATAATGAGCAGGAAGCTCAGGGCCAACAGGATGAAGGCCAAGGCAATGATGCCACAAACCTAGAGCTGACGGAGCAGCTCACCCAGCTAAACAAAAAGCTCGATGAGCAAGAAGAGAAGTTTAATGCGCTTCAAAACAAGTTTACTGAACTCTCAAGTACGGAAGCCGCTGGCACTACCGAAGCCGATGAAGAACATACCGGCGACGACGGTAAATTCGCAAACTTACTGTAAGGACACAGAATATGCGCACAAGAACTACTCAACTATTTACTGCCATTTGCGTTGCACTTTCAAGCAACTACGGTGTTGCAAGTGTGTATGAAAACTTTGCGGTAGCGCCAACACTTGAACAAACACTGTATGACCAAGTTTATGAATCAGCTGAATTTTTAAATCGAATTAACCATGCAATGGTTGATGACATCGCAGGTGAGTCTATATTCATGAGCTCGGGTGCTGGGGTTACGGGTCGCGCTGGTGTAGAGACAGATGACACCAAAGAACGTAAAACCAAAGACGTATCAGCACTAAAAAAGCGAGAGTATCGTTGTCACCCAGAAGAAGTCGATGTGCATTTGCCTTGGGTGACAATGGATGCCTGGTCTAAGTTCCCGGACTTTCATGAGCGTTATCGTAAGCATGTTCGCCAGCAAAAAGCACTCGATATCATCAAAATTGGTTGGTATGGCACCCATGTTGCCGAAAGTACAAATCTGACCGAATATCCCATGATGCAAGACGTCAACATTGGTTGGTTGGAATTGGTTCGCCGCGATGCACCAGAAAGAGCATTTAAAGATGGTGGTACTGAAGATACACCAAGAGTCGATGAAATTCGAATTGGTGAAGGCGGTGATTACGAAAACCTCGATTGCGCAGTAAACGACTTAATTCAAGGGATCCCGTTGCACAAGCGAGTTGGTCTTGTAGCCATTATTGGTGATGACCTCATTTCGCAAGACAAAGCCAAGCATTACGCCAAAAACGCCCACACACCAAGCGAAAAAGAAAAAGTTGAAATGTCACAGGTGATCAACACTTACGGCGGCTTGCCGAGTTTTCAAGTGTCGTTCTTTCCACCGCGCGGCATTTTGGTCACGAGCTTTGACAATTTAACTCATTACATTCAGTCGGGCTCAATTCGCATGAGCATTGAAAGCAATGCTAAGAAAAAGCGAGTGGAAGATTACGAGTCGCGTAACGCCTGTTATTACGTGGAAGACCTAGAAAAAATCGCCTTCATCGAATCTGACTCGGTAAAAATTGATAAAGATGAAGAAGGTAACTGGTCTTAATACCCTTTGAGGTAGAGCTTCGCCGCTTGGCAGTTTGCAAGCGGCGTTTTTTAGAGAGTGTTTTTATATGAGCTTAGTCAAACGAGCGCTAGCCAAAGCAAAAGGCGAAGTGCCAACAAGCATTAAAAGTAGTGCGCCAGCAACAAACAAAGCGCAAAACCGCAAAAGTGAGCATACCGAGTACGCGTTTTTTAAAGCGGCCATTGACTCAGACTTGGCTCAGCTAAAAACATTCGGCGATATTAGCGACAAAGCTGACTATAAAGCCAAAGCAATCGAGAAGAACGATTACATAGGTTACTTAAACCAATACCGGTTAAGTGGTGACAATCATCCAAACCTAGTTTTAGCTTGGGTTTTTATTTGGCTGGTTGATCTTAAACGTTGGTCACAGGCCATTTATTTATTGCCATTACTGATCGAGCAAAAGCAACCGCTACCCAAACAGTTTAATACCAAGCATTGGCCGACCTTTTTAATCGATCAGCTTTACGACGATGCCAACTGGTACTTACAAAACAGCTGCACAGTGGAAGATTTGGCAAACATGGCGTTTACACTCCAGCGAGTTATTCATGCCACTCGCAATCAAGACTGGACTGGAAGCGAAATCGCGGGCGGTAAGCTCTATGCCATTGCTACCAAAATAGAGGCCACGTTGCATAACAATGGTAATGCAGTGCGGTTTGGCAAAATGGCGCAAAAGATTAACGAGAAAGCGGGTGTAAAAACACTCGTCGAAAAGCTAGAAAAAAACTTGAAATAGCTCCAACGCCAGTGGGCAACTTAGCGTAACCAGTTAACAGTATTTGATTGGCTGCTTACGTCTAAGTGGCGCCCACGCAAATTTACGGGGGTGGTGATGAACTTAAGCGGTATGCCACAGGCAGATTTACAAAGCGTCAATGTTGAAGTGCCAGGTAATGGCTATTACCCAGCATTAAGTACAGCACACTTTATTGAACATTATGCAGTTGCCAATGAGTACGCAAACAAAAGCGATTTACTCGTTGAGAAACTTAAACGCGCACAAACTGATATTAACCAAGAGCTTGAAGATGTGCAGCTTACTAATGGCGAGCCATTGAACGCGCAACAAGTGATTTTTTATCACGATGCAGTGTACAGCAAAGCCAAAGCAAATTTACTGGTATCAAAGCTTGGTAGTACGCATCGGGATAACGCCACAGCACAAAGCCAATCAGCCCTTGATAACCATGAGCATTGGCAACGTGAAAGCATCAACGCACTGCGTTTATTGCAGGCGCTCAGCCCCAACTTATCGGTGGAACTGTTATGAGCCAAAGCAAAATAGCTAAACTTAAGCAGCACTTAGTGAGTGCGGTATACCAAGGCCACAAACTAGCGCTAGAAACGCAATTTGATTGTTGGATTGAAGGCGGGCGAATTGAGCCAAGCAGTAAAACAGTCAATGGCAACGGTTTATTAGCTGCACGATTTTATTACTCAGGGGTTATTAGCATAAACCCCTGTGCTGCACCGGCTGCATTGATATGTGCGTTTGCATCGTTTTGGTTGCAAAACAATGGCGGTAAGTATGACAGCACTGACATTGAATTTAGCGCTGACGTTAACGATGACAACAGCAACGAAGTTGAGCTAACGATAGAGCAGCTTTGTGAGGATATTGAGCTTATTCAAACCGACAATGGCCCGTTTGAATTAAATGGTAAGCGTTATGACTTTGGTGAGCAAAGCCTGTGGATAGCGGAAGCATTCACGTTGCATGGTGAAGTAAGCCGTGCTTAACGTCAAATTTGACGAAGGCCAAAGCAAAGAGCAGTTAGCGTTTTTACAGCTCAAGCCAAATAAACGACGTAACTTGTTACGGGGTGCGATAAGAGCCGCGAACCGCAATAGTAAAGGGCGAATAACCCAACAAAAAGATTTAACAGGTAAAGCGTGGAAGGGCCGAGCTAACGGTCGCAAGAAAAAAATGCTTACCAAGCTAAAGCGTCGAATGAAAGTTCGCTACGGACCAAATAACGCCAGCGTTTATTTTAAAGATACACGTACTGGCAAAATAGCCAGAGCGCAGCAAGAGGGAATAAGCATTACTGCGCAAGCGCCAAAAGACAATGGTGAGCAGCGCAAGGACGGTTTGGCAACGCGCAACCAAGCAAGAGCATTAATTGCCGCCGGTTACAAAATACCACGCGGAAAAGGCAAAGGCACAAAGCGCGCAAGTATTGTGTGGATCACAGAGCATTTAAGTAAGACCCAAGCAGGTTTTTTGCTCCGAGAGTTAAAGGGCAGCTCAGGTAAGAGCGAATGGCAAATTGACTTGCCGGCCCGCTCCTTTTTAGGTCAAACACAGGCCGAAGAAAAAGAGCAACTGAATTTTATATTAAACAAAGCTATGCAAGTAGCGTAGCGCAAATAAGGAACGACCATGGCACAAGGAAAAGTATCCGTTGCCGCCATTCAAACTGGTAGTGGCGCTACGAAAGAAGTGGAACGCACGGCTCTGTTTATCGGACAAGCATCTGCAAACATTGGCAACATTTTACCCATCAATGCTCAAAGTGATTTCGATGATTTATTCGGTGGTGATGACTCACCATTAAAAACGCAAATTGCTGCCTGGCAGCGTAACGGTGATGATCTAGTGAGTGGGTATGCAATTCCTCACGGTGCTGGCGATGATGCTATGGCGTTAATTGATAAAGCAATGGACCAAGACGTGAGTCCTGAAATCATTGTGATCTGTACGCCAGTCACAGGCAAAGCTGAAATCGAGAGCTATCAAGCTAAGGCATTAGAGATCTTATCAAGTTTGGCTAGGCGAGTTAGATTTCTAATTGCTGCACCAGGTTTATCTGATGGTCAAAACTGGTCGGATTTAGTTACGGCGTTACAGCCGTTAACAGACGGTATCGTTGGCGATAGAGTGGCCGTTGTTCCTCTGCTATTCGGTGATGAGCTGGGCGCTGTAACTGGTAGATTATGTAAGCGAGCAGTGACGATTGCCGACAGCCCTATGCGAGTACTAACTGGTGCAATGTCACTTATGCCATTGCCGGAAGATGCCGCGGGTAATCCACTAACTAACGCAACTACATCTGCACTGGATGCGCTTCGCTTTAGCTGTACGCAATTTTATCCAGATTTTGACGGCGTATATTTTGGCGACGTTAACATGCTAGATGCTGAAGGTGGTGATTTTCAGCAAATCGAAACAGGCCGCATTGTTGATAAAGCCGCACGCGCCGTGCGCATCATTGCAATTCAGCAGATTAAAAACCGCCGACTAAACAACAGCACAACAGGCATTGAATTTGGCAAACGCACACTGGGTAAGCCACTTCGTGATATGAGCAAGTCAGTAAACATTGGTGCAGATAAGTTCCCTGGTTTAATCGACACGCCGAAAGACGACAGTATCAATCTAACGTTTATGGACGAGAAAACCTTAGAAGTTGTGCTGAAGGTAAAACCGATTGACTCCCCGAGCACCATTATCGTTGGAATTATGTTAGACCGAGAAGTGTAAGGAGCGCACATGCAAAAGGTATTAGGTGGTAAGGACTTTGATATCTTCATTGGTAATTCAATGGTCCATGTTATGGAAGCCACGGTAAAAATCACGGATGGCCGAAAGGTTAAAAAGGTTCGCGGTATACCAAAAGGCTTTATTGATGGTGATGTTGAAGGTGAAGTCACGTTAAAACTTGACCATGAGAACTGGTTGATATTGCAAGCTCAAGCGGAAAAAGCTGGTAGCTGGAAAGCGATTGAACCTTTCGACGTTGCGTTTAACGCTGAAGTCGCTGCGGGTAAAAAGAACGTTGAGGCGTTCGGGTGTTTACCGCAACTAGAAGAGATTTTAAACATTAAGGCCGATGGTGGTGAAGAAGACACCACGACGATCAAATGTCCAATCACAAGCCCTGATTTTGTGAAAATCAACGGTGTGCCTTATCTAACTGACGATGAAGTAAGGGATCTGTGATGACAAAAGCCATTCGACACTTAAACCCAGATATGGTGATAAACACTATGCGTGCATGTGGCCATCATGTATTTGAGGGAGAATTAAACCTCAATATCATCGGTGTTCGCCACAGTAATACACGAGCAAATACATTTAATGATGCGATCTGTGTGCTGTATCAACAAGGTGGAGAATGGCAACTAAAGCAGTATAAAGCAACAACTGATGCGGGACTTTACTGGCGCAAACATCCAATGAATGTAGACGGTACAGCCGTGCTTATCGCTGGGCAACACCTAAGTCTTTGGACGCTTGGCTATCACCAAGGCAAGTACCGCGCACTTGTACAACATAAACCAGTAGTTGTCTTACGGGATAACAACCAGGACGACGAGTTGGACACCAATACCACGCCTCATGCAGAACTACAGCAAGGCTACTTTGGCATTAATTGTCATCGAGCGAGTGCAACAACGACCTCGACCCAAGTGGATAAGTGGTCTGCGGGCTGTCAAGTAATTGCAAATCCGAATGACTTTGACGAGTTTATTGAGCTTTGCGAGTTATCAGCTCAAAAATGGGGCCCATATTTTAGTTATACACTGCTAGACCAAGCAGATTTAAAAGAGAGTAATGACAATGTCACTAGCTAAAACAATCATCATCGAGACAGACACTACAGAGTTCAAGTTTAATGTTGATACTCCTGCATACAACAAGTACATCAATGCATTAACTCCAATCAATAAAATTCAGCCGGCGACGAATTTTTTGATGTCTACTGTTGATGAATCACAAGCAAGAGCACTGAAAGATCTGCTACAGCAACCAGCGGCGGCATTGCATATGGCAAGTGCGATTGTGGAAGATTTTCAACCGGAGTTTAATTTTACCGTAAAAAAATCGAAGAGCGCGCCAAGCAAATAAAGACAAACCGAATTGATCAGTTACTGGCATACCATGCTCGATACTTTGGGGCTATGCCAGTAACGGATGAGAGCTTAGCCCAAGCGCTCTTTCTCGAGATCCAGCAAAATGAATTGTTAGCCACTGCCGTAAATAACGGCATATGTATGGCGTTAAATGGCGATGATTAAATGAGCTCACTCAGTAAATTAGACAAACTGATGTATTCAATAGGTGTGGTAGACAAAGTCACTGGGCCTGTGAATAAAATCATGGCTAAGATTAATCAGATGAGTGAGCAAACTGCTGCTGCGAAAGATCAGATGACGGGTGGGTTAATGAGTGCCGCTGGCGGCGCGATGATGCTTGTCGGTTCTCTCAATCCTGCGATAGATGCACAGGCCGCGCTCGGTGAAGTCAGTTCACTTAATGTAAGTAATGAGGCGTTAACTCAACTCAATAATACTGCCATGAATTTTGTAAGTAACTATGGCGGTAATTCAGCGGAAGTGATCCGCAGCTCCTACGATATCCAATCTGCAATAGCAGGGCTTAATGGTAAAGAGTTGTCACAGTTTACCAACTCATCAGCTATTCTCGCCAAAGGCACAAAGTCAGATGCCGCTACTACAACAGATTATTTCGGCACTATGTATGGTATTTACCAAGATACTGCAAAAGAGGTTGGTAAGTCTGAGTGGATACAAATGCTCACAGGTCAAACTGCTGCAAGTGTGCGTATGTTCAAAACCACTGGTAGTGAAATGGCGGGTGCGTTCTCAAGCCTTGGTGCTAGCGCAAACTCGCACGGTATTGAAATGAATGAATCAATGGCGGTGCTAGGCCAGCTGCAAGCAACAATGTCAGGGTCTGAAGCGGGTACAAAATATAAAGCATTTTTAACAGGAGTGGGGGCCGCACAGCAAAAACTCGGCATTCAGTTGACAGATTCTCAAGGCAAGTTGTTACCAATGGTACAAGTGATTGAGCGTCTAAAAGGACGGTTTGGGGAGATAGATACCGTAGCTAAGACAGATGCGTTAAAGAATGCATTTGGCAGTGATGAAGCCGTTGCAATGTTACAGCTTCTTATCCCTCAAACAGAGCAATTAGAATCCAATATCAATCAACTCGCTCAAATTAAAGGCATGGATGTTGCCATTGAAATGGCTAATTCAATGAGCAGTTCTTGGGACCGTTTTGGCGGGTCAATGAATGCAGCAATGACTAGCCTCGGACAAGCAGTTTTACCAATTATTGAACCTATCGTCGATGGACTATCTGCCATATTGAGAGGCGTTGTTTGGTTAACTCAAACGTTTCCAACCCTAACCGGGATCATTGCTGCAGGTGTTGTGGCTTTTACTGCTTATGTCGTTGTCATGGGAGCATTTAATGCCGTGATGGGGCTGTATCGTATGACCATGCTATCTAGTATTGCGTTAACAAAAGCACACTTACTCATTACTAAACTTTGGCAAGCTGCACTGGTCGCTACACGTATCGCAGGGTTGATAGCCTTGGTTGCAAGTTTAGGCGCAGCCACTGTTGCTATGGGAGCATTAAATGCAGTAATGGTGGCAGGAAAGTTCGCTGCACTCTTATTTAGTGCGGCACTTTGGACCAACCCGATCACATGGATAGTAGCTGGAGTCGTGGCACTTATTGCAGCAATCGGTGCGCTTATCTATTACTGGGATGATTTAGTTGCCGCATTTAAAGACACAGCATGGGGGCAGATGTTGATGAGTGTCTTTGACAGTGTTAAATCGTCTTTTAATGCCTTGGCAGATAGCGTTGGTTGGATACTAGAAAAGCTAGGTCTGATTGATGATACCGAAGCAAAATTAAAAGTTGAACATACAAGTCAACCATTGCCAGAGCAACTCTATAAGGCAAACAGTGACCAAATGATGATAGCGCAGCGGGAGCTTGGTCAAACGGCGATTACTCATCAGATCAGCAAAGCTGAATCAACCGTTGTACTTGGGCAGCTACAAAACACAATGTCAGGCGCTAATGCGGGTAGCAGCTACAGATCGTTTATAGAAAGTTTGCCATACGCTCAACAAAAGTTAGGTATTCAACTAAACAGTGACAAAAGCATCGCACTTCCTATCGTTACCATTCTAGAGAGGCTACAAGAGAAATATGGTGAGATTGACTCGGCCAAAGAATACAGCGAGTTAACACAAGCGTTCGGTAGCGATGGCGCCATAGTAATAAAAAATCTAATGCCGCAAATGGACAAGCTTAGAAATAATTTAGATCAAAATATTACCAACTCAGCAATCAATAGCGCATTAGAAATAGAGAGACAAAAAAGCGAGCTTCAGCAACAAAATAACAGCTACAAAGTGAAAACGCATAGGTCTGAGTTTTTACAAAGCTTAAGCAAGAACACAACAAACAACCAAGCAGTATCGACTGATAACTCGAAGCGCGTGATGATTGACTCTCTCACCATAAAGTCAGACAACGTGAAGAGAGATTTTGATGAGCTAATGGAGTTAGCTGGATGATACGTATAGACCTCAATATTGTTGATGGAGATATTCAGCTAGATAGCCTATTCAACCCGTCACAAATCAATGATCGTGATGTGGTTGCACAGGATATTAAGCACCGGATTATTGAAAGTAAAAAACTCCCTTTGCTAATTGGCCTTAGGAACAAAGACCACATTGCAAAAGTGCTCACTGAAATTGAACTAATTGTTGAACAAGATGATCGTTTAGTTCCTGGCACAATAAAAATCACACAATTGACTACAGGCCTTATCAATGTAGAGGCAGATACTCGGGATTACGGAAGGATTGATAATGGATTATAAAGCACTTTTTGAAAAGGAGATGCGAGCTGCCGGTATGTCAGTCTCCGTAGAAGATTTTTCAGCGCAGTTTGATGAGCACCTAAAAAGTGCGGGGTTTGTTGTAAATAACCAAAGTCCATACAGCCCATTTTTTAGATTACAAAAAGCGTTAGTTGCAGAGCCTGCCGCCCAACTGGTCAAACAGATGACTACTCATGTAATGCCAAACAGCTTTGTTATGTTGGCTCAAGCTGAGTGGTTAGACATTCAAGGGAATGCTCGTGATATTAAGAGACTCACGGCTGTGACTGCTAGAGGGCAGCTAAAAATAAGCCGTTTAGACGCATCACAAGAAATAGAGATCCCAGCGGGGACTATTGTAGAAAGCATTCCGCTTAATGGAAAAGTATACCGCCTCGTTACAGAGAGCGATTGTGTCTTAGCAATAGGCCAATCAACTGCCTCACTGACTGCTGTCGCTGAATCTCATGGTCATGAATACAATTTAAGTGCTGGCTATTATGTTCGTATCGATGGCGAATATGATGGTGTAAATATCACAAATGACGACGACTGGTTGATCACAGCCGGGCAGTACGTAGAGAGTGATGAGAACTATCGATTGCGAATAAAAGCGGCATTCTCACACCTAGGTAAATACCATGTGGATGACGTATACAAGAATATTATCGCAACAGCAGGCGGGATCCCCATGGACAATATCGCACTTGAAAAAGGCGCGCCACGAGGTCCAGGCACTGCAAACGCGTATGTTTATTTAACAGTAGGAACAATCAGCCAAGCGATTATAGACAGTATTAATAACCATATTGCTGCTGGTAATCATGGCTTGGCCGATGACATGAAAGTGTTTGCAATGCCAACTCAGTCATTTGATATGACAGTCACCTATGAGGCGAGCCGAGATATTAGCAGTGACATCAGTGTTTTTATCCGCTCTGTCTTTCGTGAGAACGCAGCTTACTCACCGACTAGAGTCATGCCAAATACCGCATTTAGTTTTAGCTTATTGGCGGCAGAATTACACAACGCATTTCCTGAGTTAACACGAGTATCGTTTAATCAAACCAACTTAAGCACAGGGTTTTGGTTACCAAAGTTAAATGAACTGGTGGTGCAGCATGGCTAACCTACCAAGTTGGATATATGGCGATGATGCTAAGAGGCTAGCAAAGGCCACTGAGGACTTTTGGAACGAGCTCAATTCACAACTGCTATGGTGGAATACAATTCAACACAGCACAGACGCCAGCGAAAAAATATTAGATCTGCTTGCATGGGAAAGAGGTGTTAGCCGGCTATCGGATGAGCCACTGAGCATGTACGCAAAGCGAGTGCAATTAGCTCACGTAAATGCGGTTGATGCTGGCAGTGCAGCAGGGCTTGAAAGAATTTTCAGGCGTCTTGGAATATTAGCAGAAGTCAACGAAAGGGTAAGCGGATTTGACTGGGACCAAGTACAAGTCTCAATGCTAGAAAAGAATTTCGCAGGGAGAGAGCGAATGATACTAGAGCTGATAGCGAGTTATGGCAAGACATGCAGGCGGTACGTGTTAAATGCAATGACGGCAATCACAACAGCAGAAGTATGTGGCTTGGTGTTGTACAACAAGGAGGTAGTTGGGTGAGCCAATTAAAAATTACAAACGAAGGCATTGCATATAAAAATGATGTGTTTGCAGGAACAGAAACCCTCAATATAACCAAGATGGTTTTTGCTCATGTACCAGGATTAAATGCAGATTCGCCGATTTTAAGCGATAGTGTGCCGGCAAACATTGTACATAACCAACCTATTGATCGAGTCAGCAGCTTAGACGGTGATGCAGTCGTGATATCAAGCGTGCTTGGCTACGACGTTGGCGACTTCACTTTTAACTGGTTTGGTGCACTCGCCCGAAAAGCTAATGGCACTGAAGTGCTGATTGCGGTTGTACATACAAACGAGCAAACCAAAACGCGTACAGATGGAGCTAATACCGGTGACTATAGTGTTAAGTCAATAATTTGGAGAAGCCAGCAACTAGCTGGGGATCTGAATGTAACTTTACCTACGTTACCTTGGCAGGTCAGCGATGGGGTGTTTGCGACAGCACAAGATTTGTCAGCGCTAACAGAGAAGTTAAACCGTCGCACCCACGGTAGAAATATAGCTGTTGATTTGTCAGACCAAGTGCAGTTAACAGGTTATCGAAAAAGCGTTATCGCATTATGTAAACTGGTTAATACGACCAGCACTTACGAGTCATGGAATATTGGCACGTTAACATTTAGTCGAGTTAACGGGATTGTACCCAACATCATTTCACAAGTTGCTGTTAGCAGAAAGTATAGTACAGACCGATTGAGAGGCTGCCTACAAACTAATGGTAGTAAATTCACCCCTCGCTTATGTACATTCAAACTTAATGGAGTGCGGTATGGTGGAGTTGAGTTCTACCATTCAGCTGCACATCACGATTTTGTGACATACAACGGAGCGGGATCATTTGAACCGTTCGGTCTAGATTATTACAATTTACTAAACAACGTTGCGCTCAATCAAGAAGTAGCTGACACCATCAATTTTGAGAGCACGATTGAATTTGACGGTGAAATAGCGTTCAACGGTGCGAGTTTATTAACCGACAAGCGTTTTTGCGATGATGAGGATGTCACTACAGGTGGGCGTACAGACTTAATTGTCACCCCAAAAGCGGCAGCGGCTGGTGATAATAAAGTTAGACAAGAGATGGATATTCATGGGCTGGGCAACAGGGTGAGTCATCAGTCAGAATACTTCGTAACACGAACGTTTGATTTAATCATGAATTCGAGTAGACCTCGCGAATTTCCTGATTTGCCATCGGATGCATCTGATATCTTGGTCTTTGGTACAACCCAAAGAACCAGCTCAAATTCAAATTTGGTTGCACGCTTCTACAAAGATAGCCGCGGCTGGGTAGCGAAGCATATTTATACATATGACCTTTACTCAAATCGGCCTAGCGTTCAAATCATCAATGGAAAGCCGCATTTTGTATGCTTTCATGAGTCGAACTATATATATAGCTTTTATTGTCAAATTGCTCTTCAAAATACTGGTAGTGCTAAACCGTTTGACTTTTTCGAAAACACATACACCACATACAACAAGCCATCACCGTCTGAAATAGGGGCTATCTCAGATATTGGTAGATACGTTGACGGCGTTGATGTAAATGATTTAACCGAACGCTCTGAATGCGTTTTAGCGTTGAATAATGTGCAAAACCTGCCATCAGAATCGCCGTACATAGTGGAAGTAATTGTAGTCAAAACCCAGAACAGCAGCGAACAGCGAATTGTACAAAAAGCCCATCTTTATCATGGCGAACCTAAATCATATATTCGTTATCGAGTTGGAGAGGGCCAATGGTCTGAATGGGATTTAGTACTCACTACAAAAAACCCGCCGAGTAAAGCGCTGCTCGCTCTAGACAAGGTGCAAAATATCAATGCGTTTGATTATATGCCACTGCACTCAGAGCGAGATTTTAAAGATGGCACGTTGATAAAAACCAGCATCAATTATGCGGTGGCTAGCGGTGCTGCGTGGATGTTGGAGATTAAAGGAAATGGGTACGGTGGTTCGCCAATCAACGTAATAGCGCAAGGGTACATCTACAGCAAAACGATGCTGAACTGCAGGGGGATTGCGACAGGTGCAAGATTGCATGGTCTCGTTGTATTAAATGTCGATAGCAAAATGTGTTTTTGGTTCCCAAGGCAGAGTTACTGGCAGGGAGTCGATGTGTATTGTAAGGACGTAACGGGCGACGGTCGGCTGACTAATAAAGTTGAATCTATCACTGATGCACCAAAACCTTCAGGGACTAAAGAAGTCACTGTGGCAATGGATTACGTCTACAGCACCCACAACATCAAACCGGTGCTGATGCAAGAACATCGCAATACAGAAACAGCCCAAGCCCTTGCACCTCACGAAAAGCGATATCTCACAACCGAGGGTCCATACACCCTACCGCCAACAGTAGGTATGTCGTATGGGACAACAATAGCCCTCAATAAATGTCATGGCATTTGGCCTGTTATTAAAACGGCTGATGTGGATATCAAGCTAAGCAAGCGTCACGGCCAAGCAGTGCAAACGGGTAGTGAATTCATGTACAAAGCGAATCGCGAAATTTTAGTCGTGTTCAACGGCGAGTATTGGGAGGTGCAGTAGTATGATGTTAGTAAGTGATAACGTCCAACCGCGGCTGATTGATTTGTTAACAGCCCAATATCAAAATGATAATTCAAACTCCTCAGGTTCATACAACGCGGTCATGTTGCCAGAGGGGTACAACGAGGATTACATACTCCTGGAGTACAACCATTTGCAGGGGGTTTTGAATGGGTTTGACAGTACTAACTTGCATCTTGTGTCTCTGATTAGAGATGGGGTAGATGTGATAAAAACGTTTGAAGAAAATAGAGGGGGAGCAACCCCTGCAACCGCAGATTTAGTAAAACAACTACTCCCACTGCATTTTGACGAGTCGATTAAAATCATCTGTAAGCGTCATTACGCAGATTCGTTAGCGTACGCATCGTACAGCGTTTGGAGGACTGAATAGTGGTTATCAAATACGAAACGCTGGACCATACCCCCCTAAGCGAGCCAGTTGCTCCATGTTATAAATTAACCATCGGCAACAGTGGTGAGATAATGTCTAGAGTGTTATTTAGCCCAGAGGTTCAAAATGAACTACCGTTGATTACACTGGGTAACATTACCCTGCAAAGTGAAAACGGTGAAAACGTAAAAAAAATAGGTAGAATTTGGTGGGTGCAGAAAGGCACACCACTCATCGTAACTGCTACAGCTGACGGACTACCAAACGGCGGGCTCATGGTGATGGTTGAGCGCGTAGTAAATGCGAGCCAACCAATTGAAGACCTACGGTTTATTGCGACTATCAAAGATGGTGTGGTGACGTTGCCATTACAGTTTGATACCAGCGGTAATTATCTCATTACTGCCAAGAGACTTAATGAGGGTTTGGCTCGCATCGAAAACGCGCCGTTCAGATTGAATTTTGAAACGATGGAGTTTGACGTTTATGTCCCAGTTGCCACAGCCTAAGCTGGAGTTTATTGGGGGTGGCAAAGCTCGCGTGCTTGAGCCAATTAAACACAAATATGGAGAGGTGGCCGCTGGGATCGTAACGGATGGGTTCAGTATTCCTAGGTGGCTATGGTGGTTTCACAATCCATTTGGAGATGGGCTACTAGCTGCAATCATTCATGATGATGAGCTTAGAAAGCGCAACCCACAAGCACATAGGTATTTTCGAGAATACCTTGAGCTTGGTGGTGTGAGTAAATTCAAAGCTCACATTATGTATTTTTTTGTGCTCGGGTATCAAAAAGTAAAATACCCTAATGCTTTTAAGGATATCCTCAATGGACAGGGCAGCGTTAAATAGACGGATAAAAACACTCCATAAGTTAAGCCATTACAGCTATCAAACATCACGAACTATGACCAGTGCAGCAGGGGCCGCTGAACTTGCGGAAGCTGTACAAGATGAATCCAGAATTGATAGCCCTAACAGTTGGGATGGTTTACTGCTCTATAGTTCTGGACAAACCGAAAAAGCTCTAAAAAGTAAGCTGGAGAACTTTAATCAATCATGTCCAATTGCTGATTTTATTCACACGGCAGCTTATGCAGAGAGCTTAACTACTGTGGAGCAAGATAAGTTTACAATCACAAACGGGCAAAGTTTGGATTGGCAAACGTTAACTACAACATCATTAAAACCTTTGAGTTTACAATGGCTCAATGATTCAAAAAGGCTCATAAATGATGAGGGGACAACCCTTATTACATCCATTGACAATGCGATGACAGAAACCGAAAAACTAAAAGCAGAGCGAAATCATAGGCTAAATCCTAGCGAAGTACACATTGCAACGAGACTTAATGCTGAGCTGATTAGAGCTTCAAGCAGAAGCTCTCTTGCACAAGCTATAACTCGATTTGGCAATAATGACGAACACTGGGTTTTTGTGTTACTCATCGGTAATTTTGAAAGCCTAAGCATAGTGAAAGACGCAATATGATCAGTATAGATGGATGGCGTGTGCCAGGTTATGAGACCAAGGTAAGCGCGGCAGTAAAAATTAAGGGTGATGATGCATCGGGATTCGGCTCGTTTGCGTTGTCACTTGACCAAGGTATTAAGGCTGCGGTGCTTACTGTGAAAACAAAAATACCATTCGCTGAAGAACAAGAGCTAGAAGCTTTGATCAGTAAGGCAAAGGCACTCGATGAAAATGGCGCGCGTCGAACCTATACCATCAATAGCCCTATTTCAGCAGCATATAAAATCCGCCGCGCCAAATTTGATGGCGATGTAAAAGCAACTGAAGATGAAGACGTGAGGGCGTGGCTCGTGTCTTTTAACCTGCTCGAAGTGAGATCGGTATCGGAGCGCCAGCAACAGCAATTAGACTCAAAAGGGCAGCGACACGCTGCGGCGCAGTCAACGACAGGACATGAAAAAATATTGGCTCAATTTAGTGAGGTTGAAGGGCCTTGAAATTAAATGAGCAACTAACAATTGGGGGAGTGCCAGTAACAACAATCGAAAAAAAGCTAGTGCAACTGGATATAGGTTCTACAGGCAGGGCGAGCTTTCAAGTTGTTTGTGACTTTGAACCAGCTGGACTTGTTGAACTGCATATAGGATATGAATTAGAGGCGTTGGAGCCATACTTTTTAGGTGTGATTGAATCAAAGTTATATTTAAACGGCTTGTGGCACTTGACATGTAGAGAGCTAATTGGCGCACTAAGCTTTAAAATACCTATGGCAATTAGACATGCAACGATTGAAAAGGTATTGGCAGAGCTATCACAAGGACAACTAGAATTTGTTATACCAAATGTACAATATTCAAAAGCCGTCGTACCAGCATTCCACCATGCAGGAACAGGCATTGAAGCGCTACGCCAAATTGGTGCAGTTTGGCAAATACCTCATTACATAGTTCAGCAGCGACCTGATGGGAAAATCTACGTTGGCAGTTGGGAGCATTCCAAGTGGGCCACCTCTGAGGTTAGTGAGTTCCCTGAACACGCAATTAAAACGATAAACAGCGAGGTGTTAGCAATACCAAAGTTAAGACCTGGCATAAAAATCAATGGCCGATACATCACGGAAGTGACACTAAAAGATGACAGGATGCAATTAAGATGGTCAAACAAGCTATTAAACGGCTCATACTAAGGTATTTTCCTGAGCTCGGTGAGCGAAAACATTTACCACAGCTGGCAAAATTTGTTGCTATATATGATTTGCCTACAGATACCCCAAAAGCTAGCACTCCGTACCGGCCATACAAAGCAGCAGATATACAGCTCATAAACCCACAAACTCTTGAGCCGACTGACGCACCGGTATTTCAACAAGTGACACTAGCAATTGGACAGCCAAATAATGCAGGTGTCATCTCACACCCCAAGCCCGGCATGCTTTGTCTACTGCAATATATTGATGGGCTCAATAGTCTACCTGTGATCACTGCAATTTTACCGTGGCAAAGCTTAGTGCCTAACTCTAAACACACAGACGTATCTCTTTTACAAAGTACTACCAGCAGCATCCAAGGCCGGGATGAAAGCTGGCATATGAAAACGGATAGAGATATCAGTCAATGTAGTGACACAAGCACCGTTATGGCGAGGTCAAGAAATGAGGCCTACCATGAGCGCACGTGCAACATAGAGAGTCATGACACAACAAAGATAGATGGCAACCAAATAAATGAGGTGATGGGTGCCCTGAAAACAATTGTGGGTGAAAAGGCATTACTAACCGCCCTCGAAGGCGTATTGATTGGCAGTAAAAAACAAATTGAAATAAAAGCACATGATGATATGCAGTTGCAAAGCTTGCGGACGCTTTATGCAAAAGCTGCTGACCTTGCAAAAGTAGAGGGGGCGACTGTATGGGTTGGTAACAACTCAGTTAATGCGATAAGAATTATTTTAGAACTAATTGAAGTTGTCGCAAAGACTAACGAAAAAATAGCGACTCATAAGCACGAAATGACAAAACCGCCACCAATTAACGCCGCTGAGTTTACAGGTTTTAAAAGCAAAGCTGATGCGTTACATGGTAAGCTTAACCCGATAACTAAGTAGGTTTTTTGCCTATTTTAATGAGATTTTGAAAACCAAACTGTGACCAAAACTGTGACCAAAGTGGATTTTAAATAGAGTTTTGTTTTTAAATTATTGATTTTTAAGAGGTGTTTAATTTGTGTGTGAGCTTTTGGGGATGTCGGCGAACGTACCGACAGATATTTGTTTTAGCTTTTCTGGTTTGTTGGAGCGCGGTGGCAATACGGGTCCTCATAAAGATGGCTGGGGTATCACCTTTTACGAGGGGAAAGGATGTAGAACCTTTAAAGATCCAGAGCCTAGCTGTCAGTCTGAAATTGCTAAACTAGTCAAAGCATATCCGATTAAAAGCGTGTCTGTAATAAGCCATATTCGACAGGGAAATAGGGGACGAACTTGTCTTGAAAATACCCACCCATTCACTCGAGAATTATGGGGTCGGGAGATCACGTACGCCCACAATGGCCAGCTTTCGGACTATAAAGACTTAAAAACTGATTTCTACCGACCAGTTGGGAATACAGACAGTGAACTTGCTTTTTGTTGGATTTTGGACAAAGTACGAGAAAAATACCCAAGTCGTCCGTCAAACATGGTCTCAGTTTTCAGGTATATCGCAAAGCTAGCGCACACATTGAGAGACAAAGGGGTATTCAACATGTTGATAACCGATGGTATTTATGTGTTGGCGTATTGCACCAATAATCTACATTGGATAACCCGTAGAGCCCCATTTGGTAAGGCTACCTTAATTGATGCGGATATGGTGGTGGATTTTCAAAAGGAAACCACACCAGATGATGTTGTCACTGTTATTGCGACTCGACCGCTGACCAACGATGAACAGTGGCAGAAACTTGAGCCCGGCGAGTTTGCTTTATTCAAATTAGGTGAGAAGGTGTAGTTCTGAGTTTTTGTAAGCAAAGGCGGCCTAGTTGAGCCGCCTTGATGAATTAACGATGTAGCTATCAACTCTCTGATTTGGGTTGGTAGGTTTTAAGCTCTATCTGAAACTGCTCCATACCATCTTTACCTTTGTACATTTTAACCAGCATATGATCATAACTTGGTGCAAACCAAGCAATGGCTTGACGATCGCTATCATCATAAACGCGTTTAACTTTGATGGTTTTGACGTTGCCAAAAGGTAGAGTGATCATTTCCTCGCCAGCCACCTCAAAATCATAGCTTCGCTGGTCGCCTTTTTTGTCTATGATAGGATAGCTAAACTTGGTCTTTCCCGCCTTTAAATCCTCTCGCAGCTGTACTTGATAACTAATTAAATCTTGCTGATTCTCAAGCCACTTCACTTTCAGTGGATACTTTTCTTCACTGGAGGTAATTGCTTGGTTTTGATGATCAAACTTAATTTTGTAGCTTTTATCTGGACCAGTCCCTTCACGGGTCATACTGTAATGTAGTGGGCTGACGGTATGTTCAGCGACTTTAAACAATGATTCTTCAGTTCTTACATCTGAAAAAATCATCCATTCGATATCGCTTTTGTAACGTACAGCGTATGTTGCATCCGCTATTTTTGTGAGGTCTCGCGTGGCATTACCATGAACCTTACCTTTGCGTGAAACTTGGTATTCGGCGTGATATTCAGTGAGAGAGTTCGCAAATGTCGAAGTGGAAAGTAGAGCGCTAATACCAATTAGCACAGCGCTCCATTTTTTATTTTTCTGGGTACGGCGCACCTTGAACTGGTAAGGTTTTGTTATCAAAAACAGCATAGTCTGCTTCCATTGTTAGTCTTTGTTCGCTGAACCATTTGACCACCAAAGGATAAAGAATGTGTTCTTGCTTATGCACACGTTGCGCCAGTGACTCTGCCGTATCATCTGGAAGAACAGCGACCTTGGCCTGACAGACCACAGGACCACCATCTAACTCTTCTGTGACAAAGTGAACGCTAGCACCATGTTCTGCATCGTTTGCATCGATTGCTCTTTGGTGGGTGTTCAGCCCTTGATACTTAGGCAACAAAGAAGGATGAATGTTCAACATTTTTCCTCTAAATTTTTGCACCAAGTTTGGAGTTAGAATACGCATAAATCCAGCTAATACAACCAAATCTGGTGTAAAGCTATCAATTAGTTGACCAAGCGCAACGTCATACTCTTCACGAGATGCGTATTGCTTATGGTCTAAAACAGAAGTCGCTATACCAGCCTCTTGCGCTCTGGTTAGGCCGTATGCGTCCGCTTTATTACTAACAACGGCTGCAATTTCACCTTGAATATAGCCAGACTTGCAAGCATCAATGATTGCTTGCAAATTTGAACCACTACCAGAGATCAGAACAACAAGGCGAGTGGGTGCCATTACTCGGCACCACCTAAGATCTCAACTTGCTCTTCACCAGCCTGAGCGTCTTGAATTTCACCGATGTGCCAAGCGTTTTCGCCTTGTGCTTTCAGGATTTCAAGGCTTTGTTCAAGCTTGTCAGCAGGAACAACTAAGATCATGCCAACACCACAGTTGAATGTGCGGTACATTTCGTGCGTTGCAATGTTACCGTTTTCTTGTAACCAGTTGAAGATTGCAGGCCATTGCCAGCTATCTCCTTTAATCACCGCTTTTGCTGACTCAGGTAGCACACGAGGGATGTTTTCCCAAAAACCACCGCCAGTGATATGAGAAAGTGCGTGAACATCAACTTCTTTTAATAGCGCTAAGATTTGCTTCACGTAGATACGCGTTGGTTCTAGCAGGTGCTCGCCTAGAGTTTTGCCTTCGAACTCTGCGTTAGTATCTGCGCCAGATACTTCTAGTACTTTACGGATTAGAGAGTAGCCGTTTGAGTGCGGACCGCTTGAACCTAGTGCAATTAGCTGATTGCCAGCCGCAACTTTAGTTCCATCAATGATTTTAGACTTTTCTACCACGCCAGTACAAAAGCCAGCCATATCGTAGTCATCGCCTTCGTACATGCCTGGCATTTCAGCCGTTTCACCACCGATAAGCGCACAACCAGAAAGCTCGCATCCTTTGCCAATACCAGATACTACATCTGCCGCAACATCAACGTCTAACTTGCCTGTAGCATAGTAGTCCAAGAAAAATAGGGGTTCAGCGCCTTGGACAATAAGATCGTTAACACACATAGCAACTAGGTCAATACCTACTGTGTCATGCTTTTTCAAATCGATAGCTAAGCGTAGCTTAGTACCAACACCGTCAGTGCCAGCAACCAAAACAGGCTCTTTATATCCGGTTGGGAGTTCGCATAGTGCACCAAAACCACCAATGCCACCCATTACTTCTGGGCGACGAGTTTTTTTCACTACGCCTTTAATTCTTTCGACCAATGCGTTGCCCGCATCGATGTCAACGCCAGCGTCTTTATAACTAAGAGACTGTTTTTGTTCGCTCACAGGTTTTCCTCAAAAGTTGCTAGATAGATTTGCTTAGAAACGCCGACATTTTACAACAATTGCATCTAGGCGGCTAGCGACTTTGCGAGAAACCCTAAGAATGTGGTCAAAGGTCCTCGATTTTGTATCTCGAGCAGTATAAAGAAACGACAAAAACTTGATTGTTTATAACTGAATGTGATTTGCGTTAGATCAATACTCAAAGAAGGTGGCAGCGTACTATGGAAACAGGCCCAATCAGACAGTAACTTCAAAAAATGTATTCGAAATCACTGTCACTAACGGCGCATTGATTGGGTCTACCCTAAACTCAAATGCATTTTCAGCCTTAATCTGAGATTTATACCCAAACTCAGATTACCTAGCTATTTATGGGAATAAAACGATGAATATTGAACGCCACAGCCTAGCTAAAGAACTGCCAGAGTTTAAAGACAGAATTCATGAATTAAAACTGTCTGATGGACATTTCTCAAAACTTTTTAAAGATTATCATGAAGTAGACAATGAAGTTATTCGAATTGAAGACGGTGTAGAGCACTCAAGTGATGAGTATCTTGAGTCACTGAAGAAAAAGAGACTGTGGTTAAAAGATCAACTTTACCGAATTCTAAAAAGTGCAGACTAACTTTTAATCAAGGCCAACTGGTCTATGTGAGCGGGCTGCCAAGTCCGCTACTAAATTCTCCACCAATTGTTGAATAATTTAGCCTGTCCCGAGCAAGGGCAGATTTATAATCTATACTCTAACCATTGTATTCCATGCACGACGACTCCTTTGATTGCACTTATATTAGTATTAGCTGGCAGCTTTATCATGGGATTAGCTTTTTCACCGGCCTTTAAAATATGTCGATTAACCTCTTCGGTCGGGTGGCGAGTGTTGTTAATTCTTATGGCTCTGTTTGAACTCGGATACTTGAGCTTTGCCTACTTTCTGTACGATCACAATAGCGCTAGTTTCATTGAGCAAGGCTTAAGTTTAATCCTGTTTCTTGGCTCCATTTTTGTTTTTGTGGTGAATTGTCTAAGTCTAACAAGTCTGCAAGAATTAAATGAAATTGCAACGCAGGCCAAATATAACGCTGAACATGATTTTTTAACGGATTTAGAGAATCGCCAGCGCTGCATTGACGCCATTAATGAACGTAAGCATCAGCAGCTCGACTTTAGTGTTATCTTGGTTGATCTGAATAATTTTAAGCAGATCAACGATGCAAAAGGGCACTTCTTTGGTGATAAATTGTTGGTGGAACTTGCACATAAAATGCGTGCAGCACTGCTTCCTCGTAGCAAGTTATATCGCATGGGCGGCGATGAATTCATTATCCTGATGGACGTTACAGACGTAAACTGTATTTACTCTCAAAACAATGCACTACTGAGCGAGTTAAAGTCTGGGATAGAAATTGAGGAGTTGCAACTGGATGTGACCTACAGCGCAGGAGCAAGCTTATGGACTAAATCGCGCCAACTTGATGTGTTTGACCTTTTGAAGCAAGCTGATATCGCCATGTATTCGGCCAAGCATAGCCGTCAAAGCATCGTCATCTTTGATGAAGAGCTTCATGAGGGAATTGAGGCCGAGTTCCAACTTTTAGCTAATCTCAAAGTTGCGCTCGCTCGAGGTGAATTGGCGCTCTATTATCAACCGATAGTGTGTTCTCAAAGTGGTGATATTCATGGAGTAGAAGCGCTATTAAGGTGGCCTCAGCCCGACGGTACAATGATAATGCCAGATCAGTTTATTGAGTTAGCGGAGCGTAATAATCTTATCCGGCAGCTGAGTGCATTTGTGATTAACCGTGTATTCCAAGACCTTGCAATATTGATTGAAATAGATGACAAGTTAGTTGTGCATATCAACCTTTCCTGCCAAGATTTTGCTGAACAGAATCTAATTAATACCCTTGCCATGCTACTGGATACTCACCGAGTAGACCCAACTCATATAGTATTTGAGCTTACAGAAAGCACCGTAATGGAAGAAGTGGAAAAAGCGAGAAGCCTAATTGAAACATTAATAGATATGGGATTTGCAGTGAGTATTGATGACTTCGGCACTGGTTTTTCTTCATTTTCTATTTTAAAAGAGTTACCAATTTCGCAGATCAAAATAGACGGTTCGTTTGTAAGGCTAAGTCATGAAAGTGAAAAAGATCAAGCCATAGTAGAAACCAGTATGTTTTTAGCACGTAAATTGAACTGCAGTATTGTTGCTGAGGGTGTTGAAAGCGATGCTTGTTTGCAGTATTTGTATAGCTTGAATTGTCCGTATATTCAGGGCTTTCAGATATGTGAACCACTTTCGCTAAGCGAATGCGTAAAGTGGATTAATTCCCAGAATATGGTGAAAGGCGCAATGAAAAGGTTAGACGGATGAGGTCTATAACCTCTCTCTGCAAAAAGCTTGATATCCAGATATACGAATAAATTGCTGTCGACTAGAAAGTTAACATCGGCTTAGGTGGGATAAAACCGTACATTTGTTCAAATCCAGGGATCTCTGTTTCCCATATTGGGGTTTCTTCACCGATATATGCACGGAATGCATCAAGAAACAGCCTAGTTCTGACTGGTAAATCACGATGAGGATAGAGCGCATACATCGCAGCAAAATCGACCAGTTTTGTGTTAGTTAAAATCGGTTGTAATTTGCCTTCAGTAATTTCTTTACCGACTAGAAAGGCTGGTGCAACAATATAACAGGTACCAGACAGCACACTTTCCATCAATGTATCTCCGTCGTTGGTTCTGAAGATACTCTTTACAGGCATTTGCTGCTCGATGCCTTGCTCGTCTTGATAGGTGATACTGGTAAACCTTAACGCATCACTGGCGTAGGTTGCTGCAGGTAATTCGCTGAGCTCCTCAAGCGAGTTTGGCGTGCCATGAGTTTTTAAGAACGTCGGGCTTGCTAATATGAGCAATCGATTGCGTGCAATTCTGCGGGCGATAAGTGATGAATCTTTCGGCTCGCCGACACGAAAAGCTAAATCAAAGCCTTCACCCACTAAGTCCACGAGTCTGTCTTCAAGCCTAAGTTCAACCTCAACATGAGGAAAACGTTTTTGAAAGTCATTGATAACAGGTTGTACGTAGCGTCGACCTACCACAGTAGAGCTGGCAATTTTAAGCAAACCTTTAGGCTCGGTGTGATAATTCTGTGCGATGCGCTGAGTGTCGTTTAGTAGCAGCCTTAGCTCTTCTGCTTTTTTTACCATCTCGGAACCTGCAGAGGTGAGCGAAAAGGAACGAGTCGTACGATTCATTAATCTTACACCGAGTTCTTCTTCCAGCTTGGTCATCTGCTTAGAAATGACAGAGCGATCGATATTTCTCAGTTGTGCGGCACTGGCAAAGGAACCACGTTCCACAACGTCTAAAAAGATTAATAATCTGCTGCTAATATCCATAATGCGAGAAAGTTCACTAAGACTGATGCCATTGTGACACTAAACAATTGGAATTGCGAGGGGCATATTTACACTAATAAAGTTGTGGCAACATGCTAACAATGGTTTAATGAATCTAGTCTCACTACTTTATTTTTAACCTAACGCAAAGGCATATGATGAAAGCAGTCCGATTCAATCACACAAATGGACTTACCTTCGAGCAGGGAGAAATTAACTTACCTGAGGCAACCGATGATCAAGTCTTGGTCAAAGTTGAATACGTTGGTTTAAGCTTTATCGATACCAAAGTGGCCAATTGTCCCTGTGAAGAAACACCGAATAGAGTGTTTGGTGTGGATGCTGTGGGTGTTGTGGAAAAAGCATGTAAAACGGGATTTCCAGAACCAGGTACGCGGGTTTTTTGGCATGGAGACATTCGAGAGCAAGGCACGATGAGTGAATTTGCCTTGGTGCCAAGTCACGCACTTACTGTACTACCAGAAAATGTTGATGGTAAGCTCGCCTCAGCGGCAATCGCACCTGCTATGTGTGCATTGATTGCGCTATTTAAGCTTCAACTGAATACAGGTGATACGATTTTAATCGAATCAGCTCATCATCCAGTTGGCCAAATGGCAATACAATTTGCCAAACAGGTGGGGCTTGGGGTGGCGGCATGTTCCGAGTCTAAATATAAAAAGCTGCTTGAAAAGCTAGGTGCAGATCTCGTGTATACCCAGTCTGACTTTGCCGGCTTAGCCGATGCTCTGCAGCTTCATTTTGGCGCAGCAGAGGTGCAAGGCGCACTAGATTTAACAGGTACACATACCCAACAATTGATTGCGCATTTGATATTTTGTGGTCGAGTAAGTTGCTTAGCGGGATTACCTGCTATTGAGCAACACCTCTTAATGAAGAAAGCGCCAAACATAGGCATTGTTTCTTTGTGTGGTAGTTGGCTTTCCAATAGTGTTTGTGCGCAGCAGAGAATGGCATTCATCGGAAATACTCTGGCTGAAAAGCTTGAAAAAAATGAAATTACTTTGCAGCAACTTGAATCAATTTCACCGCAGCATGATGCGATAATTGAAACGCTGAAAAAGCTAGAAAACAACGATAACATCACGTTTTTTGCGGCAGATATGAATCTGTAGCCCCCATCAGTAGCGATAATTTATCCTCTTCACGCAACAATACTGAGCTTGGCAATATTCGCTGGGCTCAGCGTCCAAATAAATTGATACAATTTCTGACATTTTTCATCGCTTGAACACCGTATACTTCCCTCCAGGCCTCGCCATGAAGGGAATACGCCTTTCCTTTACGACTTCATAAATAGTCATTGTCATCGTAAGGCGAAATTTTACATTGCGTTAATTGATGTCGGAGGGGCATCAATTTGGTGCGAATTGATATGTTTATTTGCACTCGTCAAATTGGATAGACTAGTGTCATCAGTTTAATAAGGATTAAACAATGAAAAAGTTACTTGTTATTTTCAGTTTTCTCATCTTCTCAGGTGTCGCGTTTGCGAATGACACACCTTATGAATTAATTAACCAAGTTGGCGATAAGCTATTTGCTGATATAAAAACGGTTAATCAAGATGGCAAAGCAACTGAAACTCAGATGAAGGGCATAGTACGTAGTCGCTTGATGCCACACATCGATGTGAAGTTTGTATCTTTTAAATTGCTTGGTAAACATATTAAAGGGCTAAAAAGAGACGAAGCCATCGAGTTTATTGGTGCGGTTGATAACTATCTTGTATCTACCTACGCTAATGCACTTTTACAGTACAAAGGCCAAGACGTATTGTTTGAAGAGTTACCAGTTTCTGATGGTGCTGATTTTGCGACGGTAAAGGTGGTAATAAGAGAGCAATCAAAACCAGATATAGACATGCATTTTAAGTTTCGTCAAAGCAAAGATGGAGACTGGAAAGTGTATGACATGGTTGCTGAGGGTATTTCTTTATTGAGTGCTAAGCAAAAAGAAATCACGATGAGAATCTCAGAAGTAGGTTTGGCTCAGGTTACGGCTGAATTGAAGAGTAAAGCATAAATCAAATTACTTCCCCCCGACTTTGAAGTAACCAAAAGAGCACATCATGGCTGATATGCTCTTTTTTTGGTTTCTGAAATCAGACTACTTGGTTTGTCAGTGGCCTTTCAAGTCTTGCTGCGTCGAGGTTTTCACAGGTTATTGTTGCAATCTGTTTTAGTGCTTCTTTGGTAAAAAAACCTTGATGTCCAGTAACTAGCACATTGGGGAAGCTAACCAAACGCGAGAAAACATCGTCTTGAATTATTTCTTCACTGTGGTTTTTAAAAAATAGCTCTGACTCTTGCTCATATACATCTAAGCCGAGGTAACCGAGTCGTTTAGACTTAAGCGCGGCGATACAGGCTTTGCTATCTAACAGGGCGCCTCTACTAGTGTTAATAAGCATGACACCCGCTTTCATTTTGGCAAACGCAGCATCATCAATAATATGATGGGTATGTTCATTAAGCGGACAGTGTAGGCTAATAATATCCGATTGCGCCAGTAAGATATCTAGAGAGACCAAGGTATAAGGACCTTCCCCTATGTTTGGGTCATAAACTAGGACATTGGCACCAAAGCCGTTTAAGATACTGACTAAGGCTTGGCCAATTTTGCCACAGCCGATGATACCAACCGTTTTATTGTAAATATTAAAACCGAGTAAGCCGTTGAGATCAAAATTATCTTCTCGAACTC
This sequence comes from Pseudoalteromonas sp. OF5H-5, assembly GCF_021530695.1. NCBI lineage: Bacteria > Pseudomonadati > Pseudomonadota > Gammaproteobacteria > Alteromonadales > Pseudoalteromonadaceae > Pseudoalteromonas > Pseudoalteromonas sp. OF5H-5. Next base: position 217,280 of record NZ_JAKGBF010000005.1, read on the forward strand.
GATTGTAGGCCTTATGTGTCTTGCGGCTGAGCGTTAGCATCAACGCGATACAGTGTTCTGCAACCGCTTCTGGGCTGTAGGCTGGAACACGGACAACCTTTATGTCACGCTGTTTTGCCTGTTGAATATCAACGTTATTGAAACCTGCGCAGCGTAGGGCGATGGTTTTAACGCCATAGTCAGCCAGTTTATCAATCACTTGTGCATTTACAGTATCGTTTACAAATACACAAACCGCGTCATAGTGCTGACACAGCGAAACCGTTTTTTCATTGAGTGACTCACTAATAAAACTTATTTCAAGTTCTGAGTAGGTATTTACGGCTTGCTCAAAAAACGGCACTTCATAGTTTTGCGAACTGAATAGGGCGATTCTCATGATTAATGTGGCTCTCTATCACTGACTTAAGCGTTTCTGGTTTTGTTCTTGGGGCATATCTTGATACTAGCATGCCTTCAGAGTTTATTAGAAACTTGGTAAAATTCCATTTAATTGCGCGGTTTTGCGCGATACCACGGGTGTGAGATTTTAAATAGCTAAATAATGGATGTGCATCAGGTCCGTTGACTTGTGTTTTAGTACAGATCTTAAAGCTTAAATTGAAATGTGTATTGTAAAACTCTTTAAGCATTTCATCTTCAAGTGGTTCATTGCGACCGAACTGATTACAAGGAAAGGCCAATACCTCAAATCCAAAAGGTTTGTATTTGCTGTATAGCTTTTCAAGTGCAGACAGTTGCGGAGCAAAGCTACATTTGCTCGCAATGTTAACGATCAATAGCGGTCTTCCCGCTAAGGACTGTAATGGCAAAACTTGGCCATCAATAAGCTGTGCACTAAAACGATAAATATTCTCCATCCTTTCAGGCTCCGTGTGATTTATTCATGTTATTCGGTATCAAAGCGGTTTTTTCATTTGCTATGACAGAGGTGGTCGGGTATAAAAACTCCATTCTTATTAAGATAACAACGAAATAGGACAGAAATATGTCAGTGAAAGTCGCATTTATAGGATTAGGCGTCATGGGGTATCCAATGGCTGGGCATTTGCAAAAGGCGGGTTACCAAGTCACGGTATACAATCGTACCACCAGCAAAGCCGAAAAATGGGCCGCTGAGTATACTGGCAACTTTGCAGTTACACCTAAAGATGCAGCGACTGACTGTGATTTTGTGTTTATGTGTGTTGGCAATGATGACGATTTACGCTCAGTCGTATATGGCGAGAGTGGTGTGTTAGCGGGGGTAAAGCCGGGAGCGGTGATAGTTGACCATACGACAACATCTGCAAAAGTTGCCCGTGAAATAGCGCAAGAAGCCAGAAAATTACAAGTTGAATTCTTAGATGCCCCTGTATCTGGTGGTCAGGCTGGTGCAGAAAATGGCGTGTTAACGGTGATGGTTGGAGGAGGCGAAAGTACGTTTGAAAAAGCACAACCAATCATGGCCGCGTTTGCTCGCTTTAGCCAATTAATTGGAGAAGTGGGGGCTGGGCAGCTTTGTAAAATGGTCAATCAGATTTGTATCGCAGGTGTGGTACAGGGGCTCGCAGAAGGCTTACACTTTGCTAAAAAGGCGGGTCTTGATGGTGAAAAGGTAATTGAAACGATTGCTAAGGGTGCAGCTGGCTCTTGGCAAATGGAGAATCGTTATAAAACCATGTTGGCAGGCGAATATGACTTTGGTTTTGCAGTCGATTGGATGAGAAAAGATTTAGGCATTGCACTAGACGAGTCAAGAAGTAACGGCGCAAATTTGGCGCTTACAGCTTTAGTGGATCAATATTATGCGGATGTTCAAGCGCTTGGCGGCAACCGTTTTGATACCTCAAGTCTACTGGCTAGGCTTGACGCTATCCACGACAAAAACAAATAACCTTTCGTTTCTAGGGCCTGTTGACCTTTGCTGTTTGATTTTTGTTCTTCTGAGTGTGTTTTGGTCGCGACGCTCGACTTGCCGCCTAGTAATCTAGGCAAAAGTTGAGCAACAATGAACAAAGCGCACTCAGATGAACCCAAAGGGCAGCACTTGATTAGCATTTCTACTGTGTTATAGCCAGACTTACATAGAATGACTATGCTACGCTGGCTCTGCCTTGTATAAATACCAATCAAACTGCTGCAAAAACAAACTTGAAAGATCAACAGGCCCTAGTCTAAGTAACTTAAGCTCGGATCAGTCGTTATGGCTGCGCTACATTGGTGATAAATTGCTGATGTAGTGCGCTGAGATTCGCCAATATTGCGCCTTTACCTTTGATATCGCTGCGTTTCAGCACGGCATCAATCGCATCAACGGACTGCAACGTGGCAAGTTTTGATGCCGTTAGCTGGTGGCTAATATGCCAAGGCTCCGCAGCAACTCCCCCTCGATAGCAATCATAAGGCCGGTAGAAACCAAAAGTTGCTAAATGCGCATCAAGCCACAGTGAAAATTCGTGCTGATGTCCATCTTGCTGGTATTCCCATGGTTCTAGTTGTAGTGATTGTCCTGTCGGTACAAGGTTTTTGGCGAACACATCCAGATCAGTACCCAAATGGTGGCGGCTAGCACTAGGTAGGGCGGAGAACAACATAATTGCTTTTACTTTGTCGATGTCTGAGAGGTTGCTCAGTTCTACCTCTTGGTTAGAGATATCAAAAACAGGACGGTGCATCGCAAACTTGCTATTCCAAATCGCTTTTTGCCTTTCAAACCCTCGATATGCGGACGCCATGTAGAATTCAAAACCTGCCTTTTTTGCAGCTTGTGAGAGGGCGTTGAGATCGGAAACGATTGCGCTATGCACATGGCGGCCATGGTAAAAAACCAGATGTGATTCATTAACGCCACAAGCGCTGCATTCAGCGCTTGTAAGCATATAGCGGCTAGGCAAGTAACTTCTCCAAGATCTTTTCATAGACTAAGGCCAATTGATCTAAGTCTTTGCAACTCACGCATTCATCGACTTGATGGATTGTGGCATTAATTGGACCAAGCTCAATTACTTTACATCCCGTTTGGGCAATAAATCGGCCATCAGATGTGCCACCTGACGTTTCCGGTGTGGTTTGCATTCCCGTCACTTCTTTGATGGCTGCAATCGTCACATCGAGCAATGGGCCTGGCTCTGTTAAAAACGGTAGCCCATTCAGTATCCAATTAAGCTCATAATCAAGTTGATGCTTGTCTAAAATTGCAATAACACGTTGTTTGAGCTCATCGGCTGTAACTTCAGTGCTAAAGCGAAAGTTAAACTGTACTTGCAAAGAGCCCGGTATCACATTACCAGCTCCAGTTCCGCCATTGATATTGGAAACTTGGAAGCTTGTTGCGGGGAAAAATGCATTCCCTTGATCCCACTCGGTTTGACTGAGTTCAGCAATCGCCGCCGCAGACAAGTGAATGGGGTTTTTAGCGAGATGAGGGTAGGCTACGTGACCTTGTTTTCCAATCACTTTTAGGTGTCCGGTGAGTGAACCGCGACGACCATTTTTTACTACGTCGCCAAGCTCATGACGTGATGAAGGTTCACCAACCAAGCACATATCAATTTTTTCGTTTCGGGCTTCTAATAAATCTACAACTCGAGTTGTGCCGTTCACGAAAGGACCTTCCTCATCAGAGGTTATCAAAAAAGACAATGATCCTTTGTGGTTGGGGTGTTTTTCGATAAACCTTTCCGTTGCCACGACCATAGCTGCAAGTGAGCCTTTCATGTCAGCAGCTCCGCGGCCATGTAACATGTCATTTTCGATCACTGCAGCAAATGGCGGGTGTTGCCATTGACTCTCGTCACCAACCGGTACTACATCTGTGTGTCCAGCGAAGCAAAAATGTGGTCCGCTGTCGCCTTTTCGTGCCCAGGTGTTGAGCGTATCAACAAAGAAGTGTTCTTCGATGATAAAGCCAAGCTTTGCCAAGCGTTCATTCATTAATTGTTGGCAGCCAGCATCATCAGGTGTAACAGAAGCCCTTTGGATCAGAGCTTGAGCGAGCTTAACTACTTCGCTCATTAGGCAAAAATCTCATCATACTGTGCAGCTTTAAAACCCAAGTGATATTGACCTTGGTACTGCAAAATAGGGCGTTTTATCATGGCTGGTGCCGCCAAAAGGTGTTGCTTCGCTGACTGCGCATCGAGATTTTGTTTTTGTTCTTCGCTAAGCGCTCGGTATGTGGTCCCGCGTTTGTTTAACACGTTTTCCCAGCCAAGTTGGTCAATAAAAGCGGTGAGTAGAGCCTCGTCTAATCCATCTTTGCGATAGTCGTGAAAAGTGAATTCGATATTGTTTTCTTGAAGATATTTTTTGGCTTTTTTAATGGTATCGCAGTTGCTGATCCCATACATGGTGATTGTCATAAAGCACACGCCCTTGCAATTGTGATTATCGGCTCTTTGGCCGCAGATACTTGTTTTAAAGGATAATAACACGCACCAAGCTTTTGTGCATTGAGTAGCACAATGGTGGCGATGGTTTTTGCTTCACTGAGTGGAATATCAAAAAAGCATAGCGGCTCTCCAAGCTTTATCGTGGTTTTGCCAAAGCTGTTTGCTTTGAGATATTCGGGTTTGGCAAACTCATTGCCGATTTCTAAGCTCAGTAACATTTTTAAGCCGTTATTGGCGTGTAAAATGTATTCGCAGTTATTTTTTCTGATCTGGATTAGTTTTCCGTTACAAGGAGATAGCAACAAAGGCACACGCATTTGTACGCAAACGCCTATTCCTAACATACCAGACGCAATCGCCGCGTTTGGATGCGTACTTAGCGGTAAGACTTTGCCGGAAAAAGGACTTGGAATGTGCGCAATCGGGTTTGCGATTTGGGATATTGGCCGATATTGGATTGGTGGTGAGAGTTCAATCAAAGTAATAAATATCCATCTTTTTTGAGCGCTTGCATCGCTTGCTGGATTTGGCTTTCTTTTACCAGAATGTAATCGGTATCGTATGTTGATAAGGTAAAAATAGAGACGTTGGACTTTGCTAGCACACCAGAAATATTAGCCATAATCCCCGTCAGCGAAAACCCCAGCGGGCCAACGACTTCCAATGCTCTCCAATGACTTTCAGCCGCGAGGCTACTGACTGAGATATCTGACGCGCAAACGATAGAGAGTTCATCCTCAGTTTTGGCAATAAAAAAGATTTCACTGTTTAACACTGCTTGCGGAACAGCGTCATCGCAATCCAAGCTATGTATCGTAAATTCTTGTTTGAGCAATTGCAGCGTTTGCTTTGACATTACCAACCCTTGTTTTTGGAAAAATACCAATTGGTATAATTCATAGTATAGCGAAGTCAATTTAAAGACCAGAGCGTTCGCCTGAATTCTAGGCAAAAGAAAGGATTAGTGAGATGAAAAAGAAAAGGGCTCATGCATTGAGCCCTTGGTATAAAGATTATTCTTCGATTTGTGTTGCCTGAATAGCAGTCAAGGCAATGGTGTATACTATGTCATCAACCAAAGCCCCGCGGCTTAGGTCGTTAACCGGCTTACGCATACCTTGTAACATAGGTCCGATGCTGACAAGTTCAGCACTTCGTTGTACCGCTTTGTATGTGGTGTTACCCGTATTTAGATCTGGGAAGACAAATACCGTTGCTTTACCAGCGACTTTGCTGTTTGGCGCTTTTTTACGTGCGACATTTTCCATAATGGCGGCATCGTATTGCAGCGGCCCATCAATATCGAGATCAGGACGTTTCTTTTGTGCGATCTCGGTGGCTTCACGCACTTTTTCTACGTCTGCACCTTGTCCAGATGTTCCTGTGCTGTAGCTGATCATGGCAACGCGAGGTTCAATGCCGAATGCTGCAGCGGAATCTGCAGATTGAATTGCAATATCGGCTAACTGTTCTGCCGTTGGATCTGGGTTAATTGCACAGTCACCGTATACTAGCACTTGGTCCGGTAGCAACATGAAAAATACTGAGCTTACCAACGACGCGCCTGGTGCCGTTTTGATTAACTGCAGGGGTGGGCGAATAGTATTGGCGGTGGTATTTACCGCACCAGATACTAAGCCATCAACTTGGCCTTCGGCTAACATCATGGTGCCGAGCACGACGTTATCTTGCAGTTGCTCTGCCGCAACGACCTCGGTTAGGCCTTTGTTTTTACGTAGCTCAACCATTGGCGAAATGTATTTTTGCAGCTCTTCTTCAGGAGATAAGATAGTCACGTTTTCATTCAGCTCAACACCTTGTTGCTGGGCGATACGCTCTATTTCTTCTCTGTCTCCAAGTAGTACGGTTTTAGCGATATTTCGCGCACCACAGATAGCAGCCGCCTTAATCGTTCTAGGCTCATTACCTTCAGGCAGCACAATGGTTTTGCTCGCACGTCTAGCTAAATCAGTTAGCAGGTAACGAAACGCAGGAGGGGAGAGTTTGCGGGTTTTTGCGACCCCTTTGGCCAAACTTTCCAGCCATTCGCTATCGATGTGACGGGCGTTATGCTGCTTTACGCGCTCGATGCGCTGTTCGTCATCGCTTGGAACTTCCATATTGAAATTGTGTAATAGCAAAGAAGTGCGCCAAGTATCAGCCTCAGTAGCAAGGATAGGCAGACCGGTATCCATCGCTTGCTCACATAAGGTCATGATCTTCTCTTCTGGTTTGAATCCACCAGTTAACAAGATAGCGCCAATCTTGGTGCCATTCATGGCCGACAAACACGCTGCGACTAAGATATCCGACCGATCGCCAGGAGTAACCAACAGAGCACCTGGTGTAAAGTGGTTAAGAATGTTCGATACTGTTCTTGCACAGAAGGTAACACGGCGCAGACGACGGTGCTCCATATCGCCCGCATTGATGATTTCGGCTTTTAAATAATTGCTTAAGTCGATAACTCGCGGCGCAACTAAGTCAAAGTCCCATGGAATGGCACCTAAAAGTTGAAATGGATGTTTTCTGAAAATAGGCAGCGATGCCAAACGATTCATTTCGTTTTCAAGCTCTTCTGGTTTGTATTGATCAACCAGATCGGCGCGCGCTCTGCCATCTTCATCCAGCGGTGCATTCACTTTATTGAAAATACAACCCAATACGCGAGGGTGGTTTACACCGCCATAATTGCCAGCAGCAATCTCTAAGCGGTCTTCAAGCTCGTCGATAGAGTCATTACCCGGCGTTAAGACAAACACGATATCTGCACCTAGTGTTTGCGCAATCTCGCGGTTTACACGGCCAGCGTAAGGTTGACGACGGGTAGGAACCATTCCTTCAATGATGGCAACTTCATCGTCTTGTACTGTGCCTTCAAAGCGCTCCACAATTTCTTCCAACAAATCATCGCCTTTACCATCACCTATCATTTGCTCAGCGTAGCTCAGCTCAAACGGCGTGGGTGGGGCAATGGTTGAACCTTGCTGAACGATGAGTGTTGACTTCTCGGGGCCGACTTCATCTTTACGAGGTTGTGCAATTGGCTTGAAGAAGTTTACTTTTACCGCTTTTTGTTCCAGTGCTCGGACTATTCCTACAGACACCGACGTCAAACCAACGCCCGTTGAAATAGGAATAAGCATAATACGACGACCCATCATTACACTCCTTCAGCAAGCGTAGCTGCGTCGTTGGCAATCACCCACTCTTCGTTGGTTGGGATGACTATAGCGACAGGAGAGTGAGACTCATCAGTGATCACACCTTGATTACCAAAGCGTGCGTTGAGGTTACGCGCTTTATTGATATGCATGCCAAGGAAGTTAAGCTGGTTCACTACTTTTTCACGGATAACATCAGAGTTCTCGCCAATTCCACCGGTAAATACAAGTGCATCTAAACCGTTTAGTGGTACCAAGAAGCTAGCAATTTGTTTGGCTAAACGATAACAGAAAATATCAAGCGCCAGTGTTGCTTGAGGGTGGTTTTCCTGCGCTGCTTCTTCAATCGTTCGGCAATCGTTAGAAAGCTCACTAATACCTAAAAGGCCACTTTGTTTATTCAACAAGGTGTCAATTTGCTGTGTTGAATAGTTAAGGTGATTAACTAAAAACGAGAATAAGCCCGGATCAATATCACCACTTCGGGTGCCCATCACTAGACCCTCTAATGGAGTTAAGCCCATGCTGGTGTCCACCGATTTACCGTCTTTAATCGCGGTAACGGAACAACCATTGCCTAAGTGTGCGGTAATAATACGCGATGGTTTACCTTTTAGGCCTAAAATCTCGATGGCCTGCGCCGATACATAAGCATGGCTGGTACCGTGGAAACCGTAACGTCTAACACCATGCTCACGATATAGCGAATAAGGTAGGGCATAAAGGTACGCTGTTTGATCCATACTTTGATGGAAAGCCGTATCAAAGACAGCAATTTGCGGTAAATGTGCAAATGCGGCTTGAGCTGCGCGGATCCCAAGTAGGTTAGCTGGATTATGTAAAGGCGCCAGACTAGCCGTTTCTTGGATAGCTGTGAGAACGGAGTCATCGATAATGACAGATTGTGTAAAGCGCTCACCGCCGTGTACAACGCGGTGGCCGACAGCGACAAGATTTGCGTCTAACGCGAGATCTTTGATGAGTTTTACAAGCGTTGTGATCGCAACTTGGTGCGCATCACCACTATTGAGGGGCACGATTTCCTTGTTGCCTTGGAACTTATATTTAATTTGTGGTGATTGTTCAGCTAGGCGTTCAGCCAGACCTGATAATATCTCCTCTCCCGTTGCGTTATCGATGATTGCAAACTTAAGACTGGAGCTTCCACAATTAAGAACCAAAACATGCTGAGATGACATAATGACTTTCCGTTTTGACAATAACAGTTATTGCGTATTAAGCTTAAAGCTATAGCGCATATAAGCTACGCATTTAGACTAAGGTATAGTTGACAGTAAAGACGTCGATTTTACCTCATTTTTTATATAAAAGTTAGCACCTAGGAGTTATGATGCAAAAAAGTCTTATTTCGCAAGTGCAACTTGGACGTCAATACTCGAAAGAGTGGCCTATGCGCAAGGAATTAGCACCGTTGTTCCCCGAATTTAGGGTGATCAAGGCGACAGAACTTGCTTTAAATACAATGCCTATGCTGGCGGTGTTTACTCTGTTTTTGCAGACCAGCCAATTGGGTTTTCAATATCTGCCGCAAGCCATTGCGATTGCTTTATTCTTTTTATCGCTTCCTGTCCAAGGGTTATTATGGCTTGGTAAAAGAGCTGAAACGCCGTTAAATCCGGCTTTGTATTCTTGGTATACAGAACTGCATCAAAAGATGGTTGCCAATGGCTACGATGCACCCCTGTCCTCAAGAAAGCCTAGATATAGAGATTTAGCGCGATTGCTAAAAGATATGTTCGATAAAATGGACAAAGCGTTTACGCAAGAAAATCTGTAGTTTCTGTTTGCCTGCCTACCAAGCAAGTAGGCAGCGATTTGCTCATAATGGGTGATCTGATGTTGGGTTACATGCGCTGATATTGGTTTATCAAAAACGAGAGCGTGATTTCGATATGGTCCATCTTTTGTAATCTGTCCATGTGTTGTTGCTTAAATTTCCATGCAAATGGCGTCATCATGATTAAGTGTTCAACACACTCAAATTCCATTCTGTGTGTTTGTTGTAATTTAGTCCGTTCAACCAACTCAAACCCTTGTGGTGTTTCTGGTGCCTTGTGTAGCTTTACATTGTCATAAATCAAAGACTTGAGTTCGAATAGATGGTGCTCACCAGGTGAGACGACATACAAACTGCCTGATGGTTTGCATAGACGGGCGAGTTCTTCGGCGAACACTGGCGCAAAAATGCTCACAATCACATCTGCAAATTCATTTTCAAAAGGAGCCTCTTTGATGGAGGCTACGCTAAATTCTACTTGAGGATAGCGTTTAGCTGCATAGCGGACAGCAGGTTTTGCGATATCGACCCCGTAGACTTTGGCATTCTCGCAGCGATTTGCGATTTCATGGGTGTAAAAGCCTTCACCACACCCTAAGTCCAGCAGGGTAGCCGGCGCTTTTTCAGAGACGATTTGTGCAAGCCTATCACGTAGAAAATGATAATGATCGGTTTCGAAGAATGCCCGACGCGCTGCGACCATTTCTTGGTTGTCGCCCGGCTGTTTTGATTTTTTATTTTGCACGGGTAGTAAGTTGACATAGCCTTCTTTGGCAATATCAAATTGATGATTATTATTGCAGCTGTAGCTTGCACCACCTTGATATAAAGGCAGTTTACACAGTGGACAGCGGTAGTGGGAGATCATTTGTCTAAGTATTCCCTATCAAAAAAAGTTTTTACCCAATGTGGGCGATATGTAATGAGTAAGGTGATGGCCATGCCGTTTAACATGGCTTCAGGGAACCACATTATGACGGCAAAATGGAGATAATTGTCTGCCAACTGATACCAAGTATAGGCATCGATTGCATAATAATAGAATGCGCTTAGAAGTATCTTTAAACAGCCCACCGTACCTGCGAAAATAAATGCACAAACAAAAATATAAACGAAAAAGTGCCGCGGTAAATGATGATAGCAAAGGGCAAAAAGTCCATAGCTTAAGTAGACAGGTATCAGTGCAGTAAACAGCCAAAAATTACCAAACTCCACCAAGGTAAAAGCACTAAAGTAACTATGGACGAGGCAGGCCAAAGTTGCACTCAACGCACCCAGTCGCCAACCTAAAATTAACGTTACTGCTGTTATTCCAAGAATATGAATGTTCAGCTCAGGTAAAATGCCTGCTTTTATTTGCCACAGTAACGTGAGGATAACCGCACAACTTAATACGCCGGTTTGTCTGGCTGGTACTTGTAGTAATTGCAGGTATTCTTTGCGATGAAAACTGAGTAAAAATAACCCAAGGGCAGCGATAAACGTCACGTTTCTATCCAGTTTTTAAAATTGGTGATTTTGCTCTATGCCGAGCACTGTATTTACAGTCTCGGCGGAAAAAGCAGATGATTAAATGTCGAAAGTTGCCCAAATTGGTGCGTGATCAGAGGGCTTATCAATTCCTCTCAATTCGTAATCTATGTCACTTTCAATACATTTCGCCGTTAATGGAGCGGTTGCTAAAACCACATCTATGCGCAGACCTCGGTTATCATCAAACCCTTTTGAGCGGTAGTCAAACCACGAATACTTTTCGGTTGCATCAGGTGTCAGCACTCTAAATGTATCTTTAAAGCCCCAATCTAGCAGTGTTTTTAACCACTCGCGCTCTTCTGGTTGGAACGAGCACTTACCCGTCTTTAACCAACGCTTGCGGTTTTGCTCACCAATACCAATATCCACATCCAATGGAGAAATATTAATATCGCCCATGACTACAAGGTTAGATTGAGGATCGGCAAAATCATTTAAGTGGGTCATGAGATCTGCATAAAATTGTCTTTTATACGGAAATTTTGTTTCATGGCTGATGTTATCACCTTGAGGGAAGTAACCATTCATAACGGTAACTTCGTTACCTGAATCACTTTCAAACGTACCGCTGATCATGCGACGTTGTGATTCATCAGTATCCGTAGCGAAGCCTTTTTGGATAGCTTTTGCAGGTTTCTTGGAGAGTAGTGCCACACCGTAATGCGCCTTTTGACCATGGAAGTAAACATGGTAGCCAAGTGCTTCTACATCGTCGATAGGAAAAGCTTCGTCATGGACTTTAATTTCTTGCAGTCCAATGACATCAGGTTGGTGTTTTTCAATCAATGCCTGTAATTGATGTAGTCTAGCTCTGAGGCCGTTTATATTAAACGAAACAATTTTCATAGCGCTCTCTTTAGATTCTTGCTGTTATTTGGCAAAGTTTATCACTTAAAAACGAGAGGGTCAGCGCTTGGGTGAAATTACTTATTTAGTCAGCTGACAAGCATGTTGGCAGTTGTTAAATTTTGCACAAGTTTAGCGAGAGGATAACGAGGATTTTAGCTTAGTGTAAATAGATCATTAAATAACCAAAATTGCATGATTTAGCTGTTTACTTATTCGTCGTTGTAATTATAATCCGCGCCGAATCGTTCAATTGGGGTATATTATGCTTAAATCTCTCTCTTTCTTTGGTCTTGTTTCTTTGGTTTCTACAACAGCTTTCGCTTCACAGGTTGAGTTCACTCAAGCTGACGCATCACCAGCGACAAAAGTATGTGCTGTTGCAGCAGAGCAAGGTTTCAGTGCAGCACGTAAAGAAGCTGCATCACTAGGCCTATTTATTTCTCGCTTCTCACCAAGCATCCACTGTAATGGTGAAGATATTCGTGAGTTTGCAAAAGCAGCGAAGCGCTCGCAAAAGCAAGAAAAGAAAGTGGAGCTAATTGCTGAAAAGTCAGATACAGCAACTGAGTTATGCTTAGATGCAGTACGTCACGGCGTTAATCACCTACGTTTGAATAACCAACAGGTTCGCAACTTACGTTGTAACGATATGCCTGTTAAGCAATTTGTAAGAGAATTCAGAAACGCAGCAATTTAATCAAGTTGATGTGAATAGAAGGGGCGTTAAGCCCCTTTTTTATTGGTTGTTATTTAGTTTTGCATCACGGTATTTGATGTAACAAACTAAAGCTGCCAAGCCCGCAACAGGGACCGTAATCATACTTACCCAACCACCTGTGTATAAAATTGCTAGTGGCATACCAAAATCATAGCCGGCGACAATACAATCTGAGCTAGCACTTTCTGCAACATGGCAGTGAAGAATTTCAGCGATAAGCTCCGCAAGAAGTAAACCAAGCAAAGGTGTAAAGGCTATTAAGCAAAGACCTATCGTTAATAGCTTCAATCTTTGTCGTGACATGAACATTTCCTTATTAGTCATTTCAGGTGACTGTGCCCCCGATAGATTAACCTAGGCTGATAATACCGATTTCACTTAGTCATGCTCAATGCCTATATGGATGTAGTGATCTCGCTTGCAAAACAGCATACCAGCCAAAAATTATTATTTTAACGTAATGATGGTGGTGGAGTTGTACAGTCAGGAGAAAACCAAAAGTCGTCTGAGGCTGAAGTCCATTCGTCACCACATACACCTAGTTGCTCACCTTCAACATCGGCACAGGCATCGTGATTCAAGCAATCTTGGGTATATTGACCATCACCAAACATTGGACAACCCGCACCACATCTAGCTGCACAAAAGCCATGACCACCGACGATATAATTTTTTGTCTTTACAGACGAGTTGGTAATATCCCAAACAGCAGTCTTTGATTTACCCATATACGCACAGAGATCAGTCCAATCTTGTGCACTGATTTTGCTCTCTATTTGCTGATCAATTGCTTCACCTAATGGATAGGTAGATAAAAATTCGAAGAATTTTAAGAGTGCAAGTTTCGACTCCTTATCTAGAGTTGATTGGCTTTTCATAATCAAACCACTATTAAGCTCTACGTCGTGTAGCATATTCTTTATGTCGGCACGAAGTGCTGGGGTATTAATAAGAGGTTTATTATTGATATCAGTACCAGTTATCTTAACTTGTTTTTTAACTTGATTGAGTAACAAAGCATAGTGATTGCCCTGATATGTGATAGATGCGGAAATAGTATCAAGCAAGTCATTGGATACTGAAAACTCGATTGGAGAATGCATGCCTTTCTGATCAAACGACTCTGTTTTAACGCTATGTTGAGCCTGGATAACTCCTTTAATCCCGTTTTCAGTGAGATAAATTGTAGTATTATCATTCATAGCAAAGGTAAAACTAGAGAACAAAAATGCTGCCATAATGACAGTTGAAAACAGATATTTCATATTAAATCCTTTTTTAAATTAATAATCGTAATATTTAAGCAGGAGAACCTTTAGTTAACCTGGTTTACAATTTTGTTTCAATTTGGGTGTTTGTCAAGTCTGAGCTATAAATAGTTTTGTTCTTTTTTATCTAATAATGAGTTGTTTGCTTTAATTAGATTCTTAAAATAGTATCAGTTAATTACCTTTACTTATTTAGCTTAATAAAACTATCTCCCAGTTTTTTCCTTACAATCCTTTGCTATAATCTGCACAATTTTGGTAATAGACACTGATCTCCAATGACATTTAGCGAGTTACAACTTCACCCTGAACTACTAAGCGCAATTACTGAGCTTGGGTTTGCGTCACCCACACCAATTCAAGAAAAGAGTATTCCACTTCTGCTCAGTGGTTGTGATTTAATTGCAAGTGCCCAAACTGGAACCGGTAAGACAGCCGCCTTCATGCTGCCGATTTTGCACTCCATGCTGATAGGCGCCACGCAAGGTGAGAAATCGGTTAAGGCATTGATATTAACGCCGACTCGTGAGCTGGCACAGCAGGTTGCAGAGCACACTGAAAAGTTAGTGGTGAACACCAGTTTAAATGTCGTGTGCTTATATGGCGGTGCAAATATTGGCCCGCAAGAAAAGCGCTTAAGAGCGGGTGTAGACGTAGTAGTTGCGACACCTGGGCGTTTACTTGACCACCTAATCAAAGGCACATTAACACTCAAAAATATTCAACACTTGGTCTTCGATGAAGCAGATCGCATGTTAGATATGGGGTTTATGGGGGAAATTAAGCGGATCATGCGCACTATGCCGCTTAAGCGTCAAACGTTGCTATTTTCAGCTACGGTTGACGATGCTGTGTTATCCCAAGTAAAGCCTTGGTTGAACGACCCTAAGCGAGTAGGTGTTGAATCCCAGAACAGCACCGCAAGTACAGTTACGCAAACGTTCTATTCGGTAGACGAAGACCGCAAACGTGAATTGATCTCCCACTTGATTGGCAAAAATAATTGGCATCAGGTACTGGTGTTTACTCGCACAAAAAATAGTGCTGATAGCTACGCAAAAGAATTGAATAAGGATGGCCTTAAAACCGCAGCGATCCACGGTGATAAGTCTCAAGGCGCGCGTGACAAAGCGCTATCTCAATTCAAATCAGATGAAATTCGCGTCTTGATCGCAACGGATGTAGCTGCCCGTGGCATTGACATTGACTCGCTAAACTATGTCTTCAATGCTGAGTTACCCTATGTTGCTGAAGACTATGTGCACCGTATCGGCCGTAGTGGTCGTGCTGGACAAAACGGCCAAGCTATTTCGCTTGTGAGTATTGATGAGCAGTGGCTACTGGAAGAAATAGAAATTTTCCTAGATGAGCGGTTTGCGCCGCAATGGCTGCCAGGCTATGAACCTGATTTGACCAAAGAGCCTAAAGACACTCGCCGTAATTCTGGTAAGTCTAAGAAGCAAAGAGACAAAAAGCGTATTCTAGGAGCAAGAACCAAGCGTAGAAGGAAGTAATGGGTTAGCGCGACCTTGGTTTATGATGTTAAAGCAACGCACTCTAAAGCAATCGGCTAAACCAGGGTGAGAGCAAAAGCCTATGTTTGGACTCACTTTTATCCAAACATAGGCTTAATTCGTCAGTCTAACTCCTGACGAGAAAATAAAAACTAAATTATCTTTATTTTCTATAGAAATACTTAAGACAACCTTATGCTTTACTCTTTTAATCGATAAATTTGCTCCTGATAGGCCAAATTACTAAATAATACATGAGATAGTGCTTTTTCTTTCAAATCAGCGGTGTGCGTTGTATTCACCAGTGGTTTTTGCATCTTAGTCGCCGTATCATATTGCCAATAACTCACTTTGTTGCCTGGCATCAAAATGGCGGCTTTGTCATCTTCAATGTAGGCAAAATTATCGTAATATTGCATCATCGCTCTTTGCACTGGATATTGTTTGGTTAAGTCAAAGCCAAGCATAGGCGTTGGGCGTTCAACCCCTATTAAAGAAAGCAAAGTGACAGGTAAATCAATTTGACTGACCAACCTTTTATCTTGTTTCTGATTAAAGCCTGAATTCAAAATAACGGCTGGAATATGAAAAGACTTAATAGGGACGGGCTCGGATCCATACACCCTGACATCATGATCTGCAACGACTAAAAAGATAGTATCTTGCCAATATCGGCTTTGCTTGGCCTTATCAATAAACTTTCCGAGCGCATAGTCGGCGTACTTGATAGCGAGATCTCGCGCAGGTTTATCACTTTTATGATTTGTTGGTAACATTACTTTTCCGTCAGGAATTTCAAACGGGTCGTGATTGCTAGATGTAAAGATCAAACTAAAAAATGGCTTTTCTTCTTCACTCAGCTGAGTTAGTTCTTTATCCGCTTGATTAAACAGATCTTCGTCGCTGGCGCCCCAAGACGCAACAAATTCTGGGTTTTCAATATCATCAAAGTCAACGATACGTTGAAAGCCATTTCCTAAGAAGAAGCTTTTCATGTTATCGAAGTGGCTTTCGCCACCATAAATAAACTGTGTGGTATAGTTTTCTTTGGCTAAAATATCCGCCAACGTACAAAACTGTTGCTGAGACTTTGAAAGCTTAACGACGGAGCGTGATGGTGAGGGGATAAAGCCGGTGATCACGGCTTCAATTCCGCGAACCGAACGGGTGCCCGTTGCGTAGAGGTTCTCCAGTCCCCAGCCTTCTTGATACAGTTTATCTAACTCTGGGGTTAGGTTTGCTCCCCCTAGCGAGCTGACAAAACGTGCGCCTAAGCTTTCCTCTAAGATAATCACTAAGTTTTTCTTTTTGCCCTGATGATATGCCGGATTAGTGGCTAGGGTAGGAAGTGTATTTGAGATAAAACCTTGTTTGTAACTTGCTTTTCTTACTGTATCAAAAACCTTTTCTTTGGATAGCGAACCATAAAGCGCACTGGCACTTTTTTCGCTGCCCATATTTTTTGCTGCGAACGCAACACTATAAGCTGAGTTGATGGTCAGCGAATTAACCAATGCATCTTGTGAGAAATAGACGGTAGCAGGGTTAAGTGGTCTATGACCCAGAGTGCCTCTTGCTAACAGCGCTAAACAGATAAGACTACAAAAAGTAGAGATAGCCATATTCCGCTTTGATGGCGCATCGTTGCTAATGCGAGGAAAATATCTCAAGGTGGTTATTAAAGCCAAAGTACATAAAAGTAGGGTCAATATCACTGTGCCCAAGTGACCACTCAACAACATTGAAATGACTTCTTTGGGGTAAATCAGATATTCAATAAATAAACGGTTTGGTCTGATGTCGTATTGCAAAATAAATGCAGGAGTTGCAGCTTCGAGTAGTAGGACAAATACAATACCCAACGCAATATACCCCGTTACTAGCGCAGTAAGTAAAGGCTTCAGTGGCTTGGGCATAAAATAGTGCGTGACCATTAACAATAAGAGTGGTATCGCGAGATATGCGATAGTACTCAAATCAACTCGCAGGCCTGATATCACAAAGGTCAAAGGATCAGAGCCAGTCATTCTCTCTAACATCCAAGTTGATAGTCCTAAACGGCTAAGCGTCAAAATCATCAACAAGGAAAGGAAAAACACCATGAAAGGTTTTGCATAAGGAGTTGAAAAGTGTACTTTATTCATAGAATGTTAGGAATAGTTGCATTTATCACAAGACTATCCGGCGAAACTTAAGAAAAGCTTAGGAAATCCTTCGGAATTGATGAAAGTTGAAGTTCTCTTTAGCGAATCTTAAGTTTGAGCAACTAAGCTATGTGACATTAAGCACTAGCCAAAGGTTTATTTATGAATGTGTTACTTTACTGATTGAAGATTCTGAGTCCTTGCGTCGCAGCTTAACCTTAGGGCTCTCTAAACTGGGCTTTACGGTAGATGATACGGCGGACGGCTCTAGCGGTTTGAGTATGGCGCTGATGGATCACTATGATGTAATTATTTTAGATATCATGTTGCCCAGTTTGGATAGCATAAGTGTGCTTAAAGCGCTAAGGCAACAGAAGAACGACACTCGAGAAGTGCGAATGATTGCTTTGGTTAGGGTTGCCTATTGCTGAAGCCATTGATGCGGAACTCACTGTTGCGTTGGAAGGGAGCACCATCACCTTTACATTGATCCTTTGAAGCGCTATTTAAAAGTGAGTTTCCATTGATAAACCAAGTTCCCAGCTGTCAACTTCAGGTTACTTACAGCTCCCCGGTAAATAAGCGTCGATGCGTTTTTCTTGCATACTCATCAGACATGCCACCAAGATAGTCCGCTAACACGCGCATTTGCTGCGTTTCATCGGTTGCTTGTTGGTACAGTGTTTGGGTTGTATACGGCAATAATCGCATGGGATCACTGGCAAAAACTTCAAATAAATCAATAAGCAGGTTTTGACCACTAAACTCAATTTGCTGCATTTTAGGTTCACGAATTAATCTTCGATATACGAACACTTTTAATACTTGCAGGATTTCCTGAAATTCGGGTGCCATCTCAACGGTAAAATGAAGTAGGGCGGAGTCAAAATCTGAGTCTTGAACGGTGAGTTTACAGTGCACAATAAACAGGTTCACGAGCTCACCTATGGTATCTTTACGATTAGATTCATCTTCTGAAAATAAACTCTCGCTCACGCGTTGTAAGTTGTGCTTTAACCAAGGTGAGTCTAACTTTTGTAATTCAGGTAGAGCGAAATCATGCCATGCTGCCTCGTTAAGGGTCTCGGTTGCAATCGCATCTTCTAAATCATGAACTGCATAGGCGATATCATCGGCATATTCCATAATGGCGCAATCTAGCGATTTAAACTTAGTCTTGCGACGGAAGGTGTCTTTAACCTCGGTTTCTTGCAGCTTTATTCGGTCGTTTTGAGAAAATGGCGAGAGGATCCAATCAAATACCGATTGGTCGCATTGATAAATACCTTTTGCTGGCAGCCAATCACTAGATAAAATGTATTTTCGACTTTGTGTTTGCGTTGGTTGGTGATACCAAAGTGTGTCGATTAATGCAGGATATTTAATAAAACCTAGTAAGGTACGGCGTGTTAAGTTCATGCCATAACCTTTAGTGTATGGTTCCAATTTGGTGACAATGCGCAAGGTTTGAGCGTTTCCTTCAAACCCTCCATGATTACGCATAAGGTAATTAAGCGCTATTTCTCCTCCATGGCCAAAGGGCGGGTGGCCGATATCATGCGCTAGACATAAAGTTTCAATAAGACTAGTCGAAGGAAAGTGTTCAAACTCAGGGTGTTGTTTTCTTAAATGGCGCAGTAGACCGCTGCCTATTTGCGATACTTCCAAAGAGTGAGTTAGGCGAGTCCGATAAAAGTCGTTAACGCCGATTGCCATAATTTGGGTTTTGGCTTGCAAGCGTCTAAAAGCCGCGGCATGTATGATCCTAGAGCGGTCTATTTGCCATGCTGAACGATTGTCGTTAGGGCGGTTTTTTTGCTGCGATAGCAGACGCTGCTGCCAAGCGTTAGACGTCATACTTCTGTTCCTTTTTCTTTATATCTTAAACTCGTCTAAACTATGTACGATAACTGAACGAAAATTCGCGTTTAATTGCGGCTTTTGATATTATCAGCCGCTATTTTTGAATACTGTTATTTTGGCGTAATTTATCAACGCTCTATCAAACTATAGTAACAGAATAATTCTGTTACAGAGTGGGCTTGATAAAAGTTCTTAGAGACTTAAGGAAAGAGACTCCGTTTCCAGAACACCGCCGCTGCGAGGAGAAGTATGCAAGCTAAACTGATTAAACTCTTTGTTGCCCTAGTGACTATTTGGGCACTCTTATTCCCTTTTATCCAAGATAAAAGTCCGCAAGACACCGTATTAGATCAAGAGGATACGGGGGCGGAGGTTGTACCTAAGGTGCCCGAAAAGCCACTCCATAGCGTAAAACTACCTAATTTTGCAGCCATTCGTGATATCAAGGAGAAGAAAACGGCATTTTTCGACTTTATTAAACCGCACGTAGAAGCCGAAAATAAACAGATCTTAGAGCAGCGGGCAACACTTGAAATCGCCCTAATGATGCTGCAATTTGATGAAACCCTGACACGCAAACAAATAGAAAAGGTTGCATTGATTTTCACAAAGTATGATTTAAAAGGTGAAGCCATCAATGAATCTTCGCTTAAACGTGCTTTACGCCGCGTGGATATTATTCCTAAAGAGCTGGCGTTGATGCAGGCCGCTAATGAATCTGCTTGGGGTACGTCACGATTTGCGCGAATTGGGTTAAACTTTTTTGGTCAATGGTGTTACACCAAAGGCTGCGGTATGGTGCCGAAACGGCGAGAAGATGCGGCCGATCACGAAGTAAGAGCCTTTCAGTCGGTAAGAGCCGCGGTCAAATCGTACTTTAGGAATATCAATACTAATGATGCATACAAAGACTTGCGCGCGGTACGAGCAGAGCTGCGAGCTCAAAAAGCACCGATTGACGCTACAGTATTAACAAGTGGCCTTTTGAGTTATTCAGAGCGTGGTGAAGACTACGTAAATGAACTTAACGATATGATAAGGCATAACCGAGCGTATTTTGATGAAGAATAAGATTGTACTTGTCCTGATAATGACACTTTGGAGTGCGATAGCGTCCGCTAAAACGGTCACCTTTGCATACGACAGCTTTTACGACAGACTGAAAGTGGTAAATAAAGGCGAGTTTGAGTTTGCACGTGTGGGATTTTACCTTGTCGATACACTTAGCATGCAGGCGTGTAAAATCACGGCGGGTAATATTGTGACCGAGGAAGCGAGCTTTCCATTGTCGTACACCAATGAAGCGCAATTATTGCTACCATTTGACAAAGAATTGGACAAAGACAAAGCTAAAGTGGTAATTGAAACGAAGGGCGAAAGCTCGGACTGCCAGCTAAAAATGCAGATTGAGGCCGAGTTATTTAATACGAGATCTCTAAGCAAGTCTGATCTGTATAAAATGCAACAGGAGTTTGAAGAGTTGCTGGCTGATCTATCAGGCTTCTTTATTAAAAACCTGTTGTCATTTTTGCTGCCTGAGCAACAGGGAGTCATCGTGACCTTTGGCAGAAGTCAAAACGTCACAGATGCTACAGTGAAGTGTGAGTCGCAAGTCTGTCGAATCAGTGTCCCGAAGACGTGGTCAAACGACAATACTCACTTTGCCGACTCTGCAAATGTGAAGTCAGTGCAACCTTGGTTGGCATTATAGTTAAGTAGTTACAACACGATCATTGACGTCTTTAAACTTTAGGCTAAGAAACCGCTCTTATTCAGTAAAGATTTTAGGCGTCTTATCAACTTTTTGAAGCTGTTTGTAAAACGCTTCTCCTCCCTGTAATCCCAATTTCAACAATAATTCATACTGATAAATAACGATATTCTTTCGTCGCGAATTTCTGCTATTAGACCCCCAAAATGGAAACTTAATGTTAAATAAATGCATTGTTAAAGTTGCTTTGGTATGCTAATAATGGCTGGATTATTAAAAAAACTACAGTGTAATTATTAACTTAAGGGGAAACAGGATGACCTATAAATTACCACTCAGTGCGCTCTCAATTGCCGTATTAATCGGCATGAATCAACAAGTTAAGGCCGAAGAGACGACGCAAGTTGAACGTATTGAAGTGACAGGCTCTCACATTAAAAGAACAGACTTAGAAGGTCCGTCACCAATTCAAAGCTTGTCAGCTGCTGACCTAGCTTCAACGGGATCTACCGACCTTATTGGGGCGTTACAAAAGCTGCCTGTGTCGGGTACTGGTACTTTTAGTACACAAGGTAACTCCAGCGATGACACCGCAAATGGCGGTTCAAGTGTTGCATTAAGGGGATTAGGAGCATCATCTACGCTTGTTCTTATTAATGGTCGTCGTGTTGCCGTGAGCCCGTTTGCAAAAGATATAGAAACATCATTTGTGGACTTAAATACCATTCCTGTTTCATCAGTTAAACGTATTGATATTTTAAAAGACGGTGCTTCTGCAACTTATGGTTCTGATGCGGTCGCAGGGGTTATTAATATTATTTTACGTGACGATATAGACGGTTTCGAGGTCGCTGGTAAATTATCCAACACCGCCGATGGTGGGGCTGAAGAACAGAACTTTACTCTTCTTTGGGGATCGTCAACGCAAAATGGCCATCATAATTTCTCACTCGATTATTTCAAACGCGGTCACCTAACTTATGCCGATCGTGACTACACAGCTTCTGCTGATCAACGTTTTCGCGGTGGTAACAACTCATTAAGCTCTGCAGGTATTCCCGGCAGCGTTGAGGTGATGAGAAGCATGCTAACAGACGAACAGTGGGCAGGATTACCAGTCGTTCGTGTTGAAGATGATGGCACTCAGGTAAGGCAGACTATCTTTACGGACGTATGGGGGAATGACAAATGCGACCCTGCTTTAGATATTGGTGATATCTGTCGCTACGATTATGCACCGTACATGACTGCTATTCCGTCGACGGAACGTATTAGCTTTAACTACAATGGCGTACAAGAAATCATCGATGGTATTGAAGGTTTTGCCGAAATCTCGGCGCAGCACTCTTCAACTTTCATTCAAGGTGCAGGTAGCCCGAGCTTTACAGAACTATTTATGGATGGTGATAACCCAAACCACCCATTATTTAACGATCCAGACCACTTCTTACATGGTGTAGATATTTCAATGCGTCGTCGAACGGTTGATATCGGCAACCGTAAAAAAGATGTCGATTCAGAATACTATCGTGCAGTCCTTGGAGCACGTGGTGAGTGGAACGCGTGGTCTTGGGAAGTTGCGTACTCTGCTATTCGTTCAAGTGCAGTTGAAAAAGGCTTTGATGGTTTCCCTAACAAGCTAAGAGCGCAGCAAGCGATTGATGAAGGTTTATGGAACCCATTTGAACCAAGCACTAATACAGAAGCCGGTTTGGCGTTTTTTGAAACTACCACTACGCGTTATGGTGCATCAACCATGCAGTCACTAGATGGTACTATCTCGGGCGAATTATTTGAATTGGAAACCGGCTACGTTGCCGCAGCGTTTGGTTTTGAACATCGCTACGAGAAAATTGAAGATAACCCGGATAGTCAATACATCAGAGGCGAAATCTTTGGTACAGAAGCAACGCAAGCTAACGGAGATCGCGATAATACTGCGATATTCGCAGAATTTAGCGTACCAGTGCTAGATACACTAGAGCTGCAATTAGCTTTGCGTTATGAAGACTATAGCGACTTTGGAACTACAACAGATCCAAAAGTAGCATTCCGTTGGTCACCGCTTGATAGTTTAGTGGTTCGTGGTTCTTGGGGGACAGCATTCAGAGCGCCTTCTCTTGTTCAGCTACATCTTGGTAGAACAGACGAATCACCAAGCGTGATAGACCGTGAACGTTGTCGCCAAACGGGTGCTGATGATGATTGTAGCCCGTATGAATACACTGCGATTGTGTCTGGTAACAAAAACCTACAACCAGAAGAGTCAGAAAACTACAATTTAGGTGTAGTGTGGCAAGCAACTGATGACTTTAGTATCGGTGTAGATTACTGGAATTATGATCAGGAAGATCTCATCAAGAAAATTGGAGCACAGAAGTTAGTTGATTGTTGTGGTACCGATCCTAATCTGGTAGTTCGTGCGCCTAATCAAGGTAGCACACTTGGTCGTATTCTCTCCATTAACGACACCTTTGTTAACATTGGTGGTCGTGAAACAGACGGTTTCGATGTTAACTTAGCCTATGCATTAACTACTCGTGAAATGGGTGAGTTTAAGTTCAATTACAACTTAACTTACGCGCTTAACTTTGAAGAACAGTCGTTTGAAAGTGACGAACAAGGTAACACATTCAATGTTGCTGAAGATCTCAATGGAGAGTATCAGCATCCGCAGTTCCGCTGGACAGCGGGTATGGACTGGGCTAAAAACGATTGGCTTGCAAATATCAGCGTAAACTATGTTGATTCTTATAAAGATCTTGCTGACAGTGATGGCAATAAATATGAGATTGATTCATGGACTACTGTAGATACAAGTGTCAGTTATATTGGCGTAGAAAAGCTGACAGTAACTCTAGGTGCATCTAACTTGTTCAATGAAGAAGCGCCGCTTGCTCCTTCAGAGTCAATGGGAATTGACAATAAAACGCACAGTATCCTTGGTCGTCAAGCATATGTGAAGTTTGCATACCAATTCTAATACGTTAACGTTTATTAAGATGACAGCCGCGCTTTATAGCGCGGTTTTTTCTTATACCAATTCGCTTAATTAAGTGGCCTATTTTGAGGCGAGGAAATTTTGTCAATAACCCCGCTACCGCGTCCTGCTATCGCCAAGGTACCTACATCCGTGTAGGCAAAGCGGAAATTTTGCTATTTAACCTGAGGTTTGGATAAGGAATGTTCCAACTCATTGTTGCTAAAGCACAACTTAGTTTTCTCCTTATCTAGCCAGAGAGTTTTAGGGAAAACACCGCTTCCGCGTCCTGCTCTCGCTAAGGTACCTACATCCTGTAGGCAAGGCGAATTTACGCACCAATAGCTGGCTATTGGAAGTGAATTCAACGCAGTTAGCGCTAAAACTGGCTGCTAGAAAGGCATTAATTATCCGCAGCTCAGGTTATTTAGTTGTTCTAAATGAGAAATTTTTAACGCCGTTAGCGTCAGATTTGCTCCTTCAAATTGAGCAAGTATTAAGACTAATTGGTATTATCCACAACAGTGTATTTGTTGCACAGGGCTTAGCCTGAGCAAATGTCTAGATAAGTGTTCTATCTTTGAGATGAGAGAGGATTACCGATAACTTCACGTCCAAATCCTGCTATAACTAAAGCACTCACATGCATAGGCATGGAGAATCTTCTGCTTAATCTTATTCTGTAACTAGGAAAAAGTGACAATGAAGAAAAGGGTATGGATAGCTGATATGTCGCAGAGAGGAGTATTGAGTTGGCTAGTTGAGGAAAATAACGCAGCTATTTATAGTTAGCTGCGTTATTGATATTTACGCTTTTGCTTTAGAAGTGGTTTCTTCTAGTTCTTTTGCTGCATCAGGGTCGTTGAAAACATCGATATCAAATTCGTTTTCAGATTTGGCCACAGCACAAGTTACCATACAGTCACCTGTTACGTTAACTGCTGTTCTTGTCATATCTAATAGTCTGTCTACACCAATGATAAGCGCGATACCTTCAACAGGCAATCCAACTTGGTTAAGCACCATTGCAAGCATGATCAAGCCAACACCAGGCACGCCTGCCGTACCAACTGACGCAAGAGTCGCAGTCAAGATAACCATGAGATAGTCATTGATGGTGAGGTCTACGCCAAATACCTGAGCGATGAAGACCGTTGCAACACCTTGCATGATAGCCGTGCCATCCATATTAATGGTTGCACCCAGAGGGATCGTAAAAGAGGCAACTGAGTTATGCGCACCTAGTTTCTTAGTCGCGGTCTCCAGTGTTACGGGCATAGTTGCACTTGAGCTTGACGTACTAAAGGCAAACATGCATGCGTCTTTCATCTTCTTCAGGAAGATAATAGGGCTCAAGCCTGTTAACAGCTTGAACAAAATTGAATAGTTAATGAATGCATGAATTAGCAGAGCTGCCAACACTACCATAAAGTATTTGCCGAGCTCGGCGATTAACCCCATGTCGATGGTTGTAAACAGCTTAGCCATTAAACAAAATACGCCATATGGTGCGACATTCATCAATAAAGTCACTAACTTAAGCACTACTGTATTGAGATCTTCAAATACAGATGCTAGGCGAGCACCGGCATCTCCGCTTAGTGCCATAGCAATACCAAATAGCAGCGCAAAGACAATGATTTGAAGCATGTTACCGTTGGCCATCGCGTCAATTGGGTTAGTCGGGAACATGTTGATTATAACTTGCACAAGTGTCGGCGCTTGCTTTGCGTCAAATGACGCGCTGCTTGGAATTTCAACGCCACCACCCGGTGCAATAAGTAGTGCGAGCGTAATCGCTACCGTGATTGCGATTGCTGTTGTAATGAGATACAAACCAATGGACTTACCACCCAAGCGGCCCAATTTTTTTGGGTCACTAAGGCTACATGTGCCACATACAAGGGAAATAAACACTAAAGGAACAACAAGCATTTTTAAGCTTGCAATGAAGATCTGCCCACCGATGTGGAATAAACCGTCAACGAAGAAACCTTTAATGGGGAGGTCAAAGAGACCTAAAGGAATAAGTATTTCTTTATTCTTACCTAGGATGGCTTGAAGGGTGAGGCCTAGTACAACCCCCAACACCATGCCTATCATAATGCGCGCCGTTAGGCCCATTTTTTTATTTTCTGACATTGCCCTAACACTATGTATCTTAAAACTGCTAAAGCTTAACAGGCTTGGCGCAGATGAACAGCATTTCACGACAGAAAATCTACCTAATCTAATAAAAAATTGTGATTTTATCGATAAAATTGGGTTACTATTGAACAATAATAAAATTAACTTAGCTAGGGAGATAGGTGAATGCCCTTGATGCGCTATTTTAGCATACTGATGCTAGCATTCTTACTGACCGCGTGCGGTGGCGGTGGCAGTATTCAAAAAGATACAGATAATGGTGATGATGGTAGCGATGGCACTTATGCCATTACGCTTTCAGGAGCGGATACTAGTGGTAATTCTACGAATACACTTTCATCTTCATCTCCTTTAGTAATCACTGCCTCGTTAACAAAAGATGGTAGCCCTCAGGCAAATAGTCGAGTCGTTTTTGAGAGCGACGAATTTGCAACCATGGAACCCAGCTCAGGGTCTGTCCTTACCAATGATGAGGGTAAAGCGTCAATTACTCTAAAAGTAACTGCTACTGTAGGTGCTGGACGTATTACGGCGACTTACACTCAAGGCGATAATAGTGCAACGGGATCTTTTGATTTTACCTCTCAAGGTGGCGGCGATGACGGCAATGTAACAGCGTCTGCAAAACTTGAGGTCATGCTATTAAGTAAATGCCCTGCTGGATGGGATGATAGCCGAGATCAGGCCATGATAGATCCTATCGCTGCTGGGTGTACTCGCGTCAATCAAGTATCGTCAAACGAGACGGCTGATGTATTCATCAAAATGACATCTAGCCAAACTGGCGATGCTATTGCCAATGGGTTAATTAGCGCTGAAACTACTTTAGGGACTATTTTACCATCGACAGGCACTGCGTTGACGGATTCTTTTGGTATTGCAATCTTAAAGTTTCAGCCTGGTAACCAAGGTGGCGCAGGTACCATTACCGTAAACTCTCCAGATTATGTCGATGTCACTCAGGCTATCAATTTTAATGTTGGTGTTGCTCAGTTGAATGTTACGATTGACAACGGTTTGGTGGATAGCAATGGCGTCCAACAAAAGCTTTCCGCAGGTGGAAGTACGGTTATTACTGTGATACTGAAAGATCAGAATGGGGCATTAATCAATAGTGCTGTTGAAGTTGCATTTAGCTCAGCTTGTTCTATAGCAACCCCTGCGCTGGCTGAATTAGATGAAACGGTAAATACCTCCAATGGCTTCGCCCGCTCTACTTACCGTGCAAAAGGTTGTCAAGGCGAAGATAGAATTTCTGTTACTATTCAAAACGGCAGCTCTCCAATAAATCAAGAAACAATTATTGAAGTGGATAGTGCACTTGCACAAGCGGTACAGTTTTTACCTGAGGAAGATGGATTTAATCAGTTTATTGCTTTACCTCCAGGTGAAGGCGGTTTACCAACCCAATCTGTTGTGAGCTTTAAACTGGTAGATGAAGATAACCTTGCAATTCCACGTGCTCGAGTCGACTTTAGGTTGTCAGATGAGCAAGGTCTTGCATCGCTGACGCAAATTACCGGAAACACCAATGCAAGTGGTATTGTAAGAACGACTGTTAAGTCTGGTATTGTGCCAGGTCCGCTCGTTGTTAGTGCATGTTATATCCCTGAAGAATCTTACGCGAATTTACCTGATGGTGATGCGATTACCTGTTGGACGGATATCGCCAAAGCATGTAATGATGCAGATGCATCAAACGACGATGCTCGTTGTCCTACAGGCGTAATGCATACTATTGAGCTAAGTGAGCAAATATTTGGCGTATCGTCAGGGTTAATTTTAAGCTCAGGTGTCACAGATCAGGATACGTTTGATGCCTCCCCTGTTACATTCAATACCAACTCGCTTAATTATAATGGGGTAACAACAAATATTACCTTGTTTTTTGGTGATCAATTCAATCAGTTTAATGCTGATGGTGTCGCTGCAACGGTGATTGCTGAAGCCGGTGCTATTGGTAGTACTGAGTCTGAGGACACTTATGATTGTAGAACGAATAATGCTGCTTGTACTGTGGTATGGCGCAGCCAAGGAGATAGACCTTTCTATGAATATCGTTGGGGTAACCGCATTGGTGATATAGATGGCAATGCGAATACCTTTGAAGCGGTAGCGCCTAGGCTAGCAGCTACATTATCAAATACTCAAAAGCAAGACTCAGCTAATTGGAACTGTGACCCATATTTTGGTAGTGCTGCACCATGTATTAATGGCATGCTACGACAAAAAGACGCTTCGTCGGGCGACGATGCTGCAACTGCGCTTAGACGAATTGTAATGGGTGGGCGTGTAAGTGTGTTGGCTTTTGTTAAAGGCCAAGAAAATTTCAGAGATGAGCAATCAAGCGGTGGTGTAGAGCGCCGTAATGGTCGATTTGATATTGGCGAATATCGCCAAGAGTTTGACCTTACAGAAGCATTCCTAGATACCAATGAAAATGGTCGCTTTGATAAAGAGAATTGTGATTCTGCCGCAAACACTGGACCTTGTTCTCCAACCGGAACTGTAAATGGCGGTCATGACGATTGGTGGATGGATAGCAATAACAATGGTCGCTTTGATTTTGATAACGATGGTAACGGTGTTTATGAAGGGGACGGCAAGTATAATGGCTTGCTTTGTTCAGAAGCCGCTGAAGCTGCAGGAGAATGTACGAAAGAGCTAGTTAATGTATACAGACAATTTGAATTGATAATGTCTGGTGATAATGCTTTTGTGCGATTTACAGTGCCGGCTGCGCTTGCAGGTTCGAATACGTGCCCAAGTGGCAATGGCTTAGTGCTTGAACCATCTGGAGTAGAGGGAATGTGCGATCTCGCCGGTGTAGATTTTACGGCAGCAGGTAGCCCTTCAGCTGTTCCTATTACAATTTATTTCACTGATGAGTTTGGTAATCCGCTTCCGGCTGGCACAGAAGTCGAGATTTCAACAAATAACGGTGAATTAACCAGTGGAAGTGTGTCTGGCACCTTAGGGAATTACACAAGTGACAAGCCAAACTTCTTCAACGTTACGTTGGCGAGGGAAGCTGAGCCAAACAACAAACTTTCTGGTGTATTAGGGATCAAATTTACTTTTCCAGCTTTGGGAGATGATGATGACGAACGAAAGACACAATCAATAGGAATAAGCGTTACAGACGCAGGATAATTCAACAAATGCCAACTTTCGGGTTGGCATTTTTGTTTCTATTCCTTTATATTCCCGTGCCTTAACCTTATATATATGAATGCGTCCCTAAATTGGCTGAATATTGTACACAAATTGGATAATAATTCGGTGATCAGGGAAAAGTTAGTATTTTTAGCTTGTAACAATAGGTGTTTGTAGATATACCTATAAGTAATTTAACGCCCAAGTAAGGGCAAACATCAGACAGAATCGGTCAAAAATAGGCAGCTATGGGCAAATCGCTAGTAATTGTAGAGTCTCCCGCGAAGGCAAAAACAATCAATAAATACCTCGGCAAGGATTACATTGTTAAATCCAGTGTAGGCCATGTTCGAGATCTTCCTACCTCAGGGGCAGGTAAAACGAAAGGCTTGGCAACTAAGTCGCCAGCTGAAGTACGTAAAATGTCACCTGAAGAAAAAGCGCAATATAAAAAGCAAAAAGATTATGCAAATTTAGTTGCGAGGATGGGGATTGATCCTGAGAAGGGTTGGGAACCGCATTACGAAATTTTGCCGGGTAAAGAAAAAGTAGTTCAAGAACTACAAAAGCTTGCTGAAGATGCTGACCATATCTATCTCGCAACCGATTTGGATAGAGAAGGGGAGGCCATTGCTTGGCACCTTGAGCAGATTATCGGTGGCGATGAGAGCAAGTATAAGCGTGTGGTCTTTAACGAGATCACCAAAAACGCGATAACTCAAGCGTTTGAGGCGCCTGGCGACCTTAACACCGACATGGTATATGCGCAGCAGGCAAGACGATTCCTTGACCGTGTTGTTGGCTTTATGGTGTCCCCGCTGCTTTGGCAAAAAGTAGCAAGAGGGTTATCGGCAGGTCGTGTACAATCTGTTGCTGTGAGATTACTTGTTGAACGAGAGCGTGAGATTAAAGCGTTTATTCCAGAAGAGTTTTGGGATCTTCACGCTGATGTTAAAGCAACAAAAGATGATATTCGCCTAGCGGTTACTAAGTTTAAAGGCGAAGCATTTAAGCCAGTAAATAAAGCGCAAGCTGATACAGCCGTACAAGTGCTTGAAAACAGTGCTTACGAAGTAGTCAAGGTTGAAGAAAAGCCAAGTAAGAGTAAGCCGAGTGCGCCATTTATTACCTCGACAATGCAGCAAGCGGCAAGTACTCGTTTAGGCTATGGCGTAAAGAAAACCATGATGTTAGCGCAGCGTCTATACGAGGCGGGTTACATCACCTATATGCGTACAGACTCGACGAATTTATCAAACGATGCGTTAGAAATGTGTCGTGGCTATATCGATAGTGAATTTGGTAGTAAGTATTTACCAGAAGCACCGCTGCGTTATTCCGCAAAAGGCAACGCACAAGAGGCGCATGAGGCAATTCGTCCTTCTGATGTGACAATCTTATCCGGTCATTTAGACGGCGTAGAGGCTGATGCTAAGAAGCTCTATGAGCTTATTTGGCGTCAGTTTGTGGCGTGTCAGATGATGCCTGCAGAGTATGACTTAACGACGCTGACCGTCGCCGCGGAAGATTACACATTAAAAGCGAAAGGGCGCGTGCTACGTTTTGATGGTTGGACACGTGTACAACCAGCCGTTCGTAAGAAGAATGAAGAAGAGCAGGCGCTTCCAAGTGTTTCAGTTGGCGACAAGCTTGATCTTATTGCAATTGATCCTAAGCAGCACTTTACTAAACCACCAGCACGTTTCAGCGAAGCAAGCTTAGTTAAGGAATTAGAAAAGCGTGGTATTGGTCGTCCATCTACCTATGCTGCTATCATTTCGACGATTCAGGACCGTGGTTATGTCCGAGTTGAAAACCGCCGTTTTTACGCTGAAAAAATGGGCGAGATCGTAACTGACAGACTCGTTGAGAATTTTAACGATTTAATGGACTTTGACTTTACCGCAAAAATGGAAGGTCGCCTTGATGATATCGCAGAAGGTGAACGCTTATGGACGCAGGTACTTGATAAGTTTTACGCCGACTTTTCTAACCAGCTAGAAATCGCAGCTGGCGATGAAAGTGAAGGCGGCATGCGACAAAATGTGATGGTCGAAACAGACATAGATTGTCCTACATGTTCACGTAAGATGGGTATTCGTACTGCTTCTACTGGGGTATTCCTTGGCTGTACAGGCTATAACTTACCGCCAAAAGAGCGCTGTACTACGACAATTAATCTCGTGTCAGGTGACGAAGCGGTTGCCGCGGATGCGGATGAAGAGGCGGAAGCCGAATCACTTCGTCATATGAAGCGTTGCCCAATTTGCGAAACAGCAATGGATTCATATCTTATTGATGAAACGAAAAAACTCCATGTATGCGGTAATAATCCTGCATGTAAGGGCTATGTCATTGAGACAGGTGCATTTAAGATCAAGGGCTACGATGGACCACTGATTGAGTGTGACAAGTGTGGCTCGGATATGCAGCTTAAATCTGGCCGTTTTGGTAAGTATTTTGGTTGTACAAATGAAGACTGTAAAAATACACGTAAACTATTGAAAAACGGCGAAGCTGCGCCACCGAAAGAAGATCCAGTTCCGCTACCGGAACTAGAATGCGAAAAATCGGACGCGCATTTTGTGCTTCGAGATGGCGCTTCAGGTATTTTCTTAGCGGCGCACACATTCCCGAAGTCACGTGAAACACGTGCTCCTAAGGTATCAGAGCTAAAACGCTTTAGAGATAGAATTTCACCTAAATTCTATTATCTGGCTGATGCGCCTGAGCAAGACTCGGATGGTAATCCTGCGATTGTTCGTTACTCTAGAAAAACCAAGACACAATATGTGATGACAGAAGTGGATGGTAAAGCGACGGGTTGGAAAGCGACGTATAGCAATGGTAAATGGGTAGAAGAAGAGAAAACTACCAAGAAAAAGAAAGCTTAACAGCTAGCCAAACATCGATAAGCGTCTTCGGATGCTATGGATATTTTGTCCAAAATGTTATTAAAAACAAAAGGCCGTTCAACGTATTGAGCGGCCTTTTCATCATGAATGCCATCACTTAATTAAGCGAACTGGTATTATACCAATTACACTAATTCTCCAAGCAATTTGAAGGGCGAAATAACTCATTTACTTAAAACAAATGGTGTTATTTAACGTTCACGTCTTTGACTTTTTGATAGCCAGTTGCTTCTAGCTCGTCATTAACGCAATTCAAAACATATTTTTTCATCTCAGATGCTTGTACATCATCATCTTTTGCCCAATCAAGGCACATTTGAGTTAACTCTTGAACCAAATCTGCAGGCGCGACTGGTAGCTCTTCATCCGCTTGTACTTGTACACAAGCAAAAAGAGATAGAGCGATGATTAATGATGAAACTAAGGTTTTCATTCGTGTTACCTGTTAGTTGAAAGAACAAGCATGTTTTAAAGCAAAATTTAAAATAAGGAAAACGAATTAATTTTCTCCTTAAGAGCAGAAAATTGATTCAAATTTACATTAATAAATGGTGAGAAATACAAGCGTTGATGCTACATTTAAAGGTTAAGTAAAACTAACTAAACATGGTGAAAATCAAAAACATGGAGCAAGAAACTAAGTCTGCGAATGAGCAATTTAATCGTTATGAATATCTCTTAGAAAGAACCTTATTTAAAGGAAGATGGCTGTTAGCGCCTTTCTTTGTTGGCCTACTGCTCGCGATTGTGTTGTTGTTACTTAAGTTCTTTAAACAGCTTTATGTGATGACCATCAGTGCGCTTACGGCGACAAACCAAGAGTTACTCATTGGTATCTTAACATTGGTTGATACGGCTTTACTGGCCGGGTTGTTGATCATTATTATTTTTAGTGGCTACGAGAATTTCGTTTCTAAGCTCAATGTTGAGCCCCAAGAAGATAAGCCGACTTGGATGGGAAAGGTTGGCTTCTCAGGCCTTAAAATCAAATTGATCAGTGCCATCGTAGCAATATCTGCGGTAGAACTACTCAAAGTCTTTATCCATTCTCAAGACTTAACCAGTGAGCAGCTTGCTTGGAAAGTAGGCATACATATTACTTTCGTGATCTCTGGGGTGTTGTTTTCGGTTACCGACTTTATTAATAGTCGAACCCACTCCCATTAAATATAGCGGATAAAAAGAGTGATAATCGACTTATGCTCACTATCACTCTTTTATTCTTATTAGCACAGTCTTTGGTTCGTGCTACGCCTATATGAGCAACATCTCGGATCCGAGCACGTCTTAGTCAAACTTTCTATTACTGTAAAGGAGCAATGACGTGGCTACCACAACATAGCCCAATAACAGATATAGAGTGGCAACTGAGTGTTCGTGATTTAACAGGTAAGATTTAAACGCACTATGTAAAATGATTACGAACATGCACGAAAGTGACAATGTAAGGGCGCTCGTTATGATGCTCCCTAGCGCAACGCAAAGAATAAATCCTGCAACCGAGCCGATAAATATTATAAGGTAGAAAACCACAGTCTCAAATGTGGTAAGGAAGCTGCAAACCAGCAATACTGTAAGTTGAAACAAAGATAAGCAAAAGCCAAGCTTAACTGCTGCGACATGATAGGCCTGTTTAATTGATTTTAGGCTTGAATAGACAGGTAATAGATAGAGCTGGTCCCATGTCATTTTTGTTTGTAGTTTGGACCAACAGACAAAAATAGCGACCATCAAAACAAGCATATCGGTAAAGCCAGTGATAAATTGAATTGTGACACCAAAAAAGCCGACTGCCACAATGGCTAAAAGCCCTGAGAGAAAAAATATTTGACAAGTTTGTATCAACAGGTTGCCTGAAAAATAGCTCATCGGCATAAAAAATTGCCTAAACCGCTGAGTGAGGAAATCAGGGGTAAAGGTATTACTCGGGAGCCAGCCAGTCTGTATATTATTTATGTAGGTTTGATATGCCAAATGATGCCATTGACAGTTATTATTTGGTGTAATCAGCAGATAAACTGCCACTAATATGAAGGGAATAGCGAGTAGTGCTAAAACTTGTGGAGTATCACCAAAAAACATAGCGAGCATGAGTACGAGCATGAAAACGTAGCTATTATGTTTGAAATAAAAGCTATTTCGAATACATAATAAAAAGAAACTACCACCAAAACTCGTTGCAAACAACATGGCATAGGCAACTTCTGGCGCGGGGCGGTTGAAAAGAGCGAGTGCATTGAACATGTAGCCAACGACTAGTATTACAAGTCCTTGTAAGTATACGTGCCGTTTAATTGCAGGGAATAGTAATGCGCTTTCCTGTGCTTGTAATTTCACTAACTGCCAGCAAAAAGCCATCCATAAGGCGCTGATAGCAAAGACCAAGCTAAATGTTTGTATGTTTTGCTCTTCTATTAAGGTTAATAATGGTGTAGCAATAGAAGCTAAGATCCCCGGAATGAAAAAATTTGCAGAGCCACACTCTCGTAACCAAAAGCCGGAAAACCCTGTCCACCAATTGCGCCGAGTTAACGTGCTCATGTGTGTAGCTCCACAAAAAGTTGTTCAAGGTTGCTATGGCTTTGCTGTAGGTCCGTTGGCCAATTTGAGCCGTCTTGAGCTTGGTAAATGCTAAAACGTTCAGATTGGTGAAGCAGCTCTGCTGATGGAAGGTTGCTTGTAAGGTGATGCGGAACAAGTCTAATCTGTTCCTTCAGTGTATCTAGTTCGCCAGTAACCAATACCTTACCATCTTTAATAATAGCAATATGACTCGCGACGCGCTCAACGTCAGATGTAATATGCGAGGAGAAAAGTACACCAGAGCCGGACTCAAGCGCTAGCTCAAATAAGTCCGACATAAATTCTCGGCGTGCGATGGGGTCGAGATTTGAAACAGGCTCGTCAAGGATCAGTAACTTAGGTCGATACGACATCGCCATTATCAGCGCTAAGCTTTGTTGCTGACCAACTGAAAGGTTACTTACTAGCTTGTTTTCGTCTAACTCGAAGCGAGAAAGCCACTCTTGTTCTAGCGTATTATCCCAATTTTGATAAAAGCTGCGGTGCAGTGCGAGGGCGTCTTTGACTTTAAAACCTTGATAACCACAGGGTTGCTGTGGCACATAGCCAATTTGGCTCTTGCATGTAGGACTCAGCTCTAGATTGCTGCTGTTGAGGCAGCTAACTTCACCACTATTTTGTTCGATTAGTCCAAGTGCAATTCGCAGTAGCGTAGTTTTACCTGCACCGTTTCGTCCCAGTAGACCCATAACCATACCAGGTTCAATAGTAAGGTTTATGTTTTCAAGAACAGACTTGTCGGAAAATTGTTTATGGATTTTGGTGAATTGTAGTAGTGGGCTTGTCATTATTCTTGTCCCCAGTTTTTATCTATCAATGATATCAACTCAACCTTGGTGATCCCAAGTTGTTTCGCATCATTAATTAAAATATCTAGGTTTTTGTTGAGCAGACTATCGGTCTGTTGTGTGGTTGGCTGTTGTGCTACTCGTGTCGGCTGACCGCGTCTTCGTTCAAGCCAACCTTGATCGACAAGTTGCCCGATTGCTCGAGAGACAGTCATCGGATTTACCGAGAAATGTTCAGCTAGCTTTCTTACAGAAGGTAGCTCTTCTCCGGCTTGTGCTTTACCTGACACAATTAAACGCACTACCTGATCAAATAGCTGCTTATAAATCGGCTCTGCGCTGTTGGGGTTGACATGAATAAGATCTAGCATTACTCTAATTCTACTGTATTAATACAATAATACACTGATACACTCACTTAAAGTTAGCATACTGACCGTGAGTCAACAAGGAAATAACTATGAAAAAGCCATTTAAGTTTAAGAAAAGCTTAGTAAAGCTAGCGCTGCTTCCTCTCGTTTTAGGAGCTGTGCTGCCATTACAAGCAGCAGCATCAACAGCAGAATTATCCGCTTGCTATGCAAAGGGACTCGATGATAGAGCACAATGCGGAAAAATCTCACAACCATTAAGTGAAACCAAAACAGAACAAAAAATTGATATTCACTTTATGGTTATTCCTGCAATAAAACAACTTTACCCACAAGAAGCAATTATTGCGTTTGCAGGGGGACCTGGACAATCAGCCACCGAAATCGCAGCAAACTTTGAAAGGATCCTTAAATACGCTAGAGAAAATAGAGACATTATACTTGTTGATCAACGGGGAACTGGAAAATCCAATCTATTGCAATGTGATATGGATAACCTTGAACAACAATTTGCGCTAAATGATACTTTGCTGGGTCTCGATTTTTACAAAGAAGACGCCCTAAAGTGCAAAGAAAAATTAGACACA
Organism: Pseudoalteromonas sp. OF5H-5; assembly: GCF_021530695.1. Classification (NCBI taxonomy): domain Bacteria; kingdom Pseudomonadati; phylum Pseudomonadota; class Gammaproteobacteria; order Alteromonadales; family Pseudoalteromonadaceae; genus Pseudoalteromonas; species Pseudoalteromonas sp. OF5H-5. The sequence continues at coordinate 253,743 of NZ_JAKGBF010000005.1, forward strand.
GATCTTTCCGATTACACAACTGTTGCGGCAGCAAAAGATTTTGACGCGGTAAGAACCGCACTCGGTTATAGCAAGTTACACTTATACGGTGGCTCATATGGAACACGCATCGCACTTGAGTATATGAGACAGTTCCCTGATAGTGTTGCATCGGCCGTGTTAGATGGTCTTGCACCCAATAACCAAAGTTTAATGGCGATTGGTGGTGCAATAGAAGAGTCATTGAACGCCCTATTTGCACAATGTGAAGCCGATAAAAAGTGTGCAAATAATTATCCTAATCTAAAGCAGCAATGGCAAAGCTTGCTGGAGCAAGTTGGGCAAACGCCGATAGAGGTTTCTGTGCTTCACCCCAGAACCAGTAAACCGCTCGCAATGACGATGACCAAAATGAAGCTATTTAGCGCGATTAGGATGGCGCTTTACTCTCATACCTCCCGAGCATTGGTGCCGCTTGCGATTAGTGAAGCGACTAAAGGCAACCTTGCTCCTCTAGTTGGCATGATGGCACCAAGTGAAGACGGCCTTGGATTGGCCATGGGGATGCATCAGGCAATTGTATGTGGGGAAGATTGGCCACGATTAACGGCTGCGGACAAAGCGAAATATAGTGAAAACTATATGGGTAAGATGATGATTACAGGATTGGATGTGACGTGCCCAATTTGGAATGTGAGTCCGGTGTCGAGTAGTTACTATGAACCCGTTGCGTCCGATATTCCAACCTTACTACTTTCTGGCGGATTAGACCCAGCAACGCCTGCTCAGTGGGCCGAAGTTGCGATGGAAAAACTAAGCAATGCCACACACTTAGTTGCACCAACGGCAACGCATATTGTCGCAGGGCAAAGCTGTGCTAATAAGCTTATTGCTAAGTTTTACGATGAAAAGACAGTGGGAGACTTTGATACCAGTTGTCTTGAAGAAGACACACGCAAACAATTCTTTATGAACATCAATGGCCCTGCAACAGCTGATAAGGAGTAACTCATGATCCAAGTAGATAACTTACATAAAAAGATTGGTGAAGTGAACGCGCTAGACGGGCTGTCATTTACCGCTCGTGATGGTCAAATTACGGGACTATTGGGACCCAACGGAGCTGGTAAAACGACTTGCTTACGGACCGTATTTGGCCTGCTTCAAGCGGATCAAGGTATGGCGTCTATCGATAGTATTGATGTTGCCAAAGAGCCAACCAGGGCAAAACAACAATTAGGATTGTTCCCAGACCCATGTGGGCTCTACGAGCGCATGACGCCGCGTGAATATACCCAATTTTACGCTGAACTAAGTGGCATGGACGCAAAATCGGCCGCTACAGCGACGCAAGAAGTATTAGAAAAGCTACAAATGTTGGATATCGCGGATAGACGCTGTAAAGGCTTTTCACAAGGCCAAAGAATGAAAACGGCGTTGGCACAGGCAATCGTGCATAAACCAACGAATATTGTACTTGATGAGCCAACACGTGGTTTAGATGTAATGAGTACCAGAGTGTTACGGGATTTGTTGATGATGCTTAAGGCGCAAGGTCACTGTGTCTTATTTTCTAGCCACGTGATGCAAGAAGTTGCAGCACTTTGCGACCATGTTGTGGTCATGGCGAAAGGCAAAGTGGTCGCGGAAGGTTCTCCAGAGGCCCTATGTGAACAAACAGGTAAAGCGTCGCTTGAGGAAGCTTTCATTACCCTGATAGGTACAGATGAAGGAATTGCAGCATGATGAAATTAATCTCAGTTTTATTTAAAAAAGAAGTGTTAGACGCAAGCCGCGACAAACGTTCAGTGATGGCTGGCCTTTACTATTGTATCGGTGCACCTATTCTAATGTGTGTATTGTTTACCGTCATGTTTAAGCAAATGGCTTCGCCTGAAGCACTCAAAATCACCATTAATAACGCAGAAAATGCGCCAAACTTAGTGCAATTTTTAGCGAGTAAAGAAATTGAACATGGTGAAGGCGAAGAAGTTAAAGCTATTACCTTGGAGATCAGCGAAGATTACCAAGAAAATATGATGCAAGGTAAGAGTGCGACGGTATTTATCATTGCTGATAAATCGGAGCAAAAGTTACGTTCATCAATTAACCGACTAGAGCGTAACCTCATGTTATACAACAGCGAAGTTGCTTCATTGCGATTAGTCGCGCGTGGTATCGATCCGACTATTGCACGTGCGATTGATGTCCAAACTCATGACCAAGCGACACCGACCTCTAAAGGAGGCTTCGTATTAGGTATTGCAACATTATCTATTATTATTTCGCTATTTTATGCGGCGATGGGTATGGCGATTGACAGTAGTGCAGGGGAGCGTGAACGTAACTCATTACAGCTATTACTTAGCCATCCGATCAGCACCATGCATATTGTGTTAGCTAAAGTGGGGGCAATCGCAGGTTTTTCTATCATTGCTTTAGTGTTAACCACCATAGTATCTAAGTTTGCTTATAATATGGTGCCATGGGAAATGATGGGCTTTACAGTGGTCATTGGTCCTAAATTTATTATTTCAGCAATTATAATTGGCCTGCCTATTGCATTAATGTCTGCCAGTTTATTGATATTTATCTCTTTCTTAGCTAAATCATTTAAAGAAGCGCAATCTTATGTGGCGATGGCGCTGTTCATTCCGGTAATGATGAGTATGGCAACGACCTATGATATTGCCACTGACATTATGCAGTGGATGCCGATCGCAGCGCAGCAAAATGCAATGATTGAAATCATTAAAGGCAATGCGATACCGGTACCACAACTATTATTGTCGAGCGCGGTCACACTGGGGTTGTTTGCTATTTTCACCTACCTAAGCAGTCGTATGCTAAAAAGTGAAAAGGTAGTGTTCGGCCTTTAATTTATTTGTTCCCAACTATGGCGCCCAAAGCGGCGCCATTTTTGTATTTTACCTCATCTTAATTTCACGTATAATCGGCGCCCCATAATTGATGTAGTAATGTACTAGCGCGATAACGCGCACAGTACGCAGTTGAGTAAGTATGAATACGGCACCTAACACCATGACAGAGCAAGATAATCGCAAAGAAGTTTTAGAGTTTAATAAGCTGCAAAAGCGTCTGCGCCGTAATGTCGGCAACGCCATCAAAGATTACAATATGATCGAAGAAGGCGATGTGGTGATGGCTTGTATCAGCGGTGGTAAGGATTCATTCGCTATGCTGGATATTTTACTTAGCCTAAAAAAAGCGGCACCAATTCACTTTGATGTGGTCGCGGTCAATCTGGATCAAAAGCAACCTGGGTTCCCAGAGCATATTTTGCCTGAGTACTTCGAAACGTTAGACATTCCTTATTATATCATTGATAAAGATACCTACTCAGTCGTAAAAGAAAAAGTACCAGAGGGCAAAACGACTTGTGGCCTTTGTTCACGCTTGCGCCGTGGTACTTTGTATTCATTTGCTGAAAAGATTGGCGCGACAAAAATTGCACTGGGTCATCACTTAGATGATATTGTTGAAACGCTGTTTTTAAACATGTTCTACGGCGCGAGAATGAAAGCGATGCCACCCAAACTACGTTCTGATGATGGTCGTAATGTGGTGATCCGCCCACTCACTTATGCACGTGAAAAAGATCTTATTCAATACGCTGAACACAAGGATTTTCCTATTATTCCGTGCAACCTATGTGGTTCGCAAGAAAGCCTGCAACGTCAAAATATTAAATCTATGTTGGTTGAGTGGGACAAGAAGACGCCAGGTCGAGTAGAGAATATTTTCAAATCAATTCAGAATGTTAGTCCAAGCCAACTGGCTGACACTGAACTCTTTGATTTTGAAAGTTTGCCTCTAGATAGAGACGGTGAGCGAGAAGCTTATGATTTTAACGAAGCGGTGGTTTCCTCGACAAACATTGATGAATCATTGTTCATTGATGTAACCAATATTTAATTCTCAATAGTGATTTACCCAGACTAGCCTAAATAGTCTTATACTTCTTAACTATTTTACTTTTTGGCTTGCACAGCTCAAGTAAACGGAATGTGTGGCTGTGTATTTGCCGCACATTCCAATCTAAACTTGTGATCAGCTCTTTTCTCTAGCTGCTGTTATTCCGAGTCTACGCCTCAGTCTTCTAATGGGGATTTATAGCCATCAGGCTTTAGTGCTAAGACATCACAATCTAAGCTATCAATCACATGTTCAGCAGTATTGCCAACCAGCGCTGCACTCAGTCCAGTGCGACCGACAGTGCCAATGACCACCAACTCAGCGTCTTTTTCTTTAGCAACGTAGGGGATAACGTCCTCTGGTAGACCTTCTTTGATGATGCAATCGCTTTTATCTATTGAATAAGTTTCTGCGAGTGCAAATGTCTCGTCTTCATGGTGTTTTTTCACGGCTTCATTGTATTGCGATGGGTTAAACTCGGGAATTTCAATGGCAATATTAACAGGCGTTGCTGGATAGGTGTTTACCAGGCTCAATTTGGCATTGGCTAATTCACATAAAAACTGAGCATCCGTAATGATACGTTTATTGAGTTCTTGATGTTGCTCGTTATCGCTGACAGAGTTTACCGCTGCAATAATGTTGCCTTGATCTGGCCAAGCGTGATCTTTAACCAGTAATAGAGGCGCAGGGCATTTGCGAATTAAATGCCAATCGGTTGGGGTGAAGATCACTGATTTCAGGGTGTCGTGTTGATGCGTAGATTTAATGACCAAATCATAATCATGCGCAAGCACGGTTTTGATGATCGCTTCGTAGGGGCGATTGTGCCACAACACTTTAGTTTGGATACTCACATCAGAAAAGTCCTTAACCATATCGGCAAGCCATGCTTCTCTGTCTTTGATCACCGCTTCACGCATTGCTTCACGCTCGTCTTTAGACAACATCGTGGTCATTTCATAGGAGAAGTCATAAATAGACATAAATGCAGTGATGGCTGCACCGGTACGCTTGGCAAGATTGATAGAGCGTTCTAAGCTATTTTGGCGCTCTTTAGTTGGATCAATTACGGTGAGTATACTTTTGATTTTATCCACGACTATCTCCTTAAAACGGTATACAAATAAGGTCAGAAGCTTTTCACCTCTGACCTTATTGAGTGTAACCGATCCTATCTAAGGATAAAGTCTTAACGATAAATAGTTTGTTCTAAATCAAGATGCAATCGCGGCTGTTTCAGCTAGGGCTGCAGCATCAATAATGGTAATGAACTTGCCTTCGACCTTTATTGTTCCAGCTTTTTGGAAACGGCTGAGTAAACGACTAATGGTTTCTACAGTAAGACCCAAGTAGTTACCAATTTCACCGCGCGTCATCGTAAAGCGGAATTCTTTACGAGAAAAACCACGCTCGCCAAAGCGATTTGAAAGGTTATAGATAAAAGTTGCTAAGCGTTCTTCAGCAGTCTTTTTATTCAGTAATAACAACATTTCTTGGTCGTAATTGATTTCACTGCTCATTAATCGCATGATCTGTTGGCGCAGTTTTGGCAGCTTACCAGCTAACTCATCAAGGGTGTCAAAAGGGATTTCGCATACCATAGAGGTTTCTAAAGCTTGTGCGAAGCTTTGGTGCTGCATTTTATTAATGGCATCAAAACCCACAAGATCGCCCGCAAGGTGAAATCCTGTGATCTGCTCATCACCTTGTTCAGACAGTGTGTAGCTTTTAAATGAGCCGGAACGAACGGCAAAGATAGCATTTAATGGCGCACCTGACTCGAAAAGAAAATCTCCTTTATGAAGCGGCTTTTTACGTTCAATGATCTCATCTAGCTTGTCCATTTCACTGCCATTGAGCGAAAATGGGAGACAAAGTTGACTGATACTGCAATTATTGCAGCTGATTGTGCATTGGCTCTTTGAGCGGTTTTGATTACTTAAGTCCATAAAATTTCCATAAGTCTATGACGCACGTGAAGGCAACCTAGTACAAAGCATAACGGCTTTGGTACTACAGATCGCCACAAACTCATATGACACGCAAAAGAAAATTTGGTTATCAATTGGAGCTCCTAATCTCAAAGCGCTAACCAATAATCTTAAATGATGAGTTTGCTTAGATAAGGATAGGTTAATGTACTAACTTATCAGTTGCAATAATAATTAAATAAACACCATACCAAATCAATAAATTACCCATAATAATACGTGTAACTAAATGATTTATAAACTTTTGTAGCAGCTGAGCCGATTGTCCTATTACAATCATTGCAGGCATTGTGCCGACACCAAAGGCGAGCATAATGAGTGCGCCTTCAGTTGCTGATCTCGCTTGTAATGTCCATGTTAAAGCCGAATAAACTAGGCCACAGGGTAGCCAGCCCCATAAGGCGCCGTAGCAAAATGCTTTGGTTTTTGTGTTGACCGGGACTAAGTAGCGATTGAGCTTAACAATATGTTGCCAAATTAAGCTTTTAGCAAACGACTCTAGCCATTTTAAGGTACTGGCTAAGCGCATTACGTAGATAGCGACAAGCACCATAAAAATACCACTCATCAATTGTAATATAATGGCGAGAGATGTGTTTTGCTTGGCGAGACTTGCCCCGAGTAGGGCAACAAGGCTGCCAGCAAGCGCATAGCTGGAGATACGTCCGATATTATACAACAGGGTAACAACCACCGCAGAAAGTTGCTTGCTCGCCAGTTGTAGCGAGCTGGCAATACTGCCACACATCACCAAGCAGTGGCCACTTCCCGCAAGCCCCATCACAAATGCACTCAGCAAGCTTATCTCATTCATGCTAGTTGTCGTTATTACTTTTGTCATTTGATGGTTTTACGGACTTATCACCCGTTTGCGCTTTATCATCATCGAATAAGATGCTGTGGCCCTGTTTATTCAAATCTGAAAATTGTTCGCTTTTTACTGCCCAAAAGAAAATACCAATAGCAATAATGACGAATAAAATGGCGATAGGTATTAATACGTAGATGATACTCATAGCTTTAATAACCTTAATGAATTACCGATCACGATGATCGAGCTGGCTGACATGCCAATAACTGCTATCCAAGGTGGAATAAGGCCAAGTGCAGCGAGTGGCAAAATGGAGCCGTTATACAAAAGTGATATGGTTAAGTTTTGCTTTACTATTCTGCGCGTTTGTTTCGCTACTTGCTGAAGGGCTAGAATGGCATTCAAATCGCTATTTAACAACACTACATCAGCGGTATTTTTTGAGATATCAGCGCCGGTATCCATCGCAACTGACAAGTGAGCGCTATTGAATACTGGGCTATCGTTGATGCCATCACCTACCATAGCGACAATCTCGCCTTGTTTGGACCAAGCCTCAACGGCTTGTTGCTTAATCTCTGGTGTGCAAGCGCTTTGGTAGCTATCTAATGCTAACTGCTGCGATAACTCTTTACCTGCATTGGAGCTATCCCCAGTTAGCATATGGCATGTAAGGCCCGCTTGTTGTAACTGTTCAACAACTGTTTCTGCATTGCTTTTTACTTTGTCATTGAAGTAAAAGTCAGCGACTGCGTTGTTATCAATGAACAAGGTTGCTTGAGCAAATGACGCGTGGTTATCAAACCAATGGCTTTTCCCAAGGGCAATAGTGATTCCTTGCCAGTGACCACGGATACCTGAACCAGACACAACTTCAACATCTTGGACTAGGTTTTCGGTTGGGGTGATATGTGCAAATGCGCGAGCGATAGGGTGCTCAGAAAACCGCTCTAACGCTGCTGCAAAATCCAAGACTTGTTGCTCGTTATAGTCAGTTTGTAGCAATTCGATATGTTTGATTGAGAAACGGCCTTCGGTCAGTGTGCCTGTTTTGTCAAAGGCAACACGCGTTAATTTGGTTGCCGTTTCTAATACATGGGCCTCTTTAATCAAGATCCCTTTCTTTGTAAGTGACGCCACGGCGCAAGTCAGCGCGGTGGGTATAGCTAGGCTCAATGCACAAGGGCAGGTTGCTACTAGCACCGAAATCGTGACCCAAAAAGCCTTATCTGGTGAAATGGGATACCAGCCGATGGCGGTAATTGAGGCAAAAACTAATAGACAGGCAACAAACCACTGCGCGACTTTATCGGTGATTTCCACCAACTTAGGGCGTTTGGTAAGTGCGTTATGTTGCAGTCGAATAATTTGGTTGAGCAGGGTATTTTGCCCAATTTTATTGATCTCTAACGTAATTATACCGTCGTGATTCACGGTTCCAGCATACACTTGATGGCCTTGATATTTCTTAACTGGCAAATGTTCGCCTGTCATCATCGACTCATCAACTGTGGTATGGCCTTTGATCACTAAGCCATCCGCAGGGATAGTTTCTCCAGCCTTAACTAATATCAGATCGTTCAGTTTTAGCTTTTTGGCGGCAATATGTTGCTCATTGTTATTCTCATCAACCTTTCTGGCGGTCAATGGCAGCAGCTTTTGCAGGTTTGCAGTAAACTCACTGGCTTTTAATCTGGCCCTGAACTCAAGGTATTTACCTAACAACAGCAAGAAGGTAAACATACAGATGGATTCAAAATAGACTTCGCCGACTTCCATAAAAGTCGCGTAAGTACTGGCGCCGTAAGCTCCGAATATAGCAAGTGAAACAGGGAGATCCATATTCAGTTGTTTAGCTTTCAGCCCTTTAACCGCATTCGTTAAAAATGGCATCGCTGAATACAGAATAACAGGAGAGGCAAGCACGAGACTTATCCAACGAAAGTACTGTTCAAAGTTCTCTTCCATGCCTGAAAACATGCCAAAGTACATGGCAAATGCAAACATCATCACTTGCATAGTCATGAGGCCAGCAACGCCTAAACGACGGATGTATGCTTTCGCTACGGCTTGTTTCTGTGCAGCTTCTTCATCGGCTTGAAATGGGTAGGCCTTATAGCCGATTTCCATCAAAGATTTAATGATATCGCTAAGCTTAACGTGTTTATCTTGCCATACAATCATGGCGCGGTGAGTGGAGGTGTTAACATCAACACGAACGATACCACCGAGCGCCAGCAGTTGCTTTTCGATAAGCCAAGCACAAGCGGCGCAGCTTATTCCTTCAACACTGAGCAGTACCTCTTTATGTTCTCCGCTAATTTCGACGAAGTCCTCTTGGATCTCGTCGTTATCATAGCTGAGTAGCATTTTGAGTTGTTCAGGTACAAGCTCTTCAACTTTACCTGCACTTTCTGTGCGGTAAGTATAGTAGTCACTCATACCTTGAGAAATAATGGTTTCGGCAACGGCCTGACAGCCAATACAGCAAACCGGTTGTGCGCTACCCTCAAAGGTAACCGAGCCTACAAACCCTTTAGGAATAGGCTCCAAACAATGAAAACACGAATTTGCCATGGCAGCTTACTTATACTGTGGAGTGACCGCGATAATACCATCATGTGGCAGTTGGATTTTTTCTTTCATTTTCCAACTGTTGTCCATAGGCTCTATAAATACCGTGAACACACCGCTATGTGGTTCATCAAATAAACCCGTAAACTCGCCGCTGGCGTTTTTAGTCAGCGTGACTGCAAAATCGTATTTCTCAATAGTGCGGTGGTAAAACGAAAGCTTTAATGCATGAACTTTAGAAGCGTCGCCCTTGGTAAATTTAAAGGTGACTTTTTGCTCTGCTACTTGCAGGTCACCATGTAAATAGAGCGCTTTTGCTTTATCAAACTTACTCAGCTCTAGATTGATTGCTTTACCTTTTTTGTAGTAGTCATCAACGACCATATCAGGACCATTACCGACTGCAAACGTGATGAGAAAAACACAGGCAACGACAGTAACGAGTGGGAAAAAAATTAAAAACCAAGGCCAAAAATTCTTATACCAAGGGGTAGGGTTCATAGTTGCTCACATGGCTATAAAACTTGCTCGTATTCTACCGTAAGTTGCGGTAAATACCTAAAAAAAAGCCTCCAAATGGAGGCTTTTTTGATCTCAAATAATGTTCTAAAAGCTAAGCTTATTGGTCTTGTGACAAGCTATAAACATACGCTGTTAGAAGGTGTACTTTATCTTCACCTAAGATATCTTTCCATGCTGGCATAACACCCGCACGACCGTGGCGAAGTGTGTCTTCAACTGCGCGTTGAGAACCACCGTATAGCCAGATATTATCGGTTAAGTTTGGTGCACCGAACGGCAGGTTATGTGCAACAGAACCTTTACCATCCATACCATGACAAGCTGCACACATTGCAAACTTAGCTTTACCTGCTTCAGCATCTTTTTGGTTAACAGTACGTCCAGAAAGGCTTAGTACATAAGCAGTCATTTCTTTTACGCCTTGATCACCAAGTGCATCTTGCCAAGCTGGCATCGCTGCAACACGACCGTTAAGCAGTGTTTCTTTGATCTTGTCAGGCGTGCCACCATATAACCAGTCTTTATCAGTTAGGTTAGGGAAGCCTGCGCCACCACGAGCATCAGAGCCATGACACTGAGCACAGTTTTGCGAGAATAAACGTTGACCGATTTCAAGTGCTTCTTCATTCTTTGCAAGCGCAAGTACGTCTTGCTTTGCAAATTCTTGGAAGATAGGGCCAAAACGGTCTTGTGCTGCTTCAACTTCTTTATCAAGTTGTACCCACTGGCCATTTTCATGTGCTTCAGCGACTGCTTTCTTAGACTCTGCCAAGGTAGTAATACCTTGGTTAGAGCTCGTCCAGTTTAAGAAACCTTTAAAGTTACCAAGACCTGGGTAAGCAGCAAGATAATATACTGACCAAACAAAAGTCGCGAAGAACATGTAAGTCCACCACTTTGGTAGTGGATTATTTAATTCCTCAATTCCGTCGAACTCGTGACCACAGCTTTCGCCTTCTTTGACACCTGTGTAGTTTTTCAGGTTCCAAATTAGCAGGCCGAAAATCAGAGCTAGACACGCTAGGGTTAGTACGATAACCCAAATACTCCAAAAGCTAGTCATTTTTCAGACTCCTTTTCCTCGTTAGAGATAGTGTTGTTATGTTTTTTCTCATCTTCAAAAATGGCATTAGCAGCGTCGTCGAAACGGCGCTTAGACCGCTTGCTATATGCCCACACAACAATCACTATAAACAGTACCAAAATTACCAGAGTCAAAATGCCTCTGTATGTGCCGTAATCCATAACAATTACTTCAAATGTGTGCCAAGTTGTTGTAAGTAAGCGATAAGTGCTTGCATTTCTGTCGCACCTTCACCACCGTTCATCGCGTGGATTTCATCCACTTGCGCTTGTAGTTCAGCATCATCACCGTAGCCTTTGCCATTGTAGCGGTCTGACGACTTATCAATACCAAATGCATCACGGAACACTTGTAATTTTTTCAGAGTATAAGTGGTATCTACTTTAGTGCTATCAAGCCAAGGGTAGCCTGGCATGTTTGACTCAGGTACCACCGAGCGAGGATCCATTAAGTGCGCATAGTGCCAGTCGTCAGAATAACGCTGACCAACACGTGCCAAATCTGGACCTGTACGTTTAGAGCCCCACTGGAATGGGTGATCCCATACTGACTCACCGGCTACAGAGTAGTGACCGTAGCGCTCAACTTCATCACGGAATGGACGAACCATCTGTGAGTGACAGTTGTAACAACCTTCACGTACGAAGATGTCACGACCTTCCATTTCAAGCGCGGTAAGCGGGCGTAAGCCTTCTACTGGCTGAGTGGTATCTTTTTGGAACATTAGTGGAGTAATTTCAACTAGTGCACCGAAGCTAATCGCGAATACCGTTAGGATAGCCATCAGGCCAACGTTCTTTTCAACGATTTCGTGTTTGTTTGTTGAGTTATTGTTGCTCATACTCAATACCCCTTAAGCCACTTGCGGGTTTGCATCAGTGGCAAGTTGACCACTTTTTGCAGTAACCGTACGGAATACGTTGTAAGCCATTACCAGCATACCAACTACGATGAATACACCGCCTAGGAATCGCATGATATAGAAAGGCTTAGAAGCTTCTAGTGACTGAACAAAGCTGTACATTAATGTACCGTCAGCATTTACTGCGCGCCACATTAGGCCTTGCATAACACCAGAGATCCACATTGCAACGATATAAAGCACAACACCAACAGTGTGTAGCCAGAAATGCGTGTTAACTAGCTTGATGCTGTACATGTTACCGTGACCAAATAGGGCAGGGATTAGGTGGTAAATTGCACCGATAGAAATCATCGCAACCCAACCTAGTGCACCAGAGTGTACGTGACCTACTGTCCAGTCTGTGTAATGTGAAAGCGCATTTACAGACTTAATAGCCATCATTGGGCCTTCGAACGTAGACATACCGTAAAACGATAGAGACACAACTAAGAAACGCAGTACTGGGTCAGTACGTAGTTTGTGCCAAGCGCCAGACAGCGTCATGATACCGTTGATCATACCGCCCCAAGAAGGAACGAATAGGATAACTGACATCACCATACCTAGAGACTGTGTCCAGTCAGGTAGTGCGGTGTAGTGAAGGTGGTGAGGACCTGCCCAAATATATAGAGAAACAAGAGCCCAGAAGTGAACAACCGATAGACGGTAAGAGTACACTGGACGACCTGCTTGTTTTGGTACGAAGTAGTACATCATACCTAAGAAACCAGCGGTAAGTAGGAAGCCTACTGCGTTGTGACCATACCACCACTGAACCATCGCATCTACTGCACCTGCGTAGATTGAATAAGATTTAGTAAGTGATACAGGGATAGCCATACTGTTTACAATGTGAAGCACTGCAACAGTGATAATGAAACCAGCGTAGAACCAGTTTGCTACATAGATGTGTGACACTTTACGCTTGATAAGAGTACCAAAGAATACTACAGCATAAGTAACCCATACTACCGCGATTGCGATATCAATCGGCCACTCTAGTTCAGCGTATTCTTTTGAAGAAGTAATGCCCAGAGGAAGCGTGATAGCCGCAGATACGATAATGGCTTGCCAACCCCAGAAGGTAAATGCGGCAAGTTTGTCAGAGAACAGGCGCGTTTGACACGTGCGCTGAACAACATAGTAAGAGGTTGCAAATAGTGCACTTGTACCAAATGCAAAGATTACTGCGTTCGTGTGTAACGGACGAAGTCTAGAGTAAGTTAACCATGGAATGTCGAAGTTTAACGCAGGCCACGCAAGTTGCGCTGCGATAAATACACCTACACCCATGCCAACAATGCCCCAAATCACTGTCATGATAGCGAATTGGCGTACAACTTTATAATTGTACTCAGTTTGTGATGCTACTGTTTGGCTCATTTTCTGGATTCCGCTGCAATTTATTGCGATTAGAAATGAATTACCTGAATTACAGGCCCTAGTTATATTTCTTCAAGCCCGTCATGTTTTAACTCAAAAGATGAGTGAAAACCTAACCAGCCCGAGAAACCTTTATTTTTGCGAGGAAATGATAATTTTTTTGCTTATGAAAAGATACCTAAAACGCCTAAAATTATGACATCAATCAAGTTTTCAGGCGCTTTTTGTTCGCTTCTTAAGCAACCTAGCATTTGCCCTGAAACTTGCGTACACTGCGCAGGATTCAGAAGTGACGGTAAATCCCTCATGATTGCAAAGCAATTAACAATCGGGTTGCTAGGTGTTTTCCTCGTGGCCTGTTCAGACCCGACTATTATTATACATGAAAGTTCAGAAAAAAGTGAAAGTTCAGTAACAAGAAATGTCTGTAATTTTTCAACGCCCTGTGATTTGACTCCACAAGTGCAGATTTATCTGGGCTCAGAGCAGGTTCAACCGGAAACAGAATTTACCATTGGGCTAAAAAGTGCGACTAAAGTAGAGGTCGTTTCGGCATGGCTTGAGGGAGAAAATATGAACATGGGGAGAATTCCCGTGTTCTTTGACAAAAACACACTGATAGCAAAAACCATGGTCGGTGTTTGCACGGATAAATCTATGCGTTGGATTTTACGTTTGGCGCTAACCGTTAACGGCCAGTCTGTTACTACCAGTCATCCAATAGCTGTAAACTACCAATGAATAAATCTGTTTTTATCGAATATCTCAAGTTTGCACTTGAACAAAAGCTGATTGAAGCCACTGAAGCGGCAAACAGTGCACGTGCTGATGCTACCCATGAACAAAGTGCTGCTGAAACACAATATGACTCGTTGAGTATCGAATATGGGTATTTGGCAGAAGGACAAAGTGAGCGCGTTGATGCCATGCATTTGGCAAAACAAACAATATTGAATCAGTTGGCTCTAGCTGTAAGCAAAACAATTGCACATAACGCACTAGTTGAAATTGAAGACGAGCAGGGCAACTGTCATTGGTTCTATTTTGCGCCTTGCGAAGGTGGGCTAAAAATCCAATATAAAGAAACACCAGTGTTGGTGTTAACGTTTGATGCGCCTCTTGGCAAGCGACTAAAGGGGTTAACGGTAGACGAAGATATTTCGTTTTTCTTCAACGGCCAACAGCAAACGTTAACCGTGATGCAAATACTGTAGAGTAGTTTACTCTCGTTTTGCTACGAGTTGCTACGAGAACAATTTCTTTCTTACTATTGCCCGGTATGTGCTTGGTGACTTTCCCATTAATTGCCTAAATACTCTACTTAATTGCCCTTGTGAATTAAATCCAGAAGCAAGGGCAATATCTTGAATGGAGAGGTTACTGCTCGCGAGTAGCTCTTTACACATTTCTATACGCACCTGTTGCAAGTAGGCAACGGCGGTTTGTCCTGTTGCTTGTTTAAAGCGGCGGTTAAAGGTGCGATAACTCAAATCAAATTGCGCCGCGACAGCGGGTAAAGAGATTTCCGATGCGGCGTTATTTTTCAGCCAAAATAGAATTGCGGCAATTTGCTCGTCAGCATGACGGTCCACAGCCCCTTCTAAATAGCGCTGTTCTTCGTATGGTTTACGAATTTCATGAGAAAAGTTTTGCTGCACATGGTGTGCGGCATCTATCCCGTACAGTAGTTCAATAATATGTACAATAACATCAGCCAGCGCATTTAAGCTGGCTACAGTGTAGATCCGCTCTGATTGAGTGATAAAGTAATCCGGTTTTAATTCAACATTGGGGTATAGCTGAGAAAATTGTTTGGCAAAATGCCAGTGGGTCGTTGCTGAATGCCCGTCAAGCAGGCCTGAACTTGCTAAAAAGCAAACACCTGTACCAACACCTATCAGTGTGCTTCCTGCTCCCCATGCATCCGCAAGTGACTCACTCAGCGCTTGGTTTTGTCTTACAATAGGTCTTGGATTTCGCCATATACTTGGCACAATAATGTAGTCATATAAAGGCAATGAGCTAAAGTCACTTTGTGCCTCAAGTGTCAGGTAATTATCGGCGTTGACCGCCTCGCCTTGGCTGCTGCAAAGGAGAACTTCTAAAGGAACATAAGCCTCTTTTAGATGTACTTTAGCAAAGGCTTGTCCGGCTTTGAGCATTTCCAGCGGTAAGGTGACACTGGTAACGAGCATATGCTTGTAAAGCACAATGGCGACCTTAGTATAGGATTTCATCTGCTCCGACCTCTTAATTTTGGCGAAAAATGATTTATATGTGGCGTATTTTGTAAAAACTTAAATTCGAATGCAATTAAAATCAAGTCATTATCTTAGTTCAGAAGTAGGAACGACATGACAGCATTGCCAATTATTATAGGAATGGGGGGAATTAACGCCGCGGGGCGCACCTCTTTCCATCAAGGCTACAAACGTATTGTACTTGATAAGCTAAATGCTAAAGACCGACAAGAGACCTATTTGGGCCTTGCGAGTTTAATGAACTTAGTGCGTTATGAAGATGGCCAGCTGATTGACCAAAACGACCAAGTCGTTCAAGAGATGGAGATTGAGTCGCGTTTTGGTGAGCAGATCTTAGCGGGAACGTTGATCCGTAAAATCGAAAAAAACCATTTTGATGTAGATGCGACCCCTTGGCAGCAAAAGCTCACAATGAAAGCAAATGATGATAGCAAGATAGTATTCAGTTGTCGTAAACGTGACTTACCAGAGCCTGTTCCTGCAGCTTGGCAAGTGATTGAGCTTGATCCAAAAACGGTTGAAGTAACCATTGCGGACCAGATTGAAGTTAAGCACGATAGCTATAGAGACAATCCAATTAAAGCCGCAGGTCAATTACCAACAGGCTTTGAGCCGTCACTCATGTATAACAGCCGTTACCAACCACGCGGTCTTCAGGCGACGATTTTTGCTGCAACCGACGCTATCCGCTCAACGGGTCTTGAGTGGGACAAGGTAATGAACAGCGTGCGACCGGACCAAATCGGCACTTACTCCGCCTCTGTGGCAGGGCAAATGAATGATGAGGGCTTAGGTGGATTAGTACGTAGTCGTTTGCGTGGCGACCGAGTAAGCACTAAGCAGTTAGCGCTAGGACTCAACACCATGTCCACTGACTTTATCAATGCTTATGTTACTGGTAGCGTTGGCACAACATTTACGACATCAGGTGCCTGTGCGACGTTTCTATATAACCTCCGCGCTGCAGTGAATGATATTCAGGCTGGCCGTACTCGAGTGGCGATTGTAGCCAGTGTTGAGTGTGCCATTACACCAGAGATCATCGAAGGCTTCGGTAATATGGGCGCACTCGCAAATGAAGAAGGTTTGCGTAAACTTGATGGTACTGAGCATGTAGATTATCGCAAAACAAGTCGTCCTTTTGGTGAAAACTGTGGCTTTACAATTGGTGAAGGGGCACAAGTGGCGATTTTGATGGATGACGCCTTAGCAATTGAACTAGGCGCGCAGATCATGGGCTCGGTTGCTGACGTATATGTCAATGCAGACGGCGTGAAAAAGTCGATTACGGCACCTGGACCTGGTAACTATATTACCATGGCAAAATCGGTCGCGCTGGCTCAGCAAATCGCAGGCACAGAGGCTTTAATAAAACGCAGCTTTATTTTGGCACATGGCTCAAGCACACCACAAAACCGGGTCACTGAGTCGCTTATCTACCACAAAATCGCAGAGACCTTTGCGATTAATGGTTGGAAAGTGGCGGCGCCAAAAGCATATGTTGGTCATACTATAGCGCCAGCGTCTGGCGACCAGCTTGCGATGGCACTTGGGGTGTTCGAATACAATATTATGCCCGGGATCACCACAATCAATGCAGTAGCAGAAGATGTTCACGCCGAGCATTTAGATATTCGTACCGAGCACTATGAGTGCGAGCCAATGGATATCGCCTTTATAAACTCCAAGGGCTTTGGCGGCAACAATGCAACGGCAACTGTACTTTCTCCAAAGCTCACGAAGCAGCTACTAAGCAAGCGCTATAGCCAAGCTGAGTTTGCAAATTATGAGCAACAACTTGCCATTACAACACAAAGGCAAATTGCATATCAGCAAGCGGCCGATTATGGTCAGTACGAACTCATTTACCGTTTTGGCAATGGCATGATTGATGAGTCTGAATTGAATTTAAGTCAGCAAGAGTTAGCCATTCCTGGGTTCGAGCAAAGTATACAGCTTTGCCCAACGAATCCATACGGCGATTTAATCTGATGATTTGATACCAAGAATAATGTTAAGCAAGCAAGGCGTACAGGGAGTACGCCTTTTTTATTTTTAGCTTAGTGCTCAAAGCGCAAGCGGCAGTCAGGCTCATTTCATATAGTTAGCATGAAACTCAAGATGACTTTCAATAAAACTCGAGATAAAGAAATAGCTATGATCGTAACCTTCATGCATGTTTAGCGTGATAGGGTAGCCTGCTTTTTCTGCAGCTTGTTCGAATAACCAAGGCTTTAACTGCTCGTCTAAAAACTGGTCACTTGAACCTTGCTCAATGAGTATCGGACGTTTCGTTGGACTAACATAGTGCGACAATAATTCGGTCGCGTCATATTGTTGCCAGCGCTGTTTGTCGTCCCCTAAATATCCTGTTAGCGCTTTTTGACCCCAGGGGCAGTTACTTGGGTTCACGATTGGACTAAACGCTGAGATACTCGTATAGGCATCAGGGTTTCTAAGCCCAATAATTAACGCACCATGCCCCCCCATGGAGTGACCACTAATGGCTTTTTGCGGACTAACAGGGAAGTGCGCTTCGATTAACTGGGGCAGCTCTTCGGTCACGTAGTCATACATTTGATAATGTTGACTATACGGTGCCTGTGTCGCATTGACGTAAAACCCCGCACCTAGACCAAAGTCATAAGCGCCATTTTCATCATCTGCAACGCCTTCTCCACGCGGGCTTGTATCTGGCGCGACAATAGCGATACCAAGCTCGTTGGCTTTTTTAAACGCGCCTGCTTTTTGCATGAAGTTTTCATCGCTGCAGGTTAACCCTGAGAGCCAATATAAAACCGGGACTTGTTGTCCCTCGTTGACAATTTCAGGTAAAAAAATGGCGAAGGTCATTTCACACTGTGTCGACTGGCTGGTATGTGTGTAGCGCTTATGCCAACCGCCGGATACTTTGTTGCTGGAAATCAGTTCCATCAAGTGCTCCTTAATTAAGCGAAATAGGACGCAACCTGTGCGTCCTTGAGCGGGTACTAGTAATGGATCACTGAGCGGATACTCTTGCCGTCATGCATTAAATCAAAGGCTTCATTAATATCTTCGAGCTTCATGGTATGAGTGATAAAGTCATTGAGTTTGAATTCACCAGCCATATAGCGTTCAACAATCTCAGGAAGCTCTGAGCGACCTTTTACGCCACCAAAAGCACTGCCGCGCCATACGCGACCGGTAACCAATTGGAATGGACGTGTTGAAATCTCTTGTCCAGCGCCTGCAACACCGATGATGACAGACTCACCCCAACCTTTGTGACAGCACTCAAGGGCACTTCTCATAACATCTACGTTACCGATACATTCGAACGAGAAATCCACACCGCCATCGGTCATTTCAACGATCACTTCTTGGATAGGTTTGTCGAAGTCTTTCGGGTTGATAAGATCGGTTGCCCCAAGCTTTGTCGCCAGCTCAAACTTATCTTCATTGATGTCGATACCGATGATCCGACTCGCGCCAGCCATTGCCGCGCCAATGATAGCGGACAAGCCGATACCACCTAGGCCGAAAATGGCGACGGTATCGCCTTTTTGCACTTTAGCGGTATTCATTACTGCGCCCATTCCTGTGGTGACACCACAGCCAAGCAAACAGATCTCCTCAAGAGGCGCTGCTTTGTTTACTTTAGCCAAAGAGATTTCTGGCAGCACAGTGTACTCAGAGAACGTTGACGTGCCCATGTAGTGATAAATTGGTTGGCCGTCTTTATAAAAGCGGGTTGTGCCATCAGGCATCAAGCCTTTACCTTGGGTTTCACGGATCTGCTGACAAAGGTTCGTTTTACCAGACTTACAGAACTTACATTCGCCACATTCCGGTGTGTACAATGGGATCACATGGTCGCCAACGGCAACGCTAGTAACGCCTTCACCAATCGCTTCAACAATACCTGCACCTTCATGACCTAAGATTGCTGGGAATACGCCTTCAGGATCGTCGCCAGACAAAGTGAAAGCATCGGTATGACATACGCCTGTTGCGGTGATTTTAACTAAGACTTCGCCTTTTTTCGGTGGCATAACATCAACTTCTTCAATACTAAGCGGTTGACCTGGGCCCCAAGCGATTGCTGCTTTAGATTTAATAAATTCAGACATGGTTTGTTCCTTTCTTAAAAGTTGATAGCAGTATAACTACATTATGATTTTTGATAATCTATAAAAATCATAAAGACTTTTACGTATATGTAATAATGGATAGATGGATTGGCATTGATGAGTTTGTAGCGGTTGCGAGTAATGGCTCATTTAGTGGGGCTGCAACTCAGTTAAATACTTCGGTTGCGCAAATTAGTCGCCGAGTGAAAATGTTAGAGGAGCGCCTCAACATACAACTTTTGACGCGCACTACCCGAAAATTAGCGCTGACTCAGGAAGGTGAAGTGTTTTTATCTCACGCAAAGCATTTGCAGCATGGATTAGATGACGCCACTGCTGCAATCCGTCAACGTGATAGACAGCCAACAGGCAAACTTAAGCTTACCGCACCGGTAATGTACGGCGAATCTTATGTCATGTCTGCCGTGGTTGACTTTATGCGTTTGTATCCAAAAGTTGAGGTTGAAATGCATTTGACGAACAATCAAGTCGACTTGCTCGATAAGGGCTTTGACTTGGCAATTCGACTCGGTAAGTTACAGGATTCATCACTGCGCGCCAAACGGCTAACCACACGTAAAACCATGGTGTGTGGCGCGAATATCTATTTAAATCAATTTGGCCAACCGCATACGCTCGCTGAGCTTGGCAATCATAAATGTTTGATTGGCAATAGCAGCGAATGGCGCTTTGTTGAGCACGGTAAAACGCGACAAATTAAAGTGGCGGGGCCACTGCGTTGCAACAGTGGTTGGGGGCTCTTGGAAGCAGCAAAGCAAGGCTTAGGTTTGGTACAGTTACCACATTATTACGTGCAAGAGTCGCTAGAGAGTGGTGAGTTAACAGAGGTACTAACCAACTTTAGACCTGAAGAAGAGGGGGTCTGGGCGCTGTATCCACCCAGACAATTTGTCGCGACCAGCTTACGGTTATTACTGGATCACTTAAGTGCGCACTTTAATAAGTTTTAGCCATAGTATCAATGGCTTGACTGAGCGCTATCTCGCGACTATCACAAAATGCACGGTCGCCTAGACGGTCATGAATGTTTAAGCGCTTGAGCTTATCGGTGGTCTCCAAATTCGGTGAATAGATAAACACGCTACAGTCAGCATCAAGCGCATCTGTAATCGCATTTTCAATGGCTAAGCCCACGGTGACATCAATCATAGCTACGTCGCTTAAATCTAATACCATGGCTTTGTATTCACTAATCTTGCGGTGTTGTCTTGCGATTGCTTTTGAGACGCTAAAAATCATTGGCCCGGAAAGATAAAAGAATAATAGTTTACCGTTGGCTTTATCTAACAGCTCGCTTTCCTTTTTTGTTAGTGGCACATCTTCGTCGCTATCACTGTCGCTAATTGCTTTAACATGATTAGCTTGCACTCGGCTTAATCTCTCTATGATCATCACATTAGAGATAAATACGCCAAGGCCCACGGCAACAATCAGGTCAACAAAAACGGTAAGTAGCATTACGCCATACATAATCGCCATTTGACTGACACTAAGCTTATGAGCACGCTGGATAAAACTCCAATCCAGAATATTAAAACCAACATACACTGCAATACCAGCAAGCACCGCCATTGGGATTGGCTCGGTCAGGCTGCCCGCGATAAAGACTACGGCCATCAAAATTAGTGCCCTGAATATGCCAGCGATGGGCGAGCGAGCGCCCACTTGAATATTGACCACAGTTCCCATCGTTGCACCAGCACCTGGCAATGCACCAAAAAGGCCAGCTATCATATTGGCAATACCTTGGCCTCTGAGCTCCTTATCAGAATCATGTTCGGTTCGCGTTAAACTGTCGGCTATTACTGCTGTTAGTAACGTATCTATACAGCCCAAAGTGCCCAGTACCAATGCGTCGATAAGCATTTCAACGAATAGCTCTGGTGATAATACTGGCAACACAATACTTGGCAAGCCACTTGGAATTTCTCCGATGCGGCGAATACTATCGGTATCAAAAATAATAATTGAAAGCAGTGTAACGGCGACGAGTGCGACCAGTTGAGCTGGCACGTACTGGCGCCACTTACTTGGCATTTTGAATAAGATTGCAAGTGTGATCACCCCGAGGAACAACTCAGAAAAGTGTAAATCCATTAGCAGGCTGGGCAAATTAGACAAAGTGCCAACAACACCACCTGCAGGCGCTTGGTGTCCAAGTAAAGGAGCAAGCTGCAAAATAATGAGGATAACACCAATACCAGACATAAATCCGGAGATGACGCTGTAAGGCATCAAGGTAACGTATTTACCTAACTTGAGCGTACCGAGTAAAACCTGAAAAGCACCTGCCATCATGACAACAGTAAAGCCCATCGCAAGACCATTTTCGGGGTACTTGCTCATCATGGCGGTGAGTACTGCTGTCATGATAACAGTCATTGGGCCGGTTGGTTCAGAAATGAGGGAGGTTGAACCACCGAACAGCGCGGCAAATAAGCCAACTAAAATTGCGCCCCACATCCCAGCTTCTGCGCCAGCACCAGAAGCAACACCAAAAGCGAGTGCGAGTGGTAAAGAAATAATTGCAGTGGTTACACCACCGAATAGGTCACCTTTTAAAGAGGCGTTTTTAAATCTCTTAAGTGTGATCATACTTTTGACTTTAACGATCAAAGAATTGACGGCATTCTACTGATAAATAACACGGAGTGCTACGAAGGACTGGTATTACCATTTGTCTGCTCAGTAAAATTCGGACACAAAAAAGCCAGTCTAAAAAGACTGGCTTTTCAATTACTGCTTAGTCAACCTGAGCAGGAGAGGCCATGTCGGCGCTTGCTCTGCCTGTTGGTGACTTAGAGCCAACACCTAATCCGCTATTCGCCACAGTCTGACGCTGTTCATGTGGCATCGCAGATGGTGTTTCTACCACGACATCCTCAATCACACTTTGTGCTTTTGTCATTGGCGCGGCAGCCGTTTGATTGAAGCGTATACGGCTTTGTACTGAATTGCCGTTTACTACTTGTTGAGTAGGTGCTTCAACTGTTTCAGCGACTGGTGTATCTTCAGTTGAAGATTCAGTAACTGTTTCAGCAGCTGTTGTTTCCACAACCGCTTCTGTTGCCGGTGCCTCGGCTGCTGGCTCCTGAACTTCAGGTGTTGCCTCAGTGTCAGAAGCCTGAGTTTCTTCTACAACTGCAGTTTCAGCCTCAACTTTTTCCTCTGTCGATTCAACTTGTTCAGCCTCTACTGTGTCAGCGATTGGCTCAGCTTTCACCTCTTTTGCTGCTTCTGGCGGCATAGCTTCTACTGCTTCTGCGACTACTTCGTCAGCGCTTGCGGATGTTTCGGGCTGTGCAGCTTGTTGCAATGGTGCTTCAGCAGTACTTGCCTCAACTTCTTTTACAGGCTCCGCTTCTTGCGCTGCATTTTCGTCAACCTGTGCTTCGGCTGGCTTAGTTTCGACATGCTGCTCTGCATCAGTGTGTGTCTCAGAAACTGTCACTTCTGCCGCTGGCGCATTATCTTCAGTTACCGCTTCAGGTGACAATTGAGTCTCAACTGTATTTGCTTCTTGCTGTACACCTTCTTGAACGTCAATGTCAGAAGAAGATTTTGCTTTTAGCTCTGCTTCGTATTCTGCAGCTGCTTGATCTGCAACGGGCACAAATGCAGCAGCTTGACCTTTTTCAGGCGTATCCTGACGACGGCGACGTTGACCTGCCGCTCTCAGATGACGCGGAGAACGTCTAGAGCGAGTGCGGCCTTCTTTATTTTCGTCATCATTTTGCGATTCTGAAAGTTCGGCAGATACCACCTCGGTAACATCGTTTTGTTCGTGGCGCTCAGTGTTAGCAGTTTCTTGCTGCTTTGCTTGAGCGTGTACGTCAGATTGTTCAGAAGGTGCTGCTACATGTTCGTTAGTTGCAGACTCTTGTTCTGATTTGTCAGCGACAGGTTTCGCTTTTCTTTGCCTTGGCTTTTGTTCAGCTTTAGAATCAGCTGCCGTTTTCGCTGGTTGTTCAAGCGGCTTTGCTTCTACTTTCACTTCTTCAGTGCTAGCTTGCTCTGACGTGTTAGTATCCTGCGCATTGGTTTCTTCCACACGTACCTTCTTGCGAAGATTACGTCTTTGTCTGCGTGGTTTTACTGTCGCTTCTTTAACTGGCGCGTCTTTAGCCTGAACCGTTTCAACGTTATCGTTTACAGGCTCCTTAGCTGGACGGTTTGCTTTGTCCTGATCTTGGCGCTTTCTGTTATTTGGACGACGGCGTTTGCGGTTATCACCACGTTGCTCGTTACTGTTGTTTTCGTCTTTCGATTCAACCGTTGTGTCTTTTTGTTGATCGTTACGACGGCGGTTATTGTTACGACGACGATTGTTATTATTGCGACGGCGATTATCACGGTTGTTATCGCGTGATGATTTTTCTTCAGAAGGCTTGTTTTCTTCTTGGTTATCGCTGTCACTAGCAAATAGGCTCTTGAACCATTGACCAATCTTTGCAAACAGGCTGGTGCCGTTTTGAGCAGGTTGTGCTTGTGGCTTACGCGTTTGTGGTTTTGCTGTTTGAGCTGGAGTAGGGGCTGGCGCAGGCGCCGGTGCTGGTGCATCAGGCATAACGACACCTTTTAACACAGGCTCCTCTTTCACAATCGCTTGAGCTCGAGCAATTTCAACGACTTCAGGCTCTGGCGCGGTGATCTGCTCATAGCTTGCAGCTTCTGTTGTTTCATCTTTACGCAACCTAACCACTTCATAGTGAGGTGTTTCTAGGTGTTGATTAGGGATGATAACAACGTGGCACTCGTGGCGCTTTTCGATGCGTTGTACAGAACGACGCTTTTCATTTAATAGATAAGCACCAACAGCGACAGGCACTTGGGCGTTGACCTGAGCGGTATTATCTTTGATCGCTTCTTCTTCGATTAGACGCAAGATAGACAAAGCAATGGATTCGTTTGAGCGAATGGTGCCTTGGCCGTCACAGCGTGGACACGTATGTTGGCTCGCTTCACCTAAAGACGGACGCAAACGTTGACGCGACATTTCTAATAAGCCGAAACGAGAAATCTTACCGATTTGCACGCGAGCACGGTCAGTACGAACGGCTTCTTTCAAGCGGTTTTCTACTTCACGTTGATGGCGAGGCGGAGTCATATCGATAAAGTCGATAACGATTAATCCACCTAAGTCACGTAAACGTAACTGGCGTGCAATCTCGTCAGCCGCTTCTAGGTTAGTATTCAGCGCAGTCTCTTCGATATCGCCACCTTTCGTCGCTTTTGACGAGTTGATATCGATAGAAGTGAGTGCTTCTGTTGGATCAATAACGATAGAACCACCTGAAGGCAAACGCACTTCACGCTGGAAAGCTGACTCAATCTGACTCTCAATTTGATAATGCGTGAATAATGGCACATCGTTTTGATAAAGCTTAACACGATTGATGAAATCTGGACGGAAACGCTCGATATGCGCTTTCGCTTCTTCAAAAACACGCGGTTTATCAATTAGGATCTCACCGATATCACGACGTAAATAATCGCGAATAGCACGGAAGATCACGTTACTTTCTTGGTGAATTAAGAAAGGTGCTTTACCGCTATTTGCTGCGTTTTGGATTGCGTCCCAATGAACAAGTAACGCTTTAAGGTCGTACTCTAGTTCTTCGAAAGATTTACCTACGCCCGCGGTGCGTACGATAAGACCCATACCTTTAGGTACGTTTAAGCGACTCAATGCTTCTTTAAGCTCAATGCGCTCGTCACCTTCGATACGACGTGAAATACCGCCAGCTCTTGGGTTATTTGGCATTAATACCAAGTAGCTACCAGCGACGCTGATAAACGTTGTAAGTGCCGCACCTTTTTGACCACGTTCTTCTTTATCAACCTGAACGATGACTTCTTGACCTTCTTTGATCACGTCTTTGATGTTAGGACGACCATTGAATGTGTAGCCATCTGGGAAATACGTTTTAGCGATTTCTTTTAAAGGAAGGAATCCGTGACGCTCAGCGCCATAATCAACAAATGCGGCTTCTAGGGATGGTTCGATACGGGTAATTTTACCCTTATAGATATTGGCTTTTTTCTGTTCGTGACCAGGGCTTTCTATATCTAGATCGTATAGACGCTGGCCGTCAACCAGTGCCACGCGCATTTCTTCTTGCTGCGTTGCATTGATCAGCATACGTTTCATATTGTAATTCTCTACTTAATTATTTACAGCGCCTGATACGTCTTGCCAGCGACAGCGTGCTACACCTTGCATGTTCCTATTAAATGATGCAGTCTCACGACTGGGGGAAAGGGAACATATTCACAGTTTCCGCTTTAAATCAGGGTAAAATCACTGATCCATCGTTCGCTCTTTGCACGTTTATTCGTTTCACAAAGTAGTCATGCACGGGGCAAGTTGAGCTTGGTTTGCCAAGCTTAGCTATCACCATCTTTTGACTTGATTGCTTTGTGGTTATTCACGAGTTGCGGCCTGCTATGCACGGGTATTACTGCAACTGTGGTAAACGTATCAGACAAATTTTAATTTCTTGCTTTTTGGTTTGTTCATCGTGTCCAGTCATTAAACGAAATATTACGCGCTTCGCATTGACTGTTCGCACGTGTTTATCTTAGATGTATGATAAAAGCTTTGGAAATATTAGCTCTAATCTGTATGATCTGCCATCCAAGATGTGCATCACGATATTGTTTTTGCGATAAAAAGCACCTCGCAAAAATTTGCGGCCTGATTATCCCACTAATAATGTCGAGATAGCAACTAAATTATTACTCAAATCAGTGATTAGGCAATGTCAGAGAAACCCGCATTACAAGTTAGCTTCGTTACCGTGACGGAAGACCAAGAAGGTCAAAGGATCGATAACTTTTTAGTTACGCATTTGAAAGGGGTGCCAAAAAGCGCCGTATATAAAATTCTTCGTAAAGGGGAAGTGCGCGTAAACAAAAAGCGGGTGAAGCCTGTATATAAACTACAAATCAATGATGAAATCCGTATCCCACCTGTGCGTGTTGCGGAGAAAACAGAGTTTGTGCCTAAAAATCTAGATAAAGTCGCAAACTTAGAAGATGCCATTCTTTATGAAGATAAGCATCTGATAGTTATAAATAAACCAGCCGGTATGGCGGTACATGGTGGCAGCGGCTTAAGCTATGGCTTAATTGAAGCATTAAGAGCATTACGCCCACAAGAGCAAAGTTTGGAGTTGGTGCACCGTTTGGACCGCGACACATCGGGTTGTTTGTTGATTTCAAAGCGCCGCGCTGTGCTTAAAGGACTTCATGAGCAGCTAAGAGAAAAGACCATGGAGAAGAATTACCTTGCGCTGGTTTCAGGGCAATGGGATGCCAAACATAAAAATGTCACCGAACCGCTACGTAAAAATACCTTAAAGTCAGGTGAGCGAGTGGTGCGAGTGGATCATGAGCAAGGCAAGCCTTCTCATACTCGTTTTAGAGTCGTCGAGCGTTTTGAGTCCGCAACTTTAGTGCAGGCGTCACCAGTAACAGGCAGAACGCACCAGATCCGAGTGCATACTCAATGTAAAGGACATCCGATTGCGTGTGATGATAAGTATGGCGATCAGGTGTTTGATGCCAAAATGCGTGAAGTGGGATTAAATAGGCTGTTTTTGCATGCCAAAGAACTCAGATTTATGCACCCAAAAACAGAAACGACACACCATGTAGAGGCGCCATTGGATGGGGCTTTGGAAGCATGCTTAGTTAAATTAAGGAAGTAACATGCGTTATAAGTGTGTAATTTTCGACTGGGATGGTACCGTCATGGACTCTGTGCCAAAAATCGTAAACACCATTCATCAAGCTGCTGAATCTTGTGGAATTGCACCCGTCAGTAACGAAGCGGCGAAAAGTATTATCGGCCTGTCTCTCGATAAAGCGATACTGACACTTTTTCCAAATCATGAAGACAAATTAGCGTCTTTAATAGCGGCTTATAAGTATATCTATAAACATCAAGATAAAACTCCAGCGCCTCTATTTGAAGGCGCTGAAACACTTTTAAAGCAATTACATGGCAATGGAGTCAAAGTTGCGGTTGCAACAGGAAAAAGCCGAGTCGGGCTTGACCGTCTGATGACAGAAAGCGGGTTGAGTGATGTTTTCGTCACGACACGGACAGCATGTGAGGCGGAGTCTAAACCGCATCCCGATATGTTGCTTCAGATTTTGGCTGAACTAAATGTGGAAGCTACAGAGGCTGTCATGATAGGCGATACGATAATTGATATGAATTTAGCGGAGAATGCAGGCATTGACGCGATCGGCGTCACTATGGGTGTTGCAACAAGAGAGCTGTTATCGCAAACATCGGCTGCCCATATTTGCGATAACTATCATGACTTGTCTAACCTATTGTTGGCCTGATTGCTCAGCGAGCACATCAATACCAAATGTGAGCAGTGTTTTAGTGAGTTGAATAAGGGGAAGGCCAATCAGGGTATTGGGGTCTTCTCCTTCAAGTTTATCAAACAGACAGATCCCTAATCCTTCGCTTTTAAAGCTTCCAGCACAGTTGTAAGGTGTTTCCGCATCACAATAGTTACTGATCTGTGCTTGGGTAAGTTGGCGAAAGTAAACGTAGAACGGTACTACTTCAGTGACCGTTTTGCCGCTTTCAATGTCGAAAACGGTTAAACCAGTCAAAAAAGTCACGCGATTATTACTAAATAGGCTTAGTTGCTTAATCGCGTTCTCTTTATTATGCGGCTTTCCTAGGATCTCACCGTTGAACAGCGCGACTTGGTCTGAACCAATCACCACACCTTGTTGATATTTTGCTATTGCTGCTTTGGCTTTTGATTCGCTCAACCGTGCAACAAGTTGCTGCGCTGATTCACCTTCGAGTGTTTGCTCATCTACATCCGGTGAAAAAGATGCAAAAGGAAGCATTAATTTTTTCAAAATTGACTGCCTAAATGGCGAACTTGAGGCTAGAATAAGGGGCGTTTTCATGAGATTTTTATCTTTGTGACAACATTGCCAACAGGATAATGCGCAATAACGCGAAAAACAAAGGGAAAGTGTATTTTTACTTTGACTAACACAGTAACTATCTATATGATGCAGCCCCTATGCAAAAGGTGAAAATTCCCATCACTATTGATCCATGCAGAGCAGCGCAACGTCGAGCATCTTATTACGGTGTTGTAATGCTTGAAGAACTTTCTCGATTGCAGCAAGTTGTGCGTGATCAAAATAGTGAAATAGCGGTAGACATTCATTTCAACATCGACGAACAAGGTTTGGTTGTTGTGCAAGGCAAAGTCCGAGCCCATCTAACTGTTGTATGTCAGCGTTGTAATGATGAATTAGGGTTGGATTTGGAACAAGACTTTGCGTATTCGCCAGTCGGATTAGGTGCAGAGTCGGATGATCTTCCCGAGCGTTATGATGTGTTGGAACTGGATGAAGAGGGTGAAGTTAATCTAAGACAAATCGTCGAAGATGAACTGCTACTCGCGATTCCGATAGTCCCGACGCATGATGAAGCACTATGCTCTTATTCTGATAAGCCAAAGAGCTTTGGTGAAATTGAAGCAGAAGATAGCAAACCAAATCCATTTGAAATTTTGAAACAACTTAAGAAAGATTCTTAGGAGAAGGCTAATGGCGGTACAAAAAAGCAAGAAGTCACGCGCACGTCGTGGTATGCGTCGTTCACACGATGCGATCAGTGGACCAGCTCTAACTGTAGATCAGGTTTCTGGCGAGACTCATCGTCGTCACCACGTGACTGCTGACGGTTACTACAAAGGCGTTAAAGTAATTTCTAAGTAAGAGATTACTTTATGCTGACTGATCTAACCATTGCGTTAGATATGATGGGGGGCGATTACGGCCCCCGTTCATCTATCCCCGCAGCCATCGCTGCTGTGCTTAAGCACCCAAATTTAAATCTAATCCTCTGTGGTAATCAGCAAGTTATTGAAAGTGCTTTGACTAAAGCAAATATGCTGGATCATCCAAGACTCAAAATTAAACACTGTAAAGAAGTCGTCACTAACGGTTGTGAACCTGCCTCTGCACTTAGAAATAAAAAGCAGTCTTCAATGCGTATTGCGCTTGATTTGGTGAAATCTGGCGAAGCTCAGGCTTGTGTAAGTTCAGGCAATACAGGTGCGCTCTTTTTTATGGCCCACTATGTGCTAAAAATGTTGCCTGGCATCAAGCGTCCCGCGTTAATTTCAGCCGTTCCAACAGAGAAAAAACAGCCCGTTTATCTGCTTGATCTTGGTGCGAATGTGCATTGTGACCCTGAGACCCTCTATCAGTTTGGTATTATGGGCTCAATCGTGGCTGGAGAGGCATTAAATATTCCTTCACCTAAAGTGTGCTTGCTAAACATTGGCTCTGAAGAAATCAAAGGTCATGATGGTATCAAGCAAGCTGCAAAATTAATGAAATCCTCATCTGTTATTAATTATCAAGGCTATTGTGAGGGGAGCGATATGTTCTCTGGCAAAGCCGATGTTATTGTGTGTGAGGGATTTGTCGGCAACGTTGCCTTGAAAACCTGTGAGGGGATTGCCAAACTCATCATGCATAAGTTTAGCAAAGCGTTAAAAAAGCACTTTTTTTATAAAGCGTTGGCCTTTTTACTTCGACCCGTTATAAAAAAATTGTATAGAAGGGTGAACCCCGACCAGTATAACGGTGCAAGTCTGGTAGGATTGCGCGGTATTGTTGTGAAAAGTCACGGAAATGCCACAACTAAGGCATTTTTAGCCGCGATTGAAGAAGCTGCGCAAGAAGTACAACGTAAGATCCCTGAAAAGATCCAAACGGTGTTTGCTCAGGTCGACACAGAAAAACAACCGTCAGGTCCGCATCCCTAACACTTCTAAGTGACATGAGGACGTGGCGACAACAGAGAAAATAAGAGCACAATATGTCACAAAAAATCGCATTATTTTTCCCAGGGCAGGGCTCACAAAGCGTGGGCATGTTATCTGAATTATTAGCATCTTCTGACATCGTTAAAGCGACGTTCGCTGAAGCGTCAGAAGCACTAGGCTACGATTTAGCCGAACTTGTGCTAAATGGTCCTGAAGAAGAATTAAACCAAACGCACCGTACCCAACCAGCATTATTGACCGCAAGTGTCGCTATCTTTAGAGCGTGGCAAGAGAAAGGTGTTGAAGCTGAACTGACGTTAGCAGGTCATAGTCTAGGCGAATACTCTGCATTAGTATGTGCAGAAGTATTAACCCTTGCAGATGCCGTTAAGTTAGTTGAAAAACGTGGTTTATACATGCAAGAAGCAGTTCCTGCTGGTACGGGTTCAATGGCGGCAATTATTGGTTTAGATGATGACGTGATTGCAAAGGTGTGTGCCGAATCTGCACAGGGGGATGTTGTTTCGCCGGTAAACTACAACTCACCAGGTCAAGTGGTGATTGCGGGTCATGTTGAAGCAGTAAATCGAGCCTCTGAAGCGTGTAAAGAAGCAGGAGCTAAACGCGCATTACCACTTGCAGTTAGCGTTCCATCTCATTGCGCATTAATGAAACCAGCAGCTGATAAATTAGCTAAAGATCTTGAGATACTCGCTTTTTCAGAGCCAAAGTTTGACGTGATTAACAATGTTGACGTTGCTGTTGCAAAAGATGCTGCAGCAATAAAAGATGCGCTTATTCGCCAGCTTTATAGTCCAGTAAGATGGACTGAAACTGTACAAGCGGTTGCAAAAGAAGGTGTTACAACAACTTTTGAGTTCGGCCCTGGTAAAGTGATTTCGGGTCTTGTCAAACGCATCGACCGCTCAGTGTCGTGCGTGTCGGTAAATGATTTAGCTGCCATTGCAGCAGCAGAATAATAACGAGAGTATTATGAGTAATTTATTTTCTTTAGAAGGAAAAGTAGTACTAGTAACGGGTGCTAGC
Organism: Pseudoalteromonas sp. OF5H-5; assembly: GCF_021530695.1. Lineage (NCBI taxonomy): Bacteria > Pseudomonadati > Pseudomonadota > Gammaproteobacteria > Alteromonadales > Pseudoalteromonadaceae > Pseudoalteromonas > Pseudoalteromonas sp. OF5H-5. The sequence goes on from NZ_JAKGBF010000005.1 coordinate 285,200, forward strand.
CGAGGTATTGGTAAAGCAATCGCTAACGCCTTAGTGGCACAAGGTGCAAAAGTTGCGGGTACTGCAACGAGTGAGTCTGGAGCAGAGCGTATCTCTGAGTATCTAGGCGAAAGTGGTAAAGGTTATGCGCTAAACGTGACAGATGCCGACTCAATCGCAGCAACTTTGGATGCAATCAAAGCAGACTTAGGTGATATCGATGTGTTGGTAAACAATGCTGGTATCACTCGTGATAACTTGCTGATGCGCATGAAAGATCAAGAGTGGGATGACATCATCGATACTAACTTGTCATCCATTTTCCGCTTATCAAAAGCGGTACTTCGCCCAATGATGAAGAAGAAAAATGGCCGTATCATTAACATTGGTTCAGTAGTGGGCACTATGGGTAATGCGGGTCAAGCTAACTATGCTGCTGCAAAAGCGGGCGTAATTGGTTTTACAAAATCATTGGCGCGTGAGGTTGCATCTCGTGGTATTACGGTAAATACTGTAGCACCGGGCTTCATTCAGACAGACATGACGGATGAGCTAACTGATGAGCAAAAAGCAGCGACTTTGGCGAATGTACCAGCAGGTCGTTTAGGTCAGCCTGAAGAAATCGCAGCGGCTGTGGTTTATTTAGCATCAGATGTGGCAGCTTATGTTTCTGGTGAAACTTTGCACGTAAATGGTGCGATGTACATGGTTTAACCCGCTAAGATCACAAATCAATTGAAATTTTTGTGATCTTGTCGACAACGTACTTGAAATCGTCACGAAAATAGGCGATAAAAAGATCCAAAGCTTTGTAACAGGTTTGACCAGAAAAAAAAGTACGGGTCAATCCTTGAATCCCAGAATGATGCGTCGTAAACTGCGCCGCAATCTGAAAATTAACGCAGTAGCGTTTAAATAAAGGAAAGAAGAATGAGCGACATCCAAGAACGCGTAAAGAAAATTATTGTTGAACAACTAGGTGTTAAAGAAGAAGAAGTTAAATCAGAAGCGTCTTTCGTTGATGATTTAGGTGCTGACTCTCTAGACACTGTTGAGCTTGTAATGGCGCTAGAAGAAGAGTTCGATACAGAAATCCCTGATGAAGAAGCTGAGAAAATCACTACTGTTCAGGCAGCTATCGACTACGTTACTGCTCACGCTGAGTAACTAGCTTTTCTATTAGGGCAGCACTCGCTGCCCTAACTCTTTCTAGACCCCCCAATTATTATAATAATCCCTTTTTGGAGGACACCGTGGCTAAACGTCGAGTCGTAGTAACTGGCTTAGGTATGTTGACGCCGCTGGGTAATGATGTTGCATCTACCTGGCAGGGCTTATTAGAAGGCCGTAGTGGTATTCGCAATATCACGCATTTTGACACAGAAGGTTTCGGGACTAAGTTTGCTGGTTTAGTGAACGACTTTGATGTCACTGAGTACATTTCCCCTAAAGATGCTAAAAAAATGGATGTTTTCATCCAGTATGGTATCGCTGCAGGTGTACAGGCTTTAAAAGACTCAGGTCTTGAAGTTAACGAAGAGAATGCCGCTAGAGTTGGTGTGGCCATCGGCTCTGGTATCGGTGGTTTGACGCTAATTGAAGAAAACCACATTAAGCTATTAAATAGCGGTCCACGCAAGCTTTCTCCGTTTTACGTTCCGTCTACCATTATCAATATGATCTCTGGCCACTTGTCCATCATGCATGGCTTGAGAGGTCCAAATATTTCGATTGTGACTGCATGTACAACTGGCCTTCATAATATTGGCCATGCGGCACGTATGATTGCGTACGGCGACGCGGATGCGATGGTAGCAGGCGGTGCTGAAAAAGCGTCAACGCCAATTGGTATGGGTGGTTTTAGCGCGGCTCGTGCGCTTTCTACACGTAACGATGATCCGCAAGCGGCTTCTCGCCCTTGGGATAAAGACCGTGATGGTTTTGTGCTAGCTGATGGAGCCGGTGTGATCGTACTGGAAGAATATGAACATGCGAAAGCTCGTGGTGCGAAGATCTACGCTGAACTGGTTGGCTTTGGTATGAGTGGCGATGCATATCACATGACATCACCACCAGAAGACGGTGCAGGTGCTGCACAGGCCATGGTTAATGCATTGAATGATGCAGGGATCAATGCAGAGCAGGTTGGCTATATCAACGCACACGGCACTTCTACTCCAGCGGGTGACGTTGCAGAGACGCATGCTGTTAAGTCGGTATTTGGTTCTGCGGCAAAAAATGTGATGGTGAGCTCGTCTAAATCAATGATGGGTCACTTACTTGGTGCTGCAGGCTCAGTTGAATCAATTATTTCGATTCTTGCGCTGCAAGACCAAAAAGTAACGCCGACCATTAACTTGGATAACCCAGATGAAGGCTGTGATTTAGATTATGTGCCTCATACTGCCCGTGATGCGAAACTAGAGTACACTTTGTGTAACTCGTTTGGTTTCGGTGGAACAAACGGTTCGTTGCTATTTAAAAAGGTGTAGATCAGCCTTAGTAATTTGATAGCAAAGTAGGTTATGATAAAAAAGCTCGGCATTGCCGAGTTTTTTTATGTTTTTGATACCCTTAAAAAGGAAAGTGATGTGGATAATCAACAGCTTTTTTCTAACACTGACAGAGGATTGGCCTATGGCGATGGCTTTTTTACCACCGCGTTAGTCCGTGATGGAAATGTTGATTTGTGGCCACTTCATAGAAACCGACTGGTGGAATGTCAGCAGCGCTTGGGCTTTCCTGAGTTACGACTAGGCGAAATCGAGTCTTTGGTTCAAGAGCAAGTTAAAGATAAAAGGGAAGCGGTGCTAAAGCTCCTTATCACTCGAGGGGAAGGGGGCCGTGGTTATCAAGCTCCTGAGACGCCTGAGCTGAGTGTGAGTATTCAGATATTACCTTTTCCTTCACACTATACAACTTGGCAGCAGAGTGGGATTGAAGTCGCATTAAGCCGGGTTAAACTGGGTATTCAGCCGTTACTCGCTGGATTAAAGACACTGAATCGGTTAGAACAAGTACTTATTAAACAAGATGCTCAGACATTGGTTTGTGACGATGTCATTGTGACGGACATCAATGATAGGGTGATTGAAGCGTCAGCGGCAAATATCATCATGATTAAAGACAACAGGCTGTATACACCAGAACTTAGTGGCTCAGGCATTAAAGGCGTGTTTTTAACCGCACTTGAAAGTAAACACGATATTAGGGTCAAAAATATTGCTTTTGACGAGTTACAAGCGGCTGATGGTGTATTTATTTGTAATAGTTTAATGCAGTTGGTACCTGTAGTAAGAATTGAGAATAAACATTTCGATATCGCCGACTTACATGAATTGAAAAGGCGATTTTTAGGGAAATAATATAAATGAAAAAACTGTTCATCATAGTCGCATTTTTGATAGCAGCAGCGTCATGGTGGTTATCTCAGCAAATAAATAAGGTTAAATTTGAACCACTTAATATCTCTGAGCCATTAGTTGAGATAAAGGCTGGGCAAACATTCAATCAGCTATGTCATCTATGGCAGCGTAGCGGGGCGTTATCTAACTGCTTTCCTTATCAACTTTATAGTAAGTTAGAGCCTAAGTTATTCGCGTTACAAGCGGGCTTTTACGATCTTAAAGGGCTAACTGTACTAGATGCCATCAGCAAAATTAGTCGCGGGGAGCAACACAACTTTAGCTTTACAATCATTGAAGGGATGCCCATTTGGGAAGTCAAAGACAAGCTCCTCAGCGCCCCCTACTTAACGCAAGACATTGATAAGCTGACAGCACAACTGAATATATCGCAAAGTTCAGCTGAAGGGTGGTTGTACCCCGACACCTACCACTATCATGGAAATGATTCAGCACAGCGCTTACTTAAACGTGCCCATACCAAAATGCAGAGTGTGCTTGAAGAAGAGTGGCAAAATAGAATGCCAGATCTTCCTTTAAACACGCCTTATGAAGCCTTGATCTTGGCTTCGATTATTGAGAAAGAAACGGGTGTAGTCGCAGAACGAGATAAAGTTGCCTCCGTTTTTATCAATCGTTTGCGTAAGGGCATGCGTTTACAGACAGATCCAACCATTATCTATGGTATCGGTGAGCAGTTTGATGGTGATATTAAACGTGAAGATATCCGTGAAAAGACACCATATAACACCTATCGGATTGATGGTTTGCCACCGACACCCATTGCAATGCCGTCTCGTGCTGCGATCCATGCGGCACTTAATCCAGCAACAACCGAATACTTGTACTTTGTTGCGTCAGGAGATGGTGGACACCACTTTTCGAAAACACTGACTGAACATAATAAAGCGGTGAAGAAATTTATTTTGAAACAATGACATCGAAAGAGAGGGCTAACCCTCTCGTTACTCTCTATTACAACATAAAATATTCTTTAATACCCGCCAATACACTAGATACTGCAACTGAAGCTAAAATAAGTCCCATTACTCGGCTGACGATACTTGCGCCACTATCACCAATCCATTGGTGAATTTTTGTCGCAACCAGTAGAAATATCAACACGATAGCCAATACGCTGAGCATAATAATCGACGTTTGGAGTTGTTCAAATACATTGTTTTCGCTGTTTTTAGTAAGCAAAACGGCTGCTAGCATTGCCCCTGGGCTTGCGATAGAAGGCATTGCTAAAGGGAAAATAGCGGTATCGGATGCTTTACTGTCTAACTTAATCTCTTCACTTGGCTTACCCTCGCCAAAAATCATTGTCATGGCAAAGATGAACAGTACGATGCCTCCGGCAATCGCGAATGCAGGTAGGGGAATACCAATTGCGTTTAAAATGATTTCGCCCGCAATAATAAAAAACAGCAACACAATGGCTGCAACCAGTGTAGCTTTTACCGCTATTTTTCGTTTCGTCGCAATATCAAAGCCTGTGGTGGTTGCGATAAATACCGGTATAGTGCCAATGGGGTCGATGACCGCAAAGAAAAAAATGAACGTTGAGATATAGTGTTCCATAGTTCCCTATTATGAAATAAAGGTTGTTCACAAATTATACCAGTTGTATTAAGTAAATGATCTATCTTGAAGCGGGGAAATAGCTTTAGTAGCAAGGCAAAAATTTTGCTATTTAGTTGTTCTAAATGAGAAATTTTTAACGAAGCTAATATGCTATTTCACCCTTCAAATTGATTAGAGAATTAATTCAATTGGTATTACTTATGGTTGGCCATCTGCTATTGACCAACGGCAAATAATATCACTAATTTCATGACTTTATTCTGAATTTCCTTAATTATTTTATGTATTCACAGCATGTACCCAAGCTACTGCGTCGTTGTAGTTCTCGAAGTTTTTAATCGCTAAGCCGTGCTTGTCAGCAAATGCTTCAATTAATCCACTTTTGGTGTCTGAGGGGGAGATAACTCGGGCAAGAGTAACCCCATCGACAAATTGATTGAGTTTTTGTAAAACGGTTAGCACGCTTGGATAGTCGTAGGTGATATGTAATTGAGAGACGTCGATAACTAAACTTTTTAGCTGATTCGATTTAAGTGCAAGCCCTAAATTTTTGTACATCTCGATGATATTGGCTTCCACGCATTCCCCGTATGCGGCTGCGTGGATAAGTTTCTCTTTACTATCAACCGTTGCTCTATAAGAGAATTTTGCCATGCTCTATTGCACCTTTTATGCATATAGATAAAAGGATAGTTCAATTAGCTGGCGATACCAATTTCAAAAAGCGCACCAAAGCAAAGCTTAGTTATATCGCTATGCTAGCTCTTCAGCTACCTCAGCGATTTTTTGTCTCAGCCAAATGTGGCTTGCATCACGGTGTAATAGCGGGCTCCAAATCATATCTAACTCAAACGGCGGAATAGGGAATGGCGGCTCCAAAACTGTTAAGGTCGGATCATCACGATAGATATTCGCGGCTTTTGACGGTAATGTTGCGATTAAGTTCTGCTCTTTTGCTAAGTGAATTGCAACGTGGTAATTACGTGTAAAAGTTGCGATGTTTCTGTGTTTTCCAAAGTGTGCGAGTGCCTCGTCAACCCAGCCAAGTTTCTGTACATCGGCGGGATCCATTCCGACCCCAACACCAAATCCGGTTTTACTTACCCAAATATGGCGAGATTTTAAATAGGCATCAAGCGTAAAGTTGGTAATAACGGGGTTATCGGACTTCACCAGACAGCAAAAACTATCCTTCCAAATTCGTTTGTGGTGAAACGATTGCGGTAGATTTTCGAAGCGGTTAATTGCCATGTCTACCTTGCCATTTTCTACATCATGAAAAGTAACATCACTCGGCGTGAGAATATCAAGGGTCGTATCTGGGGCTTCCTCATGAAGTTTAGTTAGAAGTTTCGGCGCAAGCGTACTTGCAGCATAGTCGCTGGCCATAATCCTAAACACTCGATTACTACTCGCTGCTTCAAACTCCCTGTTAGGGGCTAAGGTTTCTTCCAAAGTCATGAGTATGCCACGGATCACAGGCTGTAGCTCAAGCGCGCGCTCTGTTGGCACCATGCCTTCGCTGGTACGTACTAAAATAGGGTCATTAAAGAGGTTTCTGAGACGCTTAAGACCGTTACTCATTGCCGGTTGGGTAATACTTAATTGATTTGCGGCACGTGTTACATTGCATTCTCGAAGTAAGGTATCGAGGTAAACCAGCAGGTTAAGGTCAATTTTACTAATGTTCACTCAGTTTTCCTTTGTATTATTCTTCTTTTTTGGCATTTTGGAGAAAGCGATTGTCATGTGGATAAGGGTAAATATGTCTTACGACTTTCTCACGAATATCTCGTTGTGCTTGCTGCCAAAACAACACCTCAGCCAAATCAGCATGATGGCGCAGAAACATTTCCTTTAGTGTAGGATTTGTCAGAACAAATGTACACAACTGTTCAGGAAAGACGTCTTGTGGTGCACTGGAAATATCGCCAGAGTCGTACATATTATCTAGCCCTTGTTTTGGCAGCGCTCTAAAGTTCATTTCCGTGAGATATTGCACCTCATCATAGTCATAGAAGATAACTCTATGGTGTTTACTCACGCCAAAGTTTTTTAACAGCATGTCACCTGGAAAAATGTTTACAGCGAGCATTTCTTTGAGCGCATAGCCGTAATCTCTAATGACTTGCTCACACGTTTCTTCATCGGCTTGCTGTACAAAGAGGTTGAGCGGTGTCATACGGCGTTCAATATACAAGTGCTTTATCACCATATTATCCCCCTCAATACGTATACTTTGAGAGATAGAGTCCAGCAATAGCTGATAAAGGGCTGGTGAAATACGTGCAAGTGGGATCACCACATCGGAATATTCAATTGTATCTGCCATTCTACCTACGCGATCGTGGCGTTTTACAAGTTGATACCGCTCTAGAACGGTTGTTTTTGTAAATGGCTTACTTTCTGGAAATTGGTCACGGATCACTTTAAAAACATAGGGAAAGCTTGGCAGAGTGAATACCATCATTACCATGCCGGGCGTACCTGGAGCGACTTCAAATTGTTCTTCGGAATTAGCTAAGTGGTGTAAAAACTCACGATAAAATTCGGTTTTCCCCTGTTTATGAAAGCCGATGGCGTTATAAAGCTCAGCCTTTGTTTTATTTGGCATGAGTTGATTTAAAAACTTAACTAGCGCAGATGGGGCGTGGGTCTCTACTAAAAAGTAAGCCCGCGCAAAACCAAAAATCACCCGCATTTGTGAGCTGTTGGTAAGCAGCGCATCGATCAGTAAGCCCCCAGTTTGTGCGTGTAATACCGAAATGATAAACGGCTGTACACCAGATTTAGATACCACTCGGCCGACAATATAGGCGCCTTTATTACGATAGAAAGGTGCGCTGAGGATGTCGAAGCGCATTAAGTGTGCCTGATGATGCGTGTTAGGTGCTTGTTTAAGAAACGCCTTAACGAGTAGTCGAATATCTCTATCTAAATCTTCAAATTCACAATGAAAGTCAATGTGTTCAATGATTCTTTTGATGGTGGGTTTGAGGCCACTGACGACTGGAAAATAGCTTCGATACTCTGCTTCTACAGGGAGTGATGTGGCGTTAGCAAGCTGGGTTTCAACAAAAATGAAATCGCTATTGTAATATCGGCGGTGAAAGAGGCGACAAAAAACTGAATTATAGAAAGTTTCAGCAAGCTCTGGTTGAGGGTGAAAGGTAAGACGCTCAAGGTAAGCCTGTTTTACTTTATACCATAGCGATTCATCCAGTTGCGTAGAGCCATAGAGTTGTATTAACTTCTGTGCGGTTTCATCAACTTTACTATCGTATTGGCTGATCCTCGCTTTACTTATCCGCTCTATCTCTCCCCAATTTTGAGCAGCAAAAGCGATGGGTGCCAGTTTGGTAATTTTTACAAATGCGTGATAGTGGTTTTGAAAACCTGATAAAATTCGCTCTGCTAACTGCTGTGCTTGCATCTACATCCCTCATAAATTATCCACGCGGAGTGGTTTCACTTTACAAGGTAATGTGCGAAAAGTCATCTGGTAATACCAGTTAAGGTGTTTGCATAACTATAGCGAATGCGCATAGACCAAGTGTGATTCTCAAAAAACAACCAATGTAATTGAGCGGTTATATCACTCATATTCTTTGAGTTGCCTTTCTAATTTTGAAATCTCTTTCTCTAGGCTTTTAATCGCTTTAGCATGTGCCTTATTAATGGCCTTTATTTCCTTTTTAACTTGTCTGACGACCTTTTTGCGCCTGTCTTCATTCATCAGTTTAGTTAATTGATCTTGTTGCTCTCTAACTGCGGTATCTCTTTTGCGATTGAGCACGGCTTTTTCATGGTGTTTGGCTCTGAGTGCACGCTTTGTCCTTTTCGCAATTTGGTTACGTTCCAAATTGTTTAACGTTTTATAGTGCTGCTCTGAGGGAGCCGAGGCTTTAGGATCGGATGTGGTTATCGTATGCTGGGTCGCATTGGCCGAACAGGGAAATTGGCTAAAAACGATGCCTCTGTCGGTCGTGCATTTAAAGTATTTTACCGTTGTTGTGGCGAAACAATGAGTAGAGACAAAAATCAGTACGAGTAGTTTTAGATATAATTGCATCTGGCATCCTTGCTGTAACAGTTAATATCTACTTAACCATAGATGACATCCCATTTTGTTCAAGGTTATTGCGCTTCAGGGGCTGTGAATTTTTTTAATGTCTTAATACTTTGTATTAAAAATGGAATATCTAGATTGCCGTTTAACACAAAGCCTTCCTTTGCTGACATCTGCTTGAAGCTACCATCTTGATTGACTAAGGTGATTTTGTCTTTTTTGAAGGCAACTAAGACACCTTGCGTAAAGTTAACGCCTTCTGCATGAGAGCGAGTTTTAATGTTCGATGCCAGCATACTTTGTTGAGCAAGGGGGTCGCAGCCTAGATAAGAGCTTAATAGGGTGTAGGTGATGTCATTGGGCTGCACAAGACCAGAAGCCTGAGCAAACAGCTCAATGTTCGTTACCGCAGAACTGGTTAATACCGTCGCTTGCTGTGCACTAATATCAATTGCCACGAACGGCTTTGAACTATCAATGTCAATTTCGTCACTTACTTCAATGATTGTTAATTTACTTGTTTGATGAGAGGGTACAAAAGAGAACTCGCCGTTAGCATTAACACTCATTAAGTCATTATTAATTGACCATACCGGAACTTGCTGCTGTAGCAGGACAGACTCTTTATAATAACTCGGTAGACCGTATACCAGGCTGAATAGTGCATCGCTGCTATTTCCTGCGCGTAAAACAGAATCCATTCGGAACACGTTATTTTTACCGTTGCTCTGAAGTGCTGTTGCTGTTTTTTGGAAAAGCGCCTCATCTGTGTAAGCATAAACGTTGATAGGTTGCTCTGTGGTATCTTTCTTTTCTTTGCATACCGCCGAAATTACAGGGGCTTTGTATTTTGAATGCGTATCACCAATGCTTAGTGAGTGCGCTTCTTCATACTGCTCGATATCAAGTAAATCGTGTCTGGCGAGTAAGCTCTTTGCGGTTGTAGGATATGAGAGAGGTAATACATTATCTTGCTTAGTGATATCGAAAAAGGCATTCGCATCGGCCCAAATATGCAGGCTGTGACTGAGCGCAAAGCAGGTAACAATGGTCCCCGTTGCATAGCGAGGGAATTTATAGGATTTAAGCTCGGCCAAATGACGCCAAGCATAATTACCTGCGAGTAGTTCAAAAGTGAGCACCAGTCCAAGCATTGCAATGGTAACAATGAGATTAATGAGGGATGATCCGACTAAGGTTTCCCACAATAAAACAAAAATATCGGAAAGCGAAGCTGGGTTTATATGGTAGCCAAGTTGTAGGTAAACAAAGGCATCCACTGTTAGTACAACAATACCAACCGAGGCAATAATTGCAGCCATCCCGCGAATATGTCGCGGGTAAGGGAATATTAAACTAAGCGGAAAGATAGTTAATACAAACGCACAAAAAGTGATAAAGCTGGTATGGCTTATCCACGTGATCAGCATATAAAACCAACCGACAAAGGTACTTGGCGCTTTGTCGGCGAACAAATAAACTGAGCTAATCAATAAAACCAAGCCAATGTTAGCAAAGGTAAACCAGTGTCCCCAGCTGAGTAATTGACTTGCTTTTGATGAAAAAGGACTGTGCGGTGTAAGATTCATTCCGTTACTTTACTGATTGTGTAAGTGCTTTGGCAAAATTTTCGGCAACAGATTGTCTCTTACTCTCTGGAACATGTTCTTTTAGAATGTGCGTGATAGAATTACCCAAACACATTAAGCTGAGATCAACTGGTGCGTTTTGCGAGCTTAATACATTAACTAATTGGTCAACAATTTCTTCTACTTGTTTATTGGAATACTTTGATTGGATAGGCATCAGTTGGTTCAATTTATAAAAGCAATAATTTTTACATTTTAACATTAGAGGCGTGAAAAACAAAGATGAGCGTTGAGGTAAAAAAACTAGTTGTTCACTATGTAGACAAACAAGACGAAGATACCGAAATACATCTACGTGACGATGAAATGCAAGTCAATGACAAAGTTAATGTTTTCATTGAACAATTGCATCATGCCTACAATGGCAAACCGGGTAAAGGGTTCTGTGCTTTTAGCGGCGAAAAAAGCAGTGTGGTCGCGTCTGCGATGCAGAGTTATAGAAATAATGAGCTTAACTTTTGGAATTTAACCCAAGAAGCAACCAATGTGCTTAAAGAAGAGCTTAATAAATATGCATTTCATGAAACTGGGTATTTAGTGTTTTGTCATTATCAGTATGTTGCCAGCAATTTTATTATGATTGCACTGATTAATATTAAAGAGCATTACACGATTACCTCAGACTTAGACTTATCCGCAGCAAAACACTTAGATATTTCACGTATGCAATTGGCTGCTAGAATCGATTTAGATGCTTGGGATACAGCCGCAGAAGAAAACCGTTATATTTCCTTCATTAAGGGGCGTGCTGGTCGAAAAGTTGCTGATTTCTTTTTAGATTTTCTTGGTTGTGAAGAGGGGATCGATCCAAAGCAGCAATCACAAACTATGTTACACGCGGTTGAGGATTATTTGTCTACACAGCAATTTGAAAAGTCTGAAAAAGACGACATCCGCAAGGAAATTTTTGATTACTGTAACGACTGTGTTTCAAGCGGCGAGGACGCAGATGTTAATACACTGTCCGAGACGCTTTCTAAGTCTTCAGACGTAAAGTTTGAAGACTTTTATAAAGAGCAGGGCTATGAGCTGGAAGAAAGCTTTCCTGTCGATAAAAAGACAGTAACGAGTATGGTGAAATTTTCCGGGCTTGGCGGTGGAGTAAGCGTTGGCTTTGAACGTAAGCATTTGGGTGAGCGGGTTATTTATGATGCTGCGACTGATACACTTACGATTAAAGGTGTACCGCCTAACTTAAAGGACCAAATTGAACGTTATTATAATGGCGAATCTTAGTTTATAAAAAGCAGCGTAAGCTGCTTTTTTGTTCCTGTTTCATCCCTTTTTCTGCAAATATTTATATCAATTTGCTGCTTTTGCTAGCATTTTCTTAAATTTAACTATACTTGCAATGTAGTACTTGTAGAACAAGCAATTGGGATGAATTACAATGAAGATGAAACTAGCTTTAGGTTGTACCCTTTGCCTTGCCTGTTTTTCAGGGCATGCAGAGGTTAACTTTTCCGGATTCGCAAGTATCAATGCTGGTAAGGTGCTGAGCGGAAGCGGTGTTCCACAATTCGGAATAAACGATCCAATATTTCTCGCCGATTATCCTATCGTCAGTGTTTACGACGAGGATATCTCATTTGAACCTGAAACACTGATGGGCCTTCAATTTAGTGCTGATCTAACAGAAGGTTTAAGTGTTACTGGTCAAATTGTTGCGCGCGGCGCAGACGATTTTGATGCAAAGTTCGAGTGGGCTTATTTGTCCTATGAGATTAATGAGAATTGGACGTTCCAAGCAGGTAAAAAGCGCTTACCGCTATTCTATTACTCCGACTTTTATGATGTGGGTTACGCCTATATTTGGATGCGTGCACCCGCGGACAACTACACCTGGCAAATCTTTAATTATAATGGCATCAATATGCTCTACAGCGGCAGTATAGGCGACTGGTCATTAAGCGGGAATATTTACGCCGGTAAAGAAGACGATGATGACAATAAGCTGTTGAGCGAGTTTTTCTTTCAAGAGCCAACTAGAGAAATCTGGAAAGACATCCTAGGCGGCGTAATTCAAACCAGTAATGATTGGCTTGAAGTGCGTTTAACCCATATGCGTTACACCAACCAGCGGTATCGCTCTGGAGAGCCTGTTTTATGGGAGGGGAGTGATGAGCGAGATGGTAAGTTTTATGGTTTAGCAGTAAATGCAGACTGGGGAAATTTCTTTATTTTATCTGAGCTAAATCGGTTGGACTTAGACGGCAATCTAGACACTAAGATGCTGACACTGGGCTATCGCTTTGACAATATCACGCCATTCGTATCTTACGCAGATTTTGAAGGCGAGGGCGACGATGCCGAAAGCCATGAAACCACTTCGTTTGGAGTACGTTGGGATTTTCATTCCTCCGCTGCTTTCAAGATTCAGTACGATGAGGTAGAGGATAACTCCGTTGGTTTAGCGGTCGCAGGTGATAGTAAAGCCATTACAATTGGCATCGACATGGTATTTTAAGGAGAGAAGCATGAAAAAATTATTTTTACTTACTCTACTTTGCAGCGCTTTTAGTTGCCTAGCCGTGGATGTCATTGTCAATCCTGCCAATACCTCTACACTTGATGAAAACGAAATTAAGCAAATTTTTATTGGTAAATCAAAGTCATTCTCCGATGGCTCTAAAGCACTTCCGATAACTCAGGCTGATGGCTCGACGGTAACCGATGAGTTTAATGAAAAGGTACTTAATAAGTCATCAAGCCAACTTAAAGCTTATTGGTCAAAATTAGTATTTACTGGAAAAGGGACACCACCAAAAGAAGCCGCCGATGATGCTGAGGTACTTAAACTCGTTGCGAGTAACCCTAACCTAATTGGGTTTGTATCTTCGGGAGCTGCAGATAGCAGCGTTAAAGTGGTGAAGTCATTTTAGGAAGAGATAAGTAAGGCCCTATAAAAGGGCCTTACTTTAGATTTTGCTATCAATGATTAACATCGTCAGTTTTTTGCTTAGCATTTTTGCTGACTTTTCTTCAGCACTAGACTTAGCCATGTTCTCAAAACTAGACGCTGCTTTTATTTGTGCAGAAACATGCGCCTTTTCTTTATCGTTTTCCATGAGTTTTAAACTTGAGTTGGCAAAAACATAATAAGTGCTGTTTTTCTTCACGTCTTCGAAATCAACGCTAAAATCAATTTGAAAGTCTGCACTTTGTTTTTCACCCACGACAGTAAGACCTTGCTTAGTCAGGCTCTCGGCTAACTGATTGCGGATAGACTCCTGTCCCCAAAACTTTGATGAAATACTAAAAGTTAATGACTGAATAAAATCATTCAGCATTTTGTTTTTGTTGCTCACTGAGGTTGGTATGGCAATGCTGCCGCCACCTAATTGCCTGTGATATTCGTTTGCTTTGCGTCTTTTAGCAATTAGTCGCTTAATTGCCATCGCTTCTTTTAATTTTTCTGAATTGGTTAGTGCCGAAATAGTCGCGTTACTGATCTCTTCGTCAAGTTGTCTAATATCAAGCTCAGCGTGCATTCTTGACTCAATTTTGTTAAATGAGGCAAGGGCATAGGCCGTTTTTTGCTCTGTGGAGTAAAACTCCTGCTCAATATTGATCCCCTGTAATTGTATACTTGGGACTCGAGAATATAAAATCTCATCCACTCGATACGAAAAATCGCCATTAGCTTGACTTTGAGCAACTTGTGTTGTTCCTTCAATTTCCACATTTAACTGTTTGGCAATCGCCAATCTAGCTGCTTCTTGGGCGGCAAGTTTGGCTTCCGTCCTATCTACAATATGACTCGCTGAACCAACGCCATACACTAGATAATCGGAACTCGGTTGCTGTGTAGCCCAAATGGGCAAGCTTTCTTCCTTTGCAACAGCCTGCCTGGTAGACTGACAGGCAGATAAACTAAGTAGAATACACAGAGGTAACGCTAGACGTTTAGAAACCATACCCGCTGCGCTCTTGAAGTTTTTGAATTTTCTTCTGTCCATTCCACACCTCTCGGTTAGTCGTCATGTCTATTAATCGAAGATCTACTTGGTAGAAAGTGACTCGACTACCACCTTGTTCATCAACAAATGAGTTAATCGTGCCGGATAGTGCATAATCAGCACCTTGCTCTTGGCCGATCTCATTACGAGTTTCGAGGCTTGAATTAAGCTCTTGGTCTCGCCTTTCCTCACGAATTTCATCTCGTACATAGCGGTTTGCGACGAAGTCAGCTTGCCCGCTTCGCAATATGGCGCGCTTGAGGTCATTCAAAAAAGTGTCAACTGCAATATGCTGATGCGACTTGTTACGAACAGATTGAATAATGATTGCGGGTCGAGTGCCTTCTTTGGCACGGTGTTCACGTACCCAAGGGAAGCCGAGCATATCGCTTATCATTGCTTCAGCAACTAACTGAGAGTCTTTGGCATTCCATTTATCTGAAAGCGCTATTTCTTCATTGGCGTCCACGCGACTCACTTTGGTTGTTGAAGAACAACCCGTCATAGCTGCGCAAGACGCGATGAGCATTGGGACAACTAATTTAACTGCAAATTTAGGCTTCATGTATTCAGTCCATGTTAGTTAGAGATGATAAATAATTTTGTTTTTCTGGTTCAGCTACACCGGTGAAGGTGCGAATGTGGCTGAGCAATGGTGCTGTTTGAGTCAGCGGTATATCCTGTTTAATTACTCTGCCAGTCCTTAATTGGGTTTGCAATTGCAGGTGAGTGGTATTTTCGGGTAATTTCACTCGAGCCACTCTAATCTCACCCGGTAAAGATTGCCATTGCCTTGTGTCTGCCGCTGCTGTAATGGCGTTGGTGACAGATGATGTTAGCTGAGCAAGCCCTGCCAACAGCGAGTTCTGTTGGATGCCAACTTGCTTTATAGCTTTACTTGCTGTGACTGCTTTTAACACTTCTCGTGAAATAGCGGTGTAAATTTCCATATTGGCATTACCTAGCGCGTCGTACAGTGTGAGTAAGTTTACCGAATAAAAGGGGTGTAATTCTGTAAGTTTTTGTCCGTTGGCGAAAAGCGCAACATGTTGAATATCATTTTTATGAGGTTGTAAGTAAGTAACCGAGATTCTACTGCCATACTTGAGTGCATCAATCACCCCTTCGTCTACCGCTTTTTGCCATAATTTATCACCGAGAGGTAAGCGTTTTGTGACAGTGCCTAATACAACATCGCTAAAGTCGCCTGTTGCATAGTTTTGAATGAGATCAAACAGACTGGTATCAGCAAACATTAAATTAAACCATGCGAACTGGGCTTGGCGTTCTTCTTTTGTTCCCCAATAAATTGGCGTAATCACTAATGCTTGTGCCTCTTCATCAGGTCTAAGGTAAAGGTTAAACTCTTTGCGTTGCGGTGATACACCTAAGCTTTGAACTAATGTGAAGTAGTTTTCTTCCTTGTCTGCAACCATTCTGTTGAGGTCTTGCTGTGCTTGTTGGCCTGCATATTGACCTAGTTTGTATTGTTTACTAAAGCCATTTTTGTATGCGCTCACCGCTCGCTCATATTGGATCCGAGCACTATCTAGCTCGCCTTGTTGCTCATATAGAACGCCGCTTAAATACTGTGCAAATGCATCGTCTTTATACTCAAGTTCACCGCTGATAAATGGTTGATTAAAAATCGCTTTAAAAATTTGCTCAATATCATTTCCTGCCTTTTGCTGATTTACGTAGCCTCCGGTTTGTTGCTGTAATTGAGAGAGATATAAATCCAGTTGACGCATTTCTGTCAGTGCAGAGTCATACATAGCAACACGATTCACTTTTGATGCGTTTGCTAACGATACATAATTAAGCGCCATTAATGTATGGATCATAGGTTTATGAAAAGCACGGCCAGTATATTTTTTGTAACTCGCACCAGTAAAAGCAGAAAAAAGCTGGTCGCTGATGCTGACAGTGTAAGCGGCTTCAATAATTTCTTTTGCGTGAGAAAGATGTTGATTACTTAACTCATAATGATGTTGTAAGTGAGCTAACATGCCTGATTCTAGGTAATACAATAATTCGTCACTAGATGAATTTTTATAGGCATCGTCAATACGCTGTTGGGCTGAGATAAAATCTCCTTGCTCCGCGTATTCTATGGCCTGCTTGTTGGCTTTAGGGGTCAAGTTACAGCCGCTCAGCATCAAGCAACCTGTAAAGATAAAGAGCTTTATCATGAAGTTATATAAATCAATTTGGAATCGCATTCCTTGCATACTTGTTCTTATAATGGCAGTGTTGTGGTGTTCAATCATATAACAATAAATTAAATAGTAAAAAATTGAATTGAAAGTGCTAAATTGTTAAAAATCGTTTTTACAATTTATTACTGTTAATCAATAATTTTTTTGATAAATTTTATTCCGTAATCAGGGCAATTAAGGAACCCAACATGAAAGCAAAACAACTACTTATATCAGTGGCCGTTATAGGGATGCTATCGGCTTGTAGTTCAAGTAAAGATGATGCGGCTTCAAGCCCAAGAGTTAATATTCCAGAATGGGTTCTCAATCCAACAATCGAAGATGGTATAGCTGCAGCAGATTGTGTGAAATACTCGGGCAACATTTCAATCGATCAAAAAATGGCGGTTGCAAATGCACGTCTTGCGTTAGCTCAGCAAATTGAAACCCGTGTTGAAGGCCTTGATAAGACATTCGCGAACCGTACAGATGCAAACGATGACACAACGGTAGGCGCAACCTTTAGCTCTGTATCCAAACAATTGACTAAACAAACATTAAATGGCTCTCGTATCGTTAAGGCCGATGTTATCGATATTTCTGGTAAAGATTATTTCTGTGCATTGACGACGTTATCACCTGATCAGACTAAAGAACTTTTCAAAGATTTGATCAAAGAAAGTAAGCGCAGTGTAAACCCTCAAGATGAAAAGTTTTTATATCAAGAATTTAAAGCTTACAAAGCAGAAAAAGATCTGGAGAAGGAAATTGCAAGGCTAACTAATTAAAGCGTGAGTTTCACGCTTTAATTTTTTGAAAGGAACGCTCTATGCGCAAATCGATATACTCATTTTTAGTCATGGCGTTAAGTGCCATTCCAAGTGCGGTGGCGAGTCAAGCCCAGCTTTTTGAAGAGCTATCAGAGAAAATGTCACGTTGGCAAACCTCCGAGCCTAATGATGAAGAGCTGAGCGAGTTTGAGCAATATAAACGCCAACAATTAAGTGAGTTTGCTGATTATGTCGAAGAGCATTTTGAAGAGTACGATGCCTTTCGTGATAATGTGATCCAACAGTGGGGAGATATAACTGTTGCTGATCAAGCTGCATTTGTCACCTACAGTGACGATTTATCATCCAGAATGGTTGTCGACTTTGAAGCCAATGAGTTGGTAGTAAGCATTAGGCATGCAGAAGATGAAAAGGTATCTCAGGCTCAACTTCAAGCCCTATACAAGGAATTTACCGCAAAAGACCGTGCAGTAATTGATGTATTTAATGTTGATACGCTCGCGATAAACCAAAGTGAAACAACGAAACGTGAAGTGGATAACGCTGCTCGTGCAAAAGCGTTGATCGCAGCGAAAAAGCAAATAGATAGCCAATTTGAACAACAGCAACGGTACATAGAACGTCAGACGGATGAGGCCATCATTGACGGTGAAGATTCAAAATTAGCAGAGGCTCAACAACAAGCGCAACAGAAAAAGTTGGAGTTGTTAAAGCAAAAACGCCTTAAAAAGCTATTAGAAACAGCTAGTAATACTGGTAAAAGTGAAGCAACTGTCGTATCTGAAATCGTGCTTAAGCTACCCAAGCAGACTGAACTTTCCAAGCATCGAGCAGAACGTTATGTGAGCCAAGTGAATGCACAAGCGAAGCGCTTTGACATTGAACCTAGTTTAATTTTTGCGGTTATGCACACCGAAAGCCACTTTAACCCAATGGCAAAGTCACACATTCCTGCGTTTGGTTTGATGCAGATAGTACCGACGAGTGCGGGTGTTGATGTGAATCGTATGTTGTACAATCGCGATGAACCGATGTCGGCACCTTATCTATATGTGACGGATAATAATATTGAAGCGGGGACGGCTTACCTGAATATTCTAGATAAGCGCTACCTGAGTAAAATACATAACCCACTTAGTCGTAAGTATTGCACGATTGCGGCTTATAACACCGGTGCTGGAAATGTTGCTCGCGTTTTTAATGCTGATGATTCGAGATCAATTACAAAAGCAGCAAAGATAATTAATTCACTCTCGCCAGAAAACGTACTAGCAGCGCTAGACAAAAGTTTACCGTATGATGAAACCAAACATTACCTGGATAAAGTCTTAACGCGGGAAAAGCTCTATATACCATCTGAATAAAGTATTGCACAAAGTTATAAGTTAAGTGCGTTCAAGGCATCTTCAATATGATCGTGGCGGAATCGATAACCTGCATCGAGAAGTTTTTTTGGTACGACGTATTGGCCGTACAATAGCAATTCTGACATTTCACCATATGCCAATTTGAGGACAAACGGTGGTACGGTAAATAGGCAAGGGCGTGAGATAGCGCGTGCTAAGGCTTGAGAAAATTGCTTATTTGATACCGGGTTTGGGGCTGTTGCATTAATAACACCGCAGATCTCGTCATGTTTAAGTAGATACATTATCGCCTGAATCATATCGTCGATATGGATCCAAGACATCACCTGTCTTCCAGAACCAATCGGGCCGCCAACGCCAAATCGAAAAGGCGGTAACATTTTATCTAAAGCACCTCCCGATTTTGAAAGCACAATGCCTGTTCTTATTATACATATTCTAGTTTGGCTGGAGCTGGCTCTAAAGGCGGTATCTTCCCAATCTCGGCACAGCCTATGGGAGAATTCATCATGGTAATCCTTGAAATCTTCAGTGATGGTCAAGTTATCCGGTTGGCGTCCATAAAAACCTATTGCACTACCTGAAATAAACACCTTGGGCGGTGACGTCGCAGTGTTTATCGCTGTAACGATTTGCTCAGTGATTTTTATCCGGCTATTGTAGATCTCTTGTTTTCTTTCTTTGCTCCACCGGCCATTGGCTATTGGTTCACCCGCAAGATTAATGACCGCATCAAGCTCATTAAAGTCGACATCATCAGTATCGGTGACGCAGCTAACCCCTCCTGGTAATAGGCTTACAGCTTTTGAAGGCGAACGGGTCAGTACAACTAGATTATGTTTGTGTACTAAAAATTGGCATAGCTTTTTACCAATTAATCCTGTAGCGCCTGTTATGAATATATTCATTCTCAATACTCTTTATTGTAATAAAATAAACTTACGTTTTAGCAAGGAGTTAGATCACTCATTTTCATTATAGGTGGTTTGTTTTAGAATGGTAAAAAAGCAAAAGGAGTGAACTGTGTCTTCACTGACTGGAATTAACAAAACGCTGGTGGTTTTGGCCTCGCTATTTTTAGTGTTAGGTGGGATCAAGCTTGCGTCTGAGATTGTTGTGCCGTTTATATTAGCCGCATTCATTGCGATTATCTGTAATCCCATGCTCAAGCTTTTGGCCCGTTTTAAGATACCAAAAGGTCTGGCCATTCTGGTGATTATCGCACTTGTGATTTTAATTGGTGCAAGCATTGGTGGGCTTGTTGGGCAATCAGTTAATGATTTCTCTAAGCAGCTGCCAACTTATAAAGAAGACTTACAAGAAAAGTTCGTTTGGTTGGTCAATACTGCAGCGAACTACAATATATTATTGGATAAACAACAACTTATTAGCATGCTAGACCCAAATAAGCTAATCGATGTGGCCACCAACATGCTGACTGGCTTTGGTGGTGTGATGGCAAATAGTTTTTTAATTCTGCTTATCGTCGTCTTCATGCTTTTTGAAGCGCCTTCTTTGGGCCACAAAGTGCATCTCGCACTAGACGATCCAGAGATGAAAATGCAGCAAATTGATAGATTTTTAGATTCTATCAATAGCTATTTGGCGATTAAAACGCTTGTTTCACTGGCGACTGGTGTCGTGGCGGCCGTTTTTTTATGGGCGTTAGATGTTGATTACTTCGTGCTTTGGGGCGTAGTTGCATTTTTGCTTAACTATATTCCAAACATAGGTTCAATCATTGCGGCTGTGCCGCCTGTTTTTCTGGCCTTAGTGACACAGGGGCCATTGGTGAGCGGCATTGTTGCTGTGGGTTACATTTGTATTAATACCTTGATGGGCAACATTATTGAGCCAAGGTTTATGGGTCGAGGGTTAGGTTTATCGACCTTGGTAGTGTTTCTCTCGTTAATCTTCTGGGGGTGGTTACTCGGAACTGTTGGAATGCTGCTTTCTGTGCCACTTACCATGGTTGTGAAAATTGCCCTTGAAACCAGCGAAGAGGGTAAATGGCTTGCAATCCTTCTCGGTTCAGAACAACCCGATAATAGACCATCTTAACAACGCTGAGATCCGGCAAATAAAAAGGAGCTATAAACAGCTCCTTTCTAAGGTTTACTCGTCATTATCTGAAGCTCAGGTTATTAAAGCTTAGCACCTAATAATCCAATCAAAAATGTCGCTAGAGATTCAAATCTTCTTTCAATACTTTACTGCTCTTTAGCTCGATGATGTGCGCTTTTAAAAATGCAATTTTGCAATTTTTATAAGCTGTCGCTGAGCGCGTCGCGTTTGGCATGTCTAGTAAGTATCGCCACCGGCAGCTGTCTTCCATATATTCCTCCTGATTGCGAAGGGCACGTTCCATAATTGGCAAGATCTGTGTATTACCAGTGTCCGCTTGGTACTTTTTAGTATCGAGCAATAACTTAGTGATCCAGGTTTGACGATGACGTTCAAGTAAGTTGATATTGCCATCCAGGCACATGAGGAATTTTTTTGCCTTTTCCGGATGCGTTGACTCATACTTCGTACAGTCTTGTAGTGTGACATCGTCGTCTGCAATCACAGAAAAGGTTAATCCCGATACCAATAGACTGCTAATTATTCTTTTCATGGTTAAACTCTATCGTAAATTTCGCGCCACCATGTCTGGAAGTACCTATTTGCATCAAGCCATGATAGGACTTAACTAAATCAGATACGATAGCCATTCCTACGCCGTGGCCAGCTTCATAGGTGTCTAATCTTGCACCTCTGGTTAGTAGTTCTGAGCGGCGATGCTCTGGAATGCCAGGGCCATCATCTTCTACTTCTATGATTAGTAGGCGCTTTTTAGGTGCACTTACTTTTATATCGACCAAGGAACCACATGCTTTACAGGCGTTATCTATAATATTACCAAGAATTTCCATTAAATCCGTTTTATCACCTAAAAATGCAACCTCCTCACCACATTCGGATGAAAATTGAATGTGCTTGTCATGATACACTTTAGTCATGGCGTTGAGTATTGAGTCAAGTACGGGTTTTACTGATGTTTGTTTCTTCCATGTATCGGATGCGCCCGTTGCAGCACGTTTCAATTGATGTTCGATCATTGCATTGATTCTGTCTAGCTGCTCCTGAGCGTCTGCATCTTTTGCCAGTGGACTGGATTTGATCACCGCAAGGGGAGTTTTTAACGCGTGCGCAAGGTCGCTAAGTGAAGCTCTATATCTCTCTTTTTGACGCTTTTGAGATTCCAATAGTAGGTTTAAGTCGGATTTGATTGTTAGGAGTTCGACGGGGTAAAGACCTGTGATCTTATCGCGCTCGCCAGCTTCAATCTCTTTAATTTCTCTATCGAGTCGTTGCAGCGGCCTTGCGTTCCATACAAACCCAAATGCCATCAATCCGGCTATCACTACACCCATAACCAGCATCCAGTTGACCAAGGTGTTTCTAAACCCTGACATTAACTCCATCAGCGCGTCATTTTTCTTTAAAAGTACAAAGCGGGCTTGCTGCGATTGCTCTGCATTTCCGAGAATAACGGTCAGGCTAAGTTGCCAAAACAGTACGCCATTATATTCAACTCGCTTAAACTCAGATGCTCCAGCCTGGTTTTCTGAAAAGTCAGGTGAAATTGAGAGGTTTACAGCCGACTCGGAATACCAAACGAGGGAGTTATCTTGATAGACCAGAGCATAAGTATCAGAATTCAATCTGTTTAACTCAGGTGCAAGAATACTGCGAGGCATTTCGAGTCCGTTAGAGACAAATTCGACTTCAGAGATAAGTGAGTAGAGGTGGGCTTCCAATGTTTTTTCAGTCGCATCGACTAAAGAAGAGTAATAAGCCCTGCCCACGGAGAAAAATAGCGCGGGAAGGGCAATAATAAGCACAAAGACAAGGATAAATCCTTGTCTTATTTTAAGCGAAATTTGAGAGCTGTTTACCACTGATTTTTAAACCTATATCCACGTCCTCTAAGGGTTTCAACAGGGTTCAGAGTGCCATCAGGATCAAGTTTCTTACGCAGCCTTAAGACAAACACTTCAATGACGTTAGAGTCTAAGTCAAAGTCCTGATCGTATATGTGCTCAGTGAGCTCAGATTTAGAAATGACTTTTTGTGGGTTAACCATTAAGTATTCTAAAACTTTATATTCATAGGCTGTTAGTGATAGCTCGTTATCGTTAACCCAGACTTGCTGTGAGCGAGTATGGATTTTGATTGGACCAATGCAAATCTCTGGATTTGCTTGTCCAGCGCTACGTCTAATAAGTGCATTACAGCGCGCAATTAGCTCTTCAACATGAAACGGTTTAGTGAGGTAGTCATCAGCACCTGCATCAAGGCCTTCCACCTTGTCTTGCCAGCGGTCGCGTGCCGTTAAGATTAAAATAGGGATCTTAACGCCGTTAGCACGTGCTCTACGGATAATTTCAATACCGTCAAGTTTTGGCAAACCGAGGTCGATTACTGCCATATCTAACGGATATTCTTCAAGGTGAAATAATCCAGACTCACCATCATGACACAAGTCAACGCTATATTTTTCTTTCTCTAATGCATTTCGCAGGTTTTCTGCTAGTTGAATATCGTCTTCGATAACTAAAATACGCATCCTTAGTCCTTATTTACTTCACCTGTCTTCTTGTTTACTTTTAAGTCAACAATTCGACCATCTGGTTGGAGAATTCTTACCACAAAAAACTGATTTTCTTCAGAAATCTTAAGCGTCTTCCCAGCGTACTTATCAAGCGCCAGAGACACCGCTTCTTTTTTTGTAATTGTCTTTACATTTTTATCATTGCGGCTATTGGCGTCTGCTACACTCGAAGCGAACGCCAAAATCAACGCTAAAAGAGTGAGTTGCAATCGCATTTTAAGCTCCACAGTTTCATAGATACTAAGTGTCTAAACTTCATAAATCTCAAACAAATTTAGTGCTTTTGTAATTAACCTTTGCTGAACTTAACGTTCAGTAAACTTTTATGGCAGAACTCGCTTGTACGGTTTTACAATACTAGCAGTATAGACACCAGCATCAATATAGGGATCGACGCTCGCCCATTGCTGTGCACTTTCTAGGTTTTCAAACTCAGCAATAACCAAAGAACCCGCAAAACCCGCTTCACCAGGATCTTCCGAGTCAATCGCCGGTAACGGGCCTGCTGCAAACAATCGACCTTGTTGTTTTAATTCTTCTAAACGAGCTAGATGAGCAGGGCGTACAGCAAGACGCTTTTCTAATGAGTTTTCAGCGTCGGTTGAATAGATCATGTAAAGCATAAGTATTAGTTCCGGATTGGTTTCTAGGTTATTATTGTTATTTTTACGTATTTTGTCGGCTGTTCAGGCCCGTTTATCAATACTATGATAAAACGCCCTCAGTGCAAAAGTAAATGTACACAGAGTTTTTCAGTGATTAGACATTTAAACTTGAAAAACACTCAGCTTGACTGGTAGAGTCCTTCGGATATTTGTAGAAAATAATAATAAGGTTGATTGCAATGAGTGCAAACCGTGAGCATTTTAGCTCCCGATTAGGGTTTATCCTTGCCGCTGCAGGTTCTGCTGTTGGTATTGGTAACTTAGTCGGCTTTCCTGTTTCCGCCGCAAAAAATGGTGGTGGGGCATTTTTACTAATCTATGCACTATTTGTAGTGTTTATCTGTTTACCTGTCATGATGGCCGAAATGGCAATGGGTAGGAAAGCCCAAAAGGACCCGTTTGGCGCATATAAGCTGCTATCTAATCATGATAAAAAGTGGTCAATAGCTGGATTCTTGGCTGTACTCACGCCGTTTATGATTGCCGTCTTCTATATGGTTATTACCGTTTGGATTTTTGGCTTCTTAGCGCAAACAGCTTTAGGTAACTTAGATGCACTCGCCTCTCCGAAGTACTTTGGCACTTTTATCAACGATACCAATGTTTTCATCTATATGTTGATAGTGGGTGTGATCGTGAATCTTATCTTGGTTGGCGGTGTAAAAGAAGGGATTGAAAAAGCAGCTAAGTTACTCATGCCAGCGTTATTTGTCATGTTAATTGGCCTTGTCGCATACGTATTAACTCTTGATAACGCGATGGCAGGTGTACGCTATTACATCGTTCCTGACTTCGAAAAGATGAATGCAAGTGTGTTAAATGGCGCACTGTCACAAGCGTTCTTTTCACTGTCTTTGGGGATGGGTATATTGATCACATACGCTTCGTATATTTCTAAGAAAGACGACATCGTCGGTAGCTCCAAAATGGTCGCTATTACAGATTCATTAGTGGCGTTTATCGCAGGTCTGATGGTACTTCCGGCTATCTTCAGTTTCAATCCGAATACAGATCCAAGTAAGTTATCTGACTCTTCTGTATCTATGATTTTCGATTACTTGCCGAAATTGTTATTGGCTTTACAAGATGATATTGGCTACGTCGGTGCCTCAATAGTTGCAGGTACTTTCTTTTTACTGGTTTTCTTTGCTGCGATAACGTCGCTAGTGTCAATTGTCGAGGTGCCTACAGCGACTTTGATGGAAGAAAAATGTATTTCACGTAAAAAGGCATTGATTATCTTAGCGTTGACCACAGGTATCTTGACTGTGCTATCTACTATGTCTTTTGGAATGGTGGATTGGCTTACAAGTTTTGTAAGTTATGGCGATGCTCAGAAGAGCTTCTTTGACCTAATCTACGATGTGTTTTACGACACTATTTTACCGTTGAATGGTTTGCTGTTGTGTCTATTTGTTACTTATCGCTGGAAAAAATCTGGTTTGAATGAAGAACTTGCGCAAGGTTCAGAGGGGTACGTAGGCAGCTTTACTGAGAAATATATTAATTTCTCCCTATCTACATTCATCCCGGTGATCCTGTTAGCTATTTTCATTAATACCGTTGCAACTAAATATTTTGCATTTAGTATCTTTGGCTTCTAGCAACGGAACATTTGGTTTGGGCACGATGACATCGGCGTATTAATGCGCCGATGTTTATTCTTCACTAAGCCACTAAAATTTTACGCCCGAATCTAAGTACTGCCCAACTCCTATTGTAAACATCCACAGCCCCCACAGGCTATGCTCTAACACACACACGGCAAGGGAACGGCTGTGTGCGTAAGTATAAGAAAATAGTAGTCCTCCAACAAAAGATAACGCCACGGCTATCCAATTGTCATAGACGCAGTGAGCAAGCGCAAACACCAATGCACTTAACAAAACTCGGTTGTTTTTATTTGGTAAAATCCTTTTATAGCGATGAAAGAAGTAGCTCCTGAAAATTAACTCTTGTGGTAAGACAGAAAGAATAGGGTAAGCAAATAATAATAATAACCAGTCGCTAGGTGAATTGAGCGGCAGGGAAAACCAATTTCCTTGACTAACTAAACCATAGAGCATGGCTGAAAACATCGCACCTGCGAAAAACGTGGTGAATAAACGTTTTTTGACGGACGAAAACTCTCCCAAACTGGTTAACCTAAATCGTTTGAAATGGGGGTCGGTTAGTAGTAAATGGGTACAGACTGCCATTAAAATGATCAGTGCTGGAAAAAGCCAATTGTTGAGGTGATCACGGAATTGATAAGCGACAATGGGCAGGACAAAGAATACAAATACGAGTTCACACCACCGGTATTGGCTTGCGTTCAAGGCTGGTTCCCCAAAATATTTGGCGGCTACAAGCCGCTATAGTTAGCTCTTACTCGTTAACTATAGCAGCTGCAGATGAACCTTGAATGGTTACTCTTCAGGTAAATATTTTTGAATTTTAAACATGGTAAAGAGGAGTGCAACGAAGGTGATCCCAATTAAACCAAAGACTTTAAAGTTCACCCAAAAATCAAGAGAGAAGTGGTACGCAACGTAAAGGTTTAGGCCAGCGATGAAGAAAAGTAATACTGCCCAAAATAGGTTTAATTGGTCGCAGTCTTTTACTGGTAAATCAATATCAATCTCAATCTCGCTTTTTTCCTTCTCAGCTACTGACTTTAAAACCCCTTCGAGTGCGCCTTTTACCAAGTTTTTATTAAACAAGTACCTCGATACGAGTAAAGCCACACCTAAAATTGCATAAATAATAGTGGCTTTCCATTTTATAAATTGCTCATCATGGAAGAAAATCGTCATTCCACCGAGGATCAACGCAATCGCTAAGAATACCCAATGACGTTTTGCGACTTCGCGCTTAGTGATGTATTGGTGTGCAACCTGTATAAGAGAAGCGATGATTAGCACACCCGTTGCCCAAAAAATATCGACAAACTTATAAACCGCAAAAAACAGGATAAGCGGTAAGTACTCAATTAAAAATGACATTTTTTATCCTAACAAAGTTGGTTGTAAGGGTTTTACCAAGATACGGCGAGAACATCAACATTGACTTTCTTTAACGAAACCCATAGCCTGCTGCGCTCATTCAATGGTTCAGAGGTATTTGCATGAATAAGAGCGATTTAGTTACAAAAATGGCGGAAATTAGTGGATTAACAAAGAAAGATTCACAGACGGTGTTAAATGTCATTTTACAGGCCACTAAAAAGCGCTTGTCAGAAGGCGATCAGATGCAAATCAATGGACTTGGGACATTCGCGTTAAGTTATCATCCCCCAAAGCAAGGACGTAATCCTCAAACGGGTGAGACCATCACCATTGAGGGACAAAATAAGGTATTATTTAAGCCTGCTAAAGCCTTAAAAGATAACTTGCGTTAATTCTAAGAAAAGCCAGTGTTAAACACTGGCTTGAAAGTAATATTACTTCTGCGTTGCAGCTTTCATTCGCTCAACAAAGGTTTTTAGCTCAAAGCACATGGTGCTAGGGTCATCCAAGTGTTTTTCGATGATTTTCACCACTGCAGAGCCACTTATCGCACCTGCTGCACCTGAGCCAATCGCATGCTTTACATGCTCCGGTTCAGAAATACCAAACCCTAGCAGTGGCGGCGCAGCATGATATTCGATAAGTTTGGTGATCATCTCTGTTGCCGGCATTTGTGCTGTCGTTTCTGTACCTGTCACGCCTGCACGCGAAAGTAAATAGGTATAGCCACGACCTCGGGTGGCGCATTCTCGTAACGTATCATCGCAGGCATTCGGTGTGGCAATGAAAATTGGCGCGATGTCATTTGCCATTGCAGTGAGCCTAAACGGTTTGGCTTCGTGCAGTGGCACATCAGCAACTAAGATAGAATCCACACCCGCAGTTTTGGCGTCTTGATAAAACTGCTCAATACCACGAGCAAAAATCAAGTTTGAGTAAAGCAACAAACCAATTGGAATATCACTGTTGTAGCGACGAATTTCAGCGATGATCTCAAGACAGTCTTGCGTATTAACATCTTGCTCTAATGCACGGATGTTAGCCGCTTGGATAACAGGACCATCAGCGATGGGATCGGAAAACGGAATACCGAGCTCCAATGCATCAGCGCCACCGTCAATCAGGCTTTTGATGATCTCAATACTGAGTGCCTTATCGGGATCACCAATCGTCACGAAAGGAACAAATGCACCTTGGTTTTTTTCATTTAAGTGCGCGAACATCGCGTCATAACGTCTCATAGTTCACCTCGCTCAGATAGTACCTGGTGGACGTGAGCTAAGTCTTTGTCTCCGCGACCACTTAAGTTAACAACAATCACCGTTTCTTCCGTTTGCGCTTCTGCATATTTTAGTGCGTATGCCAGAGCATGGCTTGACTCTAGGGCTGGAATAATACCTTCGTGTTTAGCAAGCGCTTGAAAGGCATTTAATGCTTCAGTGTCGGTAATGCCAACATATTGCGCGCGGCCTGTTTCATGAAGGTAGGCGTGTTGTGGACCAACAGCTGGGTAGTCAAGACCTGCTGAGACAGAATAAGATTCTTCAATTTGGCCATCTTTGTTCTGCATGATATAGGTATAGGCGCCATGTAAAATACCTTTAGTACCTTTACATAATGCTGCGCCGTGTTCGTCAGTATCCAAGCCTTTACCAGCCGGTTCCACCCCGATTAATTTCACGCCTTTTTCGTCAATAAAATCTGCGAACATACCAATAGCATTTGAGCCGCCGCCCACACAAGCGATAACTGCATCTGGCAAACGACCTTCCGCTTTTAGTACTTGTTGTTTCGCCTCTTCACCAATCATTTTTTGGAACTCACGGACAATCGTCGGGAATGGATGAGGACCTGCAGCCGTGCCGAGTAAATAATGTGCCGTTTTGTAGTTTGCAGACCAGTCACGTAATGCTTCATTTACCGCGTCTTTTAATGTGCCTGAGCCGGCGGTAACAGGGATAACTTCCGCACCCATCAAACGCATTCTAAATACGTTTGGTTGCTGACGCTCAACATCTTTAGCCCCCATGTATACGCGGCATTTTAAGCCGAGTAATGAGCAGGCTAGGGCGGTTGCAACACCATGTTGTCCAGCGCCGGTTTCAGCGATGACTTCTTTTTTACCCATACGTTTGGTTAAGAGCGCTTGACCCAACACTTGGTTGGTCTTGTGTGCACCACCGTGAAGTAAATCTTCACGCTTTAAGTACAGTTTGACCTTAGGGTTTTTAACTAAGTTGCGTGTCTTAGTCAGCGGGGTCGGGCGACCCGCAAATTCATTCAAAAGTTGATAAAACTCCTGTTGAAATTCTGGGTCTTTTTGTGACTTATAAAACTCCTGTTCTAACTGCTTTAACGCAGGTACGAGTAACTCGGGCACAAACATGCCTCCGAAGTCACCAAAATAAGCTGAATTACTCATGTCCACCTCAATATTTTCGAATTTGTGTAAACGCGTTAGCGATTTTTTGAGCGCATTTTTTACCAGGCGATTGCTCAACGCCTGAATTTAGGTCAAGACCATCGGCACCTATATTAACGGCACCGTGAATGTTTTCGGGGTTTAGGCCGCCAGCCAACATATAATTGCTCGAACTACGATTTAATAGCTGCCAATCAAACACTTGTCCCGTGCCACCAAATGCGGTGTCGGTTTTGGTATCGTACAATTGCTTGTCTACGCCAGCGAAGGGGCTTGGCAGTGCTGTGTCCACACCCTGTGCTTTCCAAATTTGACAGGTAACTGGAAGTTGTTTTCGCAGGGTATTGATGTACAACTCATCTTCATTGCCATGTAATTGCACTGCACTCAGTTTTAATATTTGCGCATACTCAGCAACTTGCTCAAGCGGTGCGTTAACGAACACACCAACGTACTTGAGCGGTGCGCTATCGGCGACGGCCTTCGCACAATCAATGTCGACATAACGAGGCGATTTTGGATAAAAGATAAGGCCACCGTATACCGCTCCAGCTTCATAAGCTGCTTGCGCATCTTGGCTTCGAGTAAGACCACACACTTTGTTTTCGCCCAAAATCAAGCGTCTGCAAGCAAGTTCTAAGTCCTGTTCAGCCATCAGTGAACTGCCGACCAAAAAGCCGTCACAAATCGGTGATAAGCGTTTCACATCGCGGTGCGTGTATATGCCAGACTCTGAAATCACCACTTTGTCTTCGGGGATTAACTTTCTTAGTTTCTCTGTTGTTGCTAAATCCGTTGATAAATCTCTGAGATCACGATTGTTAATACCGATAAGTTCAGCATCTAACGCAAGCGCTCTTGTCACTTCTTCTTCGTTGCTTACTTCCGTTAAAATCGACATATTAAGTGATTTGGCCACGCTCGCTAGTGCCAAATATTCTTCGTCATTTAATACAGACAACATCAAAAGAATGGCATCGCCACCGTGTAGGCGGGCGAGATAAACTTGATATTCATCAATAAAGAAGTCTTTACAGATCAGAGGCTGATCAACCAGCTTTCTCACCGTGGCAAGGTATTCATAACTGCCTTGAAAGTATTTTTCGTCGGTTAGTACACTAATACATGTCGCGTACTTACGATAAACACTGGTAATTTCAGTCAAATCAAAATGTGAGCGAATAAGGCCTTTTGAAGGTGACGCCTTTTTGCACTCTAAAATAAATTGGGTCCCAGCTTGCGCCAACGCAGCGATAAAGTTAAGCGTGGTGGGGGTTACTTCATCGATAAAGTCACTTAACGGACGCTGCGCCTTGCGCGCTTTTAATTCTTCGACTTTATCGGCAACAATTTTTTCTAATACATTAGCCATTACTCACCTCTACAATGTTAGCCAAGGTTGTCATGGCTTTCTTACTTGCAAGCACTTCGCGTACTTGTTCGCTTGCGGTTTTAAAATCTGTGGCCTTATCGGTTAATACCAACAAGGCTGCAACGTTTGCAATTATCGCTGCATTGTGTGCTGCTTCGCCTTCACCATTTAAAATCGCAAGGCTCGCTTTCGCGTTATATTCTGGCGTATCACCAGCAATAGATTCAAGTGAATAGTTTTCTAGTCCAAAATCGCTTGGGGTAACGGTGTACTGCGTCACTTCACCCTGCTTTACTTCTGCGACTAGCGTTTCGCCGTGTAGGGCAATTTCATCTGTGCCACTACCGTGAACTACCATCGCTCGTTTCGTACCTAAGCGGTTTAACGTTTCGGCCATGGGTAAAACAAGGGCAGGGTCGTAAACGCCGAGTAATTGCACCTCAGGCTTAGCTGGGTTTGCCAATGGCCCGAGAATATTAAATATCGTGCGTGTTTTTAGTTGCGTGCGAACCGGCATGGCATGCTTTACACCAGCGTGGTAATGCGGTGCAAACAAAAAGGTAAAGCCGGTCTTTGCTAAGCACTTTTCTGCAAGTGCGGGGGTCATATCAATGTTGATCCCAAGTGCTTTTAGTAAATCCGCGGAACCTGATTTACTGCTCACGCTGCGATTACCGTGTTTGACCATATTAATACCACATGCTGCGGCGACAATGGCGGCGGTGGTACTCACGTTGATGGTATTTGTGCCATCGCCACCCGTACCACAGCTGTCTGCTGCGAGTAGATTTTGCTTGTCAAATGCGGTGGCATGATCACGCATGGCCTGAGCTGCTCCGGCTATTTCCGCCGCTGTTTCACCTTTAAACTTTAGCGCAAGCAGCGCTGCGGTAAGTTCGATGTCGCTCAGTTGTCCAGCCATAATATCGCTAAACAAGGATTTGGCGGCGTCGAACGATAAATCTTGTTGCTGTAATAGAGGTTGTAACTTTTCCATCCTGATCTCCTAAGCGCTAAGGTACGCGATACTTTGTTGTAATAGCTGAGCGCCATTGGGGGTCAATATTGATTCTGGGTGAAATTGATAGCCAATTACTTTGTGTTCACTGTGATAGATAGCCATCGGAATGGCCTGATATCTCGCGATCACTTGTAGTGCTGGTGGTACGCTTGTTGCCATCAGAGAGTGATAACGCGCAACAGGGAATTGCGTCCCAAGTCCGGCAAATACCGGATGCTCATCCGCTTCAATAATAGAAGATTTGCCATGTACCGTCTCACCCGCTTTGCCAACTTTACCACCATAACTTTGGGTTAGGGCTTGTTGACCGAGGCAAATCCCAAGCATGGGGAATTTACCTTTACATAGCTCAATTAACGCGAGCAAACAGCCTGCTTCCGATGGCGCGCCAGGTCCTGGTGATAAAACTAATATCACTGGATCAACCTCTGCACACATTTTATTGAAAATGGTTTCGGCAGAGATATTGTTACGATAAACGACCAAGTCGAGTCCTAGCAAACTAAGCTCATCCACAAGGTTATAACTGAAAGAATCAAAATTATCTAAAAAGTATACCTTAGTCATGGTTTGCACCTTTATATGTGGACTGTACTGCTTTAATCACTGCCATGGCTTTAGCTTTGGTTTCATTTGCTTCACTTTGTGGATTTGAATCAAACACAACACCTGCACCCGCTTGCACGTAAGCAACGTTATCTTTTACAAACGCGGAGCGAATGACGATGCAGCTGTCCATGGCGCCATTGCCCATCAAATAACCTACCGCTCCGCCGTAGCTGCCACGACGCTGCTTTTCTGTATGGCGAACCAGTTCTGCGGCTTTAACTTTTGGTGCGCCGACGAGAGTGCCCATATTCATACAAGCCTGATAGGCGTGAAGCGCATCTAAATCCGGCTTTAATTGGCCAACGACGCGCGATACTAAATGCATGACTTGTGAGTAGCGGTCCACTTTCAATAATTCTTTTGCGTGTCGAGTACCTGCAATACTGATCCGTGCGACATCGTTACGAGCAAGGTCAACAAGCATAAGGTGCTCTGCACGCTCTTTTTGATCGTTGCGCAGCTCAAGCTCAATGCGGCTATCTAAATCTGGATTGATACTACCATCAGCAAACTTACCTCGTGGTCTTGTCCCCGCAATGGGATAGACTTCAACTTGGTTACTCTGCTCACAATATTTGAGTGCAGACTCTGGAGATGCGCCAAATAACACAAAGCGCTCATCCTTCATATAAAACATGTAAGGACTAGGGTTTTGTAGTTTGAGCTGTTTATAGGCGGCGAGTGAGTTATGGCAAGGAAGTGAAAAAGTGCGAGAGGGAACGACTTGAAAGATGTCACCGTTGATAATGTTGGTTTTCAACTTTTCAACGTGTTGACAATATTCGTCGTCACTCACATTGACTTTGACGTCTGCACCGCCACTTTGTGGCTCAAACTGAAATTCAGTGATTTGGTCACACTGACTGTTTAGCTCTTCTAGCTGTTTGCCTACTTCAAAACAATTGGCGTGAACCTCAGGGCCATTGAAAACATTACCAATGAGCTCTGTAGTTCGTGCTTGATGATCGATCACAACTAGGGTTTCAGCGAGATAGAAAACATAGTCGGGACAGTCGTTGTCCCCATCTGGTACTTCAGGAAGTTGCTCAAAGTTTGCCACCATATCATAGGCGAATACACCACCTAAAAAAACTGAAAATGGCGTATCTGAGTTACGTTTAATTTCATTTGTGCAGGTTCTGAGCGCACTAAAGGCGTTATCCGCTTTTAGTTTTGTATGCTCATCAATGTTACTTTCCAATGCGTTGTACGTGAGCGTCAAGGTATTATCATTGAGGGTCACGTCACAATTTGTGACCTTTTGCGCAAGGTACGGTAGCAACTGAGCACCATTGTTAGACAAGGCTTTAGCAATGACTTGGGCGCCGTTACATTCGAATCGAATCGCACTATCCACAAGCACGATGCTTTTCACATTGTCTTTAGACTCTATTTCTGCCGATTCGAGCAGTAACGAGTTTGCTTTGTTTAAACCTGCGTATAAAGACAGTGGGCTGGCAATATAATCGCGCCTTTGTCTTATGCTGGTGACCTCACCTGGTGTGGTCGTTATATGACTAAAAATCAAACCTCATTCCTCTTAATTTCTAGATATTCTGTTTAGAAAATAAAAAAACCCCCGAAAGCTGAGCTCTGCGGGGGTTATTGTTCAGACACAACAATACCGTCCCGCTAGGGCATCCACCACCACCAAATTGTGTTTACTGTGATATTGTTGTTCATATAAGCCTCTAAAAAGTATAAAAAAACCCGCGACATTGCGCGGGTTGATAAATCGTAGATATAACGAAACACACCCGCTTAGTTCGAGTGCCACCACCAAATGTTTTTTTGAATTTGTTTGTTCATTTGTGAATATTTCGTTGTTTAATCTAAATTAGCTACAGTAAACCCTATTCTTGCTACAAGTGTCAAGGGCAAATATCAGAAAATAACCTAAGGTCGTATCAGTTAACTTGTGATATAATCAAAACGTTGATAATTCATAGAGATAGTTAATACATTTTGATTAAATATGACCTCCATAGCCATACTACTTTTTCCGATGGCCGCTTAGCTGTTGATGAATTGCTTGAGCGAGCAACGGAAAAAGGCGTTGATATTCTTGCAATTACAGATCATGACACGATAGATGCGATCCAGCCTGCCCGTGACTACATTAGCCAAAATAATCTCACGTTAGAACTTATCAATGGCGTTGAAATTTCCACAAAATGGGAAAGCTTTGAGATCCATATCGTTGGATTAAATTTTGACCCTGAGCATGAAGCATTAACAAAGTTACTGCACGAACAGCAGCAAAAGCGAGAAGCCAGAGCAAAAGAAATCGGCGAGCGATTAGCCAAAAAGGGCTATGAGCATGTCTACGAAGATGCCCTTGCGCTTGCCCAAACTGCGCAGATCACCAGAGCGCATTTTGCTCAAGTGCTGGTTGAGCGGGGCGTGGCTAAAAACGTGCAAAGCGTTTTCAATAAATTTTTAGCACGCGGCAAAACTGGGTATGTGCCAAGTCAGTGGTGCGATATACAAACGGCCGTTTCTGCTATTCACGCTGCGGGTGGAGTAAGTGTGCTGGCACACCCTGCTCGATATAAGATGTCGAATAAGTGGCTAAGAAAGTTAATTGCTGAATTTAAAGCGGTTGGGGGAGCTGCAATGGAAGTTGCACAGCCCCAGCAAGCGCCTACTGAGCGCCAATTTTTGGGGCGACTAAGTCAAGAGTTTGAATTGTTAGCAAGCCAAGGGTCAGATTTTCACTTCCCAATGCCTTGGGTCGACCTTGGTCGTAACTTGTATTTACCTAAAGATTGTCAAGGAGTTTGGCGTCATTGGGGAGGCAAAGAGGAATAAGCTTATGAGTCAATTTTTTCATATTCACCCAGATAATCCGCAAGCGCGTTTAATTCGCCAAGCGGCTGATATTATTGAACAAGGTGGCGTAGTGGTGTTTCCAACCGACTCCGGCTATGCGATTGGTTGCAACCTCGGTAATAAGCAAGCTAAGGAGCGGATAGAGCGGATCCGCGGCATCGAAAAACACCATAACTTCACTCTTTTATGCCGTGATCTGTCGGAGCTTTCGACCTATGCCCGTGTCGATAATCAAATGTTTAGGATGATTAAAAATAATACGCCCGGTCCGTACACGTTTATTTTTAAAGGGACGAAAGAAGTTCCTCGTCGTTTGCTCAATGAGAAGAAAAAAACCATCGGGATCCGTGTGACTGATAACCCAATTACTTGCGCGTTGTTGGAAGCACTAGGTGAACCTT
This sequence comes from Pseudoalteromonas sp. OF5H-5, assembly GCF_021530695.1. Lineage (NCBI taxonomy): Bacteria > Pseudomonadati > Pseudomonadota > Gammaproteobacteria > Alteromonadales > Pseudoalteromonadaceae > Pseudoalteromonas > Pseudoalteromonas sp. OF5H-5. The sequence continues at coordinate 321,169 of NZ_JAKGBF010000005.1, forward strand.
TGATGTCATGCTCTTTGATTTTGCCAGGAGAGCAGTTTACTGAGTCTGACCCCGATGATATCCGCATGCGTCTTGAGAAGCACGTAGACTTAATCATCCATGGTGGCTATTTAATCGAGCAAGCAACCACCGTTATTGATATGTCCGAAGACACCATTGAAATTTTGCGTCGTGGCTGTGGCGATACGTCGCCTTTTGAATAACGCATGTTGAGATGACAGAAGCACTCCAACAGAAATTACCGCTGGCTTTTTTACACGGTGAAGCGGTAATTGAAAAGCCGGAAGATCTTTATATTCCCCCCGAAGCCCTAGAAGTTATCTTAGAGACCTTTGAAGGCCCGTTGGACTTACTGCTTTATCTTATAAAAAGACATAAATTAGATATTCTAGAATTACCGATTTTTAGTATTACTCAGCAGTATGTTCAGTACGTTGAAATGATGAAGGACATGCAGCTCGAACTTGCGGGTGAATACTTAGTGATGGCAGCTTTGCTGGCGCAAATAAAATCAAGAATGCTACTACCAAAACACGAAGAGTTAGAGGAAGAGGAAGATCCCAGAGCAGAGCTGGTGAGACGCTTGCAGGAATACGAGCAATTTAAGCAAGCTGCTGAGAATTTAGATGAGATCCCTCGTGTTGAGCGTGATATCTTTGTCGCTCATGCGTTGGTAGACAGTAGTACCGACTCTGAGCCAGAATTCCCAGACATTGAACTGAGGGAATTACTTTTGGCGCTGTCGGAAGTGATGGCTAGAGCCAAGACCTTTGAGCACCATCATATATCCGCAGAAGCACTTTCGACTCGAGAGCGTATGAGCTTTATATTGCAATTGCTACGAGAACAGGATAAGCCGGTAGAATTTGCGCGATTCTTTACCTTGGACGAAGGGCGCAGTGGTGTGGTGGTTACTTTTATTGCCATGCTCGAACTCATTAAGGAGCAATTGGTTGACTATATTCAGTCAGCAACAGCAGCGTCGATTTACCTGCATTTAAAAGGCTAGGGGATGGCTGCAGCCTCTGCTATACTCCGCATTTTTATCTTCAAGCATAAAATATGAAAAGACGCGTTAGCGATGAACAACTGGTTGAATTGGTTGAAGCAGCGATTTTCGTTTCAGATAAGCCGTTATCTAAAAAGCGCTTAAAAGAAACTGTGCTGGAAGATATCAGCGTGTCATCACCGCGTATTGATCAGGCACTGGAAACACTGGTAAATCATTATCAAACTCGCGGTGTAAGGCTGGTTGAGGTTGGTACTGGATACCGTTTTCAAGCTTGCCCGAGCTTGAGCCCTTGGCTAAGTAAACTGTGGCAGGAAAAAGCACCAAAATACTCACGTGCTACACTTGAGACTTTGGCATTGATTGCTTACCGGCAACCAATCACTCGAGGCGAAATAGAGCAAGTGCGCGGGGTCACCGTGAGTTCTAATATTATCAAAAGCTTGATAGATCGCGAGTGGATAAAAGTGGTGGGTTACAAAGAGGTACCGGGTAAGCCTGCATTGTATGCAACGACAAAACAATTTTTAGATTACTTCTCATTATCTGGTCTTGGGGAATTACCTCGATTACCTGAACAACATAATGAGAAAATAGAACAGTTATTAAACGATCCTTCTGTGAGAGAACCATCTGAATGAGTGAAAAACTACAAAAAGTATTGGCAAGAGCTGGCGTTGGCTCAAGACGCGAAATGGAAAAGTATATTGAGTCTAACCGCGTAAGTGTAGATGGAAAAGTTGCCAAGCTAGGAGACCGAGTGGAAGAGACTTCGGTGATCCGTGTAGATGGACATATTGTTAAAATAGAGCAGCAAGAAGAGCGCATCTGTCGCGTACTTATGTATCATAAACCTGAAGGTGAGCTGTGTACTCGTCGCGACCCTCAAGGTCGTCGTACTGTATTCGATAGGCTACCAAAGTTAGATGGTGACCGTTGGATAGCTATTGGGCGATTAGATATCAATACATCAGGCCTGTTGCTCTTTACCAATGATGGTGAGCTAGCTAATCGCTTGATGCACCCAAAATACGAAGTGGAACGTGAATATTCTGCTCGCGTATTTGGTGAAGTAACAAACCAAACGTTGCGTACATTAACCAAAGGTGTTGAGCTAGAAGACGGTCCTGCAAAATTCCTTAAGATTAAGCCACTTGGCGGTGAAGGTCTGAATAAGTGGTTCAATGTAACACTGACGGAAGGGCGTAATCGTGAAGTTAGGCGTCTTTGGCAGTCGCAAGATGTTGAAGTGTCGCGTTTGATCCGTATCCGCTATGGTAAATTGGAGCTTAATAAGCGTTTACCACAAGGTGGATGGGAAGAATTAAAATTAGAAGATGTTAACTACCTACGTAAATCGGTAAGCATGAGGGCCGAGCAGCAAACTAAGTTGTCGGTTATGCCAGAAAAGCGCAAAGACAAGCGCGCGAAAATTAACAAGATCCGCAAAGCAGTGAAAAAGCATAATCAAAGGGTCAAAACCCCAAGAAGAAAGTAATTTAAGCTTTTTATACCAATTAGCTTATTTAAGTGAGCTATTTTGAGGCGAGAAAATCTTGTCGATAACACCGCTACCGCGTCCTGCTATCGCCAAGGTACCTACATCCATATAGGCAAGGCAAAAATTTTGCTATTTAGTTGTTCTAAATGAGAAGTTTTTAACGTAGTTAGCGTCAGATTTGCTCCTTCAAATTGATCAAGTATTAAGACTAATTGGTATTAAACACCAGCCTAGTGAGCTGGTGTTTTTGTATTTGATAAGGAGATGCAAATGAAAGAGATGTTTGCTGGTAGTTGTCTGTGTGGTCAGGTTAAATATCTTGTAGAGGGCAACGCGCAGGGCTTTTATTTATGTCATTGTGAGTATTGTCAAAAAGACACAGGGTCCGCACATGCTGCGAATTTATTTTTTCAAAATGCAGTGCTAACTTGGCTTGCGGGCGAAAAGTTAATAACCCGCTTTATTTTACCGAATACTAAGCACGTTAAAGCCTTTTGTACTTGTTGTGGCTCTGCATTACCAAACCAGCAGCCTGTTGGTATAGTGGTACCTGCCGGTAGTTTAGATGATGCGCCGAGTCTTACGCCAACTGCACACCTATTTATCGCGAGTAAAGCGAAGTGGGATGAAAAATTAGAGCAAGTGCTGGCGTTTGAAACCTTGCCGAGAGATTAACTTAAGTAATATAACCTGAGCTGCGGATAATTAATGCCTTTCTAGCAGCCAGTTTTAGCGCTAACTGCGTTGAATTCACTTCCAATAGCCAGCTATTGGTGCGTAAATTCGCCTTGCCTACAGGAAGTAGGTACCTTAGCGAGAGCAGGACGAGGAAGCGGTGTTTTCCCTAAAACTCTCTGGCTAGACAAGGAGAAAACTAAGTTGTGCTTTAGCAACAATGAGTTGGAACATTCCTTATCCAAACCTCAGGTTAATATAGAAGGCTGCAATTGTGGATCTGCAGCCTTTAAAGTGCTAGTTAGTAGGTTTGGGCATCTAAAGATTGGCCATTAACTCCGATTGAGTCATCAGACATCAAGTACAGGTATGTTGGCATTAATTCTTCAGGTGTTTTTAGTTTATCTTTATCTTCACCTGGGAATGCTGATGCACGCATACTTGTTCTTGTTGCACCAGGATTAATGCAGTTGATGCGAATATTGGTTTTACCCACTTCTTCGGCCCAAGTTTGCATCATACCTTCGGTTGCGAATTTAGAAATTGCATACGCTCCCCAAAACTCACGACCTTTACGTCCTACACCCGATGAAGTAAAGACGATAGAAGCATTAGGCGCTTTTCTCATTACAGGGAATAGCGATTTAGTGATCACCGCTTGGGCTGTTACGTTTACCTTCATTATGTTTTCAAAGGTTGAAACGCAAAAGTGTTCCATTGGACCTAAAGAGCCTAAAATAGAAGCATTATTTAGCAAGCCATCGAGCTTACCAAATTGCTGCTCGATGGTGGCAGCCAAGTCTCGGAAGTGTTGTTTGGTTGCACCACGTAAATCTAAAGGTACAATTGCAGGTTGTGGGTAACCGGCGTTAACAATTTCATCATAAACGGCTTCTAGTTTACTGGTGGTTTTGCCTAATAGAATAACCGTTGCACCATATTTGGCGTAATTAATCGCCGCAACACGGCCGATGCCATCGCCGGCACCTGTTACTAGTATCGTTTTATTCGCAAGTGCGTTTTCAGGAGCTTGATAAGTCTGCATTCTGGACTCCAATTAAGATGTTTGAGCTATTTTATCACAATGCCGTAGCAAGTTAGCGAATTTATTGTAAATATGGCTGGCGAAATAACAAAGTTTGAGTTAAGTTTAACTGGTCTAATGTCTTATTAAAAATGCAATTACATAGATTTAACGAGAATTATCACAATAATAATAAGATTATGTCGGAGCCTATAAAATGAAAAAAATGCTACTCTCACTCGCAGTATCAGCAGCACTCGCTGGCTGTGGAGGCGGTGAAACGTTAGAAGATGTAAAAAATGATACTACACCCGTTTCTCCAACGATTTCTGTTAAATTTGATCCATCAGGTGGTGTGATCTCAGTTCCAAACGATATTCTTTTATCCGGCACTCAAGACGGTACCTTAAACCTACCTGACGAAATGTTAGGAGTGAAAGATGGTGAAGGTAACCCTCTGGTAACGCGTGCAAGCTACGCAAACCCAAGTATTGTGATTGGCGCCTTAGATGGTTGGTCGACGCAAATGCCTTACGTTATCGACATGACGACACCGAATGGTTTGACACTCGATGCGCAAAGCGTCATGACCCCGGGCTCTGTACGAATTTTTGAAGTTGCAATGGGTGGACCATTACAAACCGACGAAGACTGTGCTCAGGTGCCTTCAGGTATCGCTTGTAAGCCAATTGCTGAATTACAATTTGGCCCTGATGGTGATTTCGTTACCATGGCTAATAGCACAGGTAACGGTTTAGTTATTATCCCAGTTAAACCATTCAAACCTGAAACTACGTACATTACTGTTTTGACCAAAGGTCTTAAAGACTCAAAAGGTCAAAGTGTAGATGCTTCTTCGACTTACACCTTATTGCGCCAAGACGCGCCATTGGTAACTGATGCTCAGAAGTCTCTTCAGGCTGTGATTCGTAGCTATGAAGGGGCGGTAACTGCAGCGGGTTCGGTGAGTAAAGAAGAGATTATATATACAGCTGCAATGACGACACAGTCGACAGGCCACGCATTGGCGGCGACTAAGCAATTGTTAGCCGCTAAATTACAAGGTGGTGCTAACCCTGTTGTCGCTGTACCTGCACAACCGGTGATCACCGTTGCAGATGCACTTGCAGGAAAAGTGCCTGATGCTATTTTACCTGCTTTTAGAAGCGTACGTTTATTGCAAGGTCAAATACAACTACCTCAGTACTTATCACAACCAAAAAATAAAGATATCTCTGCGCTAGCTGATACCTATTGGCAAGCTCGCTGCGACAGCGCGGTAGCTGTCGCTGGATATGCGGCGCAAGCTGGTGGTTTACCAGAGCCAACAGAACCAAATGATATTGCTTGTAATACACTTTCGGGTGGAAAGTTGAGAGATTTAGGTTTAGATGGTACTAAGTTCTTAACTAAGTACAATCCAATCCCTAAAGAGCAGTGGCTTGCTAATGTTCCTGTGCAAATCACAATGCCTGCGGATGAGTCTCAGCGCCCAGAAGGCGGCTGGCCTGTTGTTATCTTGCAACATGGTATCACGAGTAAAAAAGAAGACATGCTTGGTTTGACGTTGTCATTAACACAAGCAGGATTTGCCACAGTTGCGATCGATCACCCAATGCACGGTGCTCGCGGTTTAGATATCGATGGTGATGGCACTGATGATTTTAATGCCTCGACAGGTAGCGTGTTATCCTACATGAACCTTACATCGTTGTTGGTTGCGCGTGATAACTTAAAGCAATCAGCAGCAGATTTAATGGGTTTACGTTTAGGCTTAAACTTCATTAATCTAGCATCTGGCGGTCAAGTTAACTTTAATACTCAACAAGTTAGTTACCTAGGTCACTCACTTGGTTCTATTGTAGGCCCAAGCTTCCTTGCACAAACCAATACACCATTAAATCCAGCAATTGATGGCTTCTTTAAAGTTGAGTCAGCAGCGCTTGCAAGTGGTGGTTCGGGTATTGCTAATTTCTTGATTGAATCAAAATCATTTGGCCCGTTTGTACAAGGTTCAGTGTTGAGTTCTGCAGGTAACCTAGCATCGCAAGCGTTTAATACCTATCTGCAAGAAGGCGCAATTGCTGACTGTGGTACGCTTGCTGCTGTACAAAGTGAGTTTGTGTCGTGTGCTTATGCAACCTTTAGAGCAGGGCTCGAGGCGGCTGAAGATACCGCAACACTTGCACTGATTGATGGTACGGTGACGCAGTTTGGTTTTGCAGCACAAACGGCATTAGACAGTGCCGATCCACTTAACTATGCAGCTTCCGTGAAAGCGCTACAAACGCCAGTATATATGAGCGTTGTTACGGGTGGTGTTGATGGCAATGCTGCTGACTTGGTTATTCCTCCAACAACAGAACGCAGCTTCTTGTCAGGTAGCTTACCACTTGCTGGTTTCATGGGCTTAATGCCTGCAAGCGAAACGCAAATGAGTCAAGACGGAACACCTGGAAGTTATGTAGTGAAGTTCTCTCAGGGCCATCATAGTTCAATCTTGACGACAGGCTTTGATGAAAGAGCTGGTGGTACAGCAGCAGGACACGCCGCAGCGTCACTCGAAATGCAAACACAAGTTGCAAGCTTCTTGAAGTCAAAGGGTTTGGTTTTACAAGTATCTAACCCGGATGTTGTTGCAAACTAAGACATTTTTCGAGACTATAAAAGGCCGCGCTAGCGGTCTTTTTTGTGTCCATTTAATATTGAGTTAAATGGCCCCCTTTATGAGCTAAATGAGGAGAACGACTTGGCATTTTTGTTTGAATATGGGTTATTTCTAGCCAAGACAGTAACCATTATCTTTGGTATCGCAGTAGTCATTATTTTGATGGTGGGAGCAAGCTCAAAACCAAAATCGAAAAAGGGTGAGATTGAAGTTATCGATTTAAGTGACAGTTTGGCGCAATCTAAGCAGCAGTTTTTGCAGCAAACGCTTGATAAAAAGGCGCTAAAAGCCCTAAATAAGTCGCAATCAAAAGCGCAAAAAAATAAAGATAAAGAAGCAGAGAAAAACGTTTTTTATCTTGAATTTAACGGGAGTATGGACGCTCACGAAGTCTCGGGTTTAAGAGAAGAGATCAACGCTATTTTAACGATTGCAGATAAAGAAAAGGATCAGGTTATTGTGTCTGTAGAAAGTGGTGGTGGGGTTGTTCACGGTTATGGACTTGGTGCATCGCAGCTTACGCGTATCAAGCAAGCGGGTATTCCTCTAACCGTCTGTGTAGACAAGGTTGCTGCAAGTGGCGGATATATGATGGCCTGTGTTGCAGATAAGATTATTGCAGCGCCGTTTGCAATTATTGGTTCAATCGGTGTGATTGCGCAGATCCCCAACTTCAATCGTTTATTGAAAAAGAATAACGTTGACTTTGAAATGGTAACCGCTGGTGAGTATAAGCGTACACTCACGCTGTTTGGTGAAAATACGGATAAAGGCAGAGAAAAGTTTAAAGAGGAGATTGAAGAAACGCATGGTCTGTTCAAACACTTTGTCTCTGATAATCGTGTCGAGCTCGATATTGAGAAAGTGGCCACTGGAGAACATTGGTTTGGTACACAAGCGTTAGAACTTAAACTAGTTGATGAAATATCAACCAGTGACGATTTACTCATGTCACTAAATGAAAGTCACCAACTTTATAAAGTGGCTTATAAAGCTAAAAAAGGCGTTGCTGAGAAGTTTGGACTTCAGTTGGGGATCGCCATTGAACGTTTCTCCGTTAAAGCGTTAACAAAACTAAATCAATCTAAATATTAGTGATTGTTGTTCAGTTTATATCAATAAGCTTTATTTCAAACTATTAACAATACTTTATAGACGGCATTGTGTTCACAAAGCGCATGATGCCGCGCTAAAAGAGAGGTTGTTATGAATAAAGTTATTGTACTTTCTCTACTTACCTTTAGCCTGACTTTAGGTTTAAATCAGGCGAATGCAAAACCGGACAAGTTACCGCCGGGCCTTGAGAAAAAGTTGAAGCAGGGCAAATCACTTCCGCCAGGTTGGCAAAAAAAACTCCAAGTTGGAGAACGCTTAGATCCAGATATCTACGACCATGGCAAAGTGATTTATCGCGACAGAGATCGGGATTTGGTAACGATAAGCGTTGAAGGTAGGGTCATCAGGGTACTTGAAAACACCCTAGAAATTGTCGAAATTCTTAAAGGGATGAGATAAAAAGCATCAACTCTGTGCGGGGCAATTTCCCGTACAGAGTCCAAGTTTAGCAATCTAAGTGTTTGTTCCTCGCCAAAGCGTGTGTTAGTTGTAGCACTTAACTTAACGCCTAATGATCTAGGTATTAAATAACGTCGTCATTCCTTGAGAGTTGTTGTTAGTCCATCTCGGTAAGTGGTAATTTCAAACTCCGTAAAGCGCTGCTTAAATTTATCTGATACAAATATGTTGTCGACTGCATATCGAGGTAACAGTTCTCGTGTTTCTCTTATAGGTTTGCTAAAAATGCTTAGCAGTGATAGCTGCCATTTCTTTAATATTGAATACTTGCCTTGAATGCCGAGTATTTCGCTCGCTAAGTTAACGATTTGCTTGTAAGTGAGTCGATTGTCATCACATGGTAGATGCCATGTCTGGCCATACGCATCAGAGGTATTGCCTAGTAACGCCATTGCTCTGCTAGCATCTGGCGTGTATATCAAGGTACGTAACGTATTATCGCTGATAAAGATTTTCGCAGCATCGCCTGCTCGCAGCTTATCAAGAACCGTTGTATTGGTGATACTTTGCGTTTTACCCGGTCCATAAAACTCAGGCGCGCGGCAAATCATCGCATTGACTTGGCCTGTACTCATCGCATCGAGCAGCATATTCGCTATTAGGCCTCTAACTTTGCCTTTTTCGCCATATGGCAAAAAAGGTGTTTCTTCTGTGAGACGTTCATTGCTTTGCGGATACATATAGGTGTTATCAAAATACACTAATTTGGCATTATGTTTTGCGCACGCATCGATTACATTTCGCATCATAATAGGAAATTGCTCAACCCACATGTTTGTGTCAATCGGCAGTCCTGCGGTTAAGTAAACAATTTTAGAGCCTGCTACTGCTTTTTGCGTTTGACTGCCGTCAAGTAGATTAGCGCTGAGTAATTCGTCCGTGTTGTTTATCTTTTTTGGTGTTCGGCTGACAAGACGAATGTTATCGGTAAAGTCTTTCTTTAAAGCTCGGGCGAGTTCACTACCAATTTGGCCGTTTGCTCCAAGTATTGTTTGCATAAAAATTACCTTAATTTGTATCTGTTTTGTGCAAGCATAAGGTTAAAGTAAACTTGAAGGTCAATACTTAATTTCTGTTATCTGCTATTGTTTGGGATAAGCACAGATTTTTTCATTTAAGGTAGCAGACTGAGTGCAGTAGGAACTCGAGTTTATGAAAATTGGTGAATTATCAAAAAGAACAGGCTTAGCGACGTCGAAAATTCGATTCTATGAGGATATTGGCCTACTTAAATTAGTTAAGCGCGCTGCCAATGGTTATAGGACCTATCCCCCTGAAGCTGAAACTGTATTGCATTTAATTTCAAATGGTCAAAAGGCAGGCTTTAGTTTAGATGAGTTGAGTAAATTACTTCTGAGTGATCTAAGTGACTGGAAACATGATCAGCTACTTAACGCTTTACGTCAAAAACTTGCTGATATTGAACTGATGGAGAAAAAGCTTGCAGACAACAAACGACAATTAAACTCCATCCTTAATGACATAGAAGCCAAACCGGGTGACATGGCGTGTGCCGACAATGCCAAGCGAGTGATATCACAAATAGGGATGGGTAAAGGGAGGAGGTAGATGCAAAAAAATGCAGTAAACTTGCCAAAGCGGAGATTATTTTTTGTAATGTTTGTCAACTGAGTAGTATCAAGATCAGCGCGATATCTGAAAGAGGGAGAGAAAGAAGGACAGCCATTTCTAATGCTGCGTGTATAACAAAGCACGTTTAGTATTAGCAAATACCCAACCGGTGAGCTTCACATACCGAGATTACGCAGATGATAACTGCGATAAAGTGATGACACTGAGTAATGACGAATTCATACGGCGTCATTTGCAGCGTGTATTAATTACCGAAAGGATTTATGCGTATTCGACATTACGGTTTTTTAGCCAATGCATGCCGCAAGCGAAAGTTAGCGCTGATAAGGTCGCAGGCGTCATGCACATGCACATGCTGAACAAAGAGGCCAAACACAGAAACCGTGACACTGATACCGCATTGGCCTTGTTAGCATTGTAAGGCAGATATCTTGCGGCTAATTGACGTATTCAAGTTAGATGCAATAACAACCAAAGTAGAGCGAACGAGTTAGCAGCTCGATAGTTGCTTAAAATCAATTAGTTAACCTGCTTAATTGCTCAGGCTAGCGGCCTCTGTAGGCGTAAAAAATATAATTGCTTATTAAGACAAATTTAGGTGTAATGAATACATAATAAGCGCTGAGCAATGCAGGGAAAGCTTACATAACACTAGCTAAACTGATTACACTAGCTAGGAAAGTGAGAGCCTCTAAAAAGCCTATTTTTTCTAAGTAAGCTATAGCATAAACAACACCAACTCCGTCACATCGAGCAGGTAGCAGCTCAGTTCAACAAGCGATTATGCAACACAAACAGCGTGTCGCATAAATACTAAAGTGTTATATGCTTTCAAATTTTTAACCTATGGTTTCTTAATAACATAAATGAAAAAATGTATTAATGAATATTACTGCGAGCTAGATAAACCTGTAGAAATTCAGTTTCAGTTAAATGGTTTTTCCGTACAATTCCTTACTGAATTAGACGGTGCGGATGCTTTGTCAAACTATGGTTATTTAAAAATTTCCGTTGAGTCAAATTTAAAAGATTATGAATCAATAACTGATTCAGCAATATCTTCACGATCTAAGTATCTTGTTGCTTTAGGAGTTGTGTCATTCGTTATTGATGAGCCTTTGGACGTATTTGGTTCCACCTCTAAAAGTTACGTTTTTGAAGGCGATGCCGAGACTGTAGAGTCTAGGTTCATTATTGATGGAGTGGATAATACTCAATACCTTACCGAAATAATTGAAAAGCTTAATGCAATGAAAAAACACGAAAGTGAGCTGTTTTTTTCCTTGCTAGACAGGTGGCGAAAAGCGAGGTTTATGGAAAAAGATTCCGAGACGAGCCTTATATACACAGATGAAGCTACTTTAGCCTATTTTCATGTGCTTGAGCTTTTGGGAGATCTTTATTTAAAAGAACTAAAAACAAGGTCTAATGATCTGATAAGTACTTTTGTTGAAGAATACAATGAAGAAGTTTTATCTTTATCAGGGCAATCCCTAGAAAACGAAAATAACTCAAAGGCTAAGTTACTTTCAAGCTTATTGTCTAAAGACCTATCCGTCACAGGAAAGATACTTTACCTTCTCAAAAAATATGATCTTTATAGTAACCAAACAGCATTTTGGATCAAAAACTTGGTCGAAGCTAGAAATAGTGTAGCCCACGGAAGACGAGTTTTTTACGATAAGTCCATATTTCCAGTTCAACCTTTTTTTCCTCTGGTTACCGATACAATTTATCCGTTGCAGTTTGTTCGAGTTTTAGCTGCTAATGTTATTTCAAAGCAATTGGGGGTTAACTTATATTCAAACGAGTGGAATATTGTCGAAACATTCCTGATTAAAGATTCCCATGAAACAAAAGAATACTTGTCTTCAGGTAGTTTCAAACTACTAGATGAAATATATGGTGCAGAAGAAAATATCGTCAACGGCGGGATAAGTTCATTCGTGTTAAATAAAAAAATATCTGCCAGTCAATGCGTTGATTTTTATAGGTTTTACTTAACTCGTGAGATCGAAAATCAAGACTTTTTATATTCTAATATTCACTCAATAATCATCTTGTTTGAATCTACAGAAGAAAGTGAGTTGTCAGAGATGTTAAAGCAAGCAATATTAAATGCGCATACTCTCGAATGTAATATTGATTTGAAGTTCAGAGACACAATGTATTTTCTTGAGTTTCATGGCTTTGAAACCCCAAAACTGGAAGCTCTAATTAAAAGTGGCGATATTCGATAGCAATAATCATTGATGACACCCAACGTTATTTGTATCTAAGCTGACAAAGTGAGATTAAAACGTGCGGAAACACTTAAAGAATATGGACAAAAAGAGTTCTTAGATAGGGTGACCTTTGGCGGATAAGCGTATCTCTACACTAAAATTGGGTTATCGCGCACGGCAAAGCGCTGAAAATACAGCAGCAAGAAACTCTAGAATTGAATATGTTCGTTTTACTAAGCCAGTAAGCGCTCGCAGTTTGAATCATTGATGACACCCACTATTATTTGTACCTATGCTGGCAAAGGGAGCAGAAAGAAGGACAGCCATTTCTAACAGAAAGAAGGACAGCCATTTCTAAAATAGAATCATTGATGACATATATGGACGCTCAGCTGCAGTCAAGTAATACTCATCCAACAAGGTTGTTTTAACAGCCTTGTTGCTTCTTTTATTTATCTCTCATTTACTATTTGTATGTATTGATAAACAGTCACTTTGA